>DLIO01000091.1 GCA_002483765.1 Lentisphaeria bacterium UBA7640 | reverse complement strand
ACGATGCCGGATTTTTTTTGCCCGTCAATAGCCTAAAGCTGTTGATGGGTTTTTTTTTGCCTTAATAATGTAACAATACTAGGGTTTGGCTTAACATGAAATCGCAAAAATTGAACTGCAAATGAGTGCGGTTGAAAAAGCAGGAAAAAAGTTCGCACTATAAAGTCGACAAACGTTCTGTGATTGCTGTCTATAACTTTAGGCGCGCATAGCTCAGGCATGAGTTAAACTAGTAAGCTAATTTTAGCAAGATTCTGATGATAGTGAATAAGCACCCGATTGTTGTTTAGTATCCTTAATAAAATCCTTTTATCAATGCTGATTTCACCAAGTGTTTTACCAATTTTTAATATCGTTAGTTTTACTAGATAGTTAATTAATTGGCAAATGTACAACTATTTTCAGCTCGAAATAATTAAATTTCTTATTCCATTTTCTGGTTACTTTGCTTTTATGTGTGAATAATGAAATTAATAGCTTCTTAGTCATAAAAATATTTCGTGACGATTTGAAAAAATGGCGTTTTGCTGTAGATTTATAACAGATGATTGTGACACCAAAAAAGTAAGGAGATTACAATGGGACAGCAACTGAAAAAAATTGCAAAAAGAATTCGCCGCAAAGCATATCTAGAAAGATGCAATGCAAAAGATAAAGCCGCTGCTGCTGCAGCTGCAACAAAAAAATAAGTTTTATCGAAAAGAAAAAGCCTGCCAGTTTATAATCGGCAGGCTTTTTTCTGTATATGGATCTGAAGGAATTTTTTAAATGTATGAAGCAGCCCTTGATTTATCCGGCAACGAAGCCGTTTTTGTGGTAAGACGCAACAAAGCAGAACTACTCATTGACGCAGTTAAACCCATGCGCGGTCGTACTGCCTCTTCGCTTGCACAATGGGTGTTAGATTCACTGAAAGAGCACAATTTGCCTTTGGAACAGATAAGATGCTGGAGCATTGGTTCAGGTCCGGGCAGTTTTACTGGATTGCGTTTGGCCGCTGCATTTGTGACTGGTTTGACTGCGGGAAAGCCAGAGATCAAAACACGTTGTGTGCCTTCTGCGTTTGCCTTGGCGTATGGGGATCATTTTTCTGAAGGTGATACCGTTGTGGCCTTATTTGATGGACGTAACCAGGAGATTATTGTTTATGTGATGGAGTGGTGCAATCATGAGTTCAAGCATAACGGCGAAACTGCTATTCTGAATCGTGAAGATGCCGTAACGTATTTCAAGTCCCAGGCATTTGCTGGCTTCTTTGCGATTGCAACGGAAAAAACCGCAATTGAAAAAATTATTCATCCAGAATTAACTGAAAAAATCATTTATCGATCTTGTTTGAACCTTGAAGCATTGTTAAATGCTGATTGTATTCCATGGGATAATGACTTGACTAATTTGGTATATATTCGCCCGGCGGTGCATAGCCACCCCAAATGAGCTAACTTTTTATGGAGTCTGAGTAATGAAAGAAGAGTCGGATGATATGGCGATACAAGCATTGAAAAACACGCCGTCGAAGAAAAAAAATAAGATCCGAGTATGGCTATTTTTGTTTGTTTCATTGCCGGCAGTACTTTTAATAGTGGTTTTGATGTTAGTTTCATTGGTCACGGGCAAGCAGATGAGTTACCCGCTGCCGCCATTGACCGCTGAAGCAATGTCCACACAAATGAAGGTGTTCCAGCACGTTTATCCCGAAGTTAGCAAGAAATTCCCATCTGAACAGGCTGAGATTGAACTAACTCCATCTGAAGTTGGCAATTTGTTGATTATTGGCCGTAATGCTCATGCGTTGTCGCATGGAGTTTCGCCGAGTGGAGTTTTTCCCGATGCGTACCAGATAAAATATCAAGACGGAAAGTTTAGGTTTAACTATTCATATCGCTATGGAAGCATGAATTTTAATTTTTATGCTGAAGTGATTCCTGATTTTCACAGTAACAGGATCGTTGTTAAGCCGATTGCATTCAAGGTTGGTAGTCTTAGGTTGCCCCGAAGTATCTTGACTTCAAGTGCAGAATCCGCAATTAAAAAGCTTCAGAATAACAAAGATTATAAAAGATTCTTTGAAGTGATTGTTTCAGTTGAAATAAAAGAGAATCATAACCTTAAAGTTATCTATCGCCCAGCTCGACTGGCGGAGCTACTTTGGGGTTTTAAGTAAAGGCTTACAGAAAAAGCAACGAGTAGTCTTCTTTTACAGCGAATCGCTACGTTTTTCAATTAAAGTTTCCAACGCTTCATTTCGTAAGTATTGTCTTTAATTCGCGCGCGCATTATGCGCGCGTGAATTAAAGATTCTAATTACATCGGCACAATGGTGTTTTAGGCGTATAGATTTTTATTCGTCTTATACCGGATTTTTATTTGTTAACTTCATTGAAGAGATTGTCCCATGGACGTATCATCTCTAGATTGTTGAGTGCCCCGTAGATTTCAGGCAGATCGGTCTCTTTTAAAATCCCTTTCAACATGCATGATTGTGGCCATAATGAAATTGGTTCGCGTAACATGGCATCCCATGATTGCGGTGCGTTATAAAGAGTGACTGACGCAATGTCGCCATGGATCAGCGCGGCCAGAGCGGCTGGGATTGCTCCTTGCCCACGACCCGAGATATGGATCTCTTTGTAACCGTATTCCTGCAATAATTTCAGTGTTCCGAGAATATCCTTGACTTTGGCGGCTAGATATGATTCGCCAAGCAAAATATGACACGAGGCAAAATGATAATCATAGGAGTATGGAGCGAAAAATTCACGGGTGTGTTGGTCGCCGCCTAAAGGACGGGTTTCGCCAATACCGCGTATATCAAGGCCGAAAACATTCTCGTGCTTTGTATACATTTCAGGAAGCTCTTCCGCCGAAGCTAGATGTGGGATATGAAGGAGCGCACTATGATTTGACGGTAGATGATAATATGCGGATTCAGAAATCAGTTTTAAAACTGCAGGAATCGCTGGTTCCACTTCCAGCGCGAAACGCGATAAGAAATATTGTTTTGGAGTTTCTTGATTGACTATTTGAACGCGTAGAGTGCGATAATACGGAGTTACGATATTTTTAATGCCGAGTCTCTCAGTAACAAGATTTTTAAGTTCGATTGCGCTATGTTTTTTGCGTTTAACAGCAAATTGATCCGCTATTTCCATTGTGAAATCTCTGGCATGACGCCGTCCCGATAAATATTCAACCTGACCGGCAGGTACGCATTGTAAACTTTTTGGTGGCAGGGTTGCCGTTTCAGCGGGTTCGCGGAGTTCACCGCTAATGCCGTTGTGCTGAGCGAAAAATTTATACATCGCTTCGCGGTTATGACGTGAATAGCCGTGGTTGGTCGGGCCGATAAAGAGCTGAACATTTTCCTCGGCTCCAAGCAGAGAGTAAACGCGTTTTACTTCTTCGTAAGTTTCGCGGGTGCCACGAGCGTCAAAGAAATCATTTTTCTGACCCAAAATCAGAGTTGGACGCGGCGCGCGTGCTAGGATCAGATCGCCCATTTCGCAACCTAGCCCAGAGATTCCGGGCGGGATTTGTTCGGCATCAGCCGCGAGTTCGTTTTCAATATTGCGTTGCCAACTAGTGATATAACAACTTGGAGCTGCTGCCGTGAAGCGCGGTTCGAGGGCATTGACAAAACTCGTCATGGTGCCGCCGCCAGAGTTGCCAGTAACGCTGACGCGTGCTGGGTCAATTTCTGGACGTTCCAGCAGATAATCCAAACCGCGGATGGCATCCCATGCGCGCCAAGAGCCGAAAAATTCATCGACCAAGAGCTGTTGCTTGCCAATCATACAGTGTTCGCGGGTGCAGCTACCGTTGATAGAGTTGGCGTTTGGCACATTGAGAAACTGGTAACGTTCGCCTTGGCTGAACGGATCAATGACTAATACAGCATAACCTTGCGTTGCTAAAGTGATGGCTGCAGTTTGATAAACGTCAGCAGATTTCCCTTCAGCCGAATGACCACAAAGGAAAACTACTGCCGGGATTTTCTCATTATTGGCATCTGGAAGATAAAGATTTGAGGTTACAGGGAGACCAGGTCGGCTTTGGTAAATAATTTTTTCGATACGAAAACCGTCGCGTTGTTCTGTTCCTGTACAGACCGCATTAAGCGGTGTTTTTTCGGTTGGAAGCGCAAAAATTGCTGAGGTTTTGTTGCGAACGTCTTTAACGTAGTGCTCTGCGTCTTCGCGGGTTTTTAGCGCTTCTAAACGAATGCGACGTTCCTCTGCGACGTTGCGGAAACGTTTAACGAAGTATTCCTGTACGGCATTACCAAAAGTTGGTTGAAACATGGACAAAATTCCTTTAAAGGTTGATTTTCTGAGCGTCGGGGTCGCCAGCTTCTGGCAAGTCAATATTAACTCGATCGGGCAGCGCCCACATACTTCCAGTGAATCCGTCAACGACAAAGCCGAAGATATTGATGCAATTGCCCCAATACCAAGGTGAAAGGGTTGCGGTGATTTCACGTTCTTTGCCGTCATCGAACTTGACTTTGTAGATCTCTTTGGCGAAAAACTTATCGGATTGAGCTCGAAGCGTAACCATCATCGGGGTTTTTCCCATGTGGACGTATTCGCCATTGCGGTTGTAAACTCTGAATACACGTTCCTGGTTTTGGCTGGCGCCAATATTGACAGTGTATTGGTTGGTGGACATTCCAGTGGCGCAACCTTGTAGAATAACTGCGGCGGTTCCGATGGCAAGCAACGATAATAATTTTTTCATAATCGATTCCTTTTGTTGTGGATTAACTTAATATAGCGAGCGCCGAACCATTTGCAATAAATAAAAAATGTCTATTATTAAAGTTCAAAGAGTTTAAAAAACCGGTTTATATCTTGTATTTTGCTTTTTTGGTGTCATAATAATCGTTTTATTCTAAGGATAATAAATATGGCATATATTCCAAAATACGAGAAAGTGAAAAACCAACTATTATACGACATTCGCAACGGTCGTTATGTCGCAGGTGAACGTATTCCGACTCGTGAACAGTTGATTAAAGAATTTCAGGTTACGCGAACTACCGTCAACCATGCATTGAAAGAATTGGTGGCTGAAGGAGTATTGGTTACCTCTAAACGTGGAGGAACGGTGGTTACCGGCAATCGCCCACCACTGCGGTTGGCTTACGTCTCTGCTTTAGTGACCAGTGACATTAAGCGTACGGTAAAAAAAGAATCTGAACGGGAGGGGATGCTTCGTCCGTTGCTTGTGCACAGTACCGACCTTGATCTGGATTTTATCGATATGGAAACTGCCACGAAAAACCTCGATTTTATTGATCGTTTTGACTTGGTGGCAGTCAGCATGCCCGGCGACAGCATGTTGAAAAAACTACAAAAATATCGTGAGAAGGTGATTGTGATTAATCGTTATCCCGAAGGAATGAATTTTATTTCTACTAATCACAGAGAAGCAGTGCGTCAGATGACTGAATTGCATTTGCGACGCGCCGGAAGCGACAGTCAGATATTTTTTCTTAATCCTGATGTCGGTGGTTATGTGCATCATGAAAGGCGTGAAGGGTTTATTGATGCCTGCGCAGCCTCGAATGTTTTTTATCGAATGATTGAAATTAAAGATGCTTCGTATCAGGATATTTTCGAAACTTTGATGGGGGTTGAGTTTGAGGTGGCCCGCCCGATTGTTATGGTATCGCCGACGCTGGCTTTTACTGGCGCAGTGTTGAAAATGGCGGCAGAGCGCAACCTTCAGCTAGATCGCGATATTTTTTATTCAGACTTCGATAATCCACATTCGTTGCGTAATACTGGCGTCAGCTTGTTGTCTGCGGTGCAAAATTATCAGGCGATGGGGGAGAAGCTAGCTGAAATATTTACTAGTGGCGAAATTGAGGATGAAATCAAAATTTTTATTCCGCACCGTATTGTTTGAGGTTTTTTATTTTTAAGATGTTTGTTTATTTATGAAATAAAACAATTCACAAAGGTTGATTTTTATCAAATAAGTTGCAGTTTAAACGGATATGTTTCTATACTCTATTTACCAATATTTAACATGGAGATTAAAAGATGATCAGTAAAGAAAGCCTTAAGTTTATGAAGGATTTGATGATGTGCTCGGGACCGTCGGGATATGAAGCTGAAACCGCCGGCGTGTTTCGTTCATACCTGTCGGGTTTTTCCGATAAAGTATATACCGATGTTATGGGTAACACGGTCGGAGTGTTGAATCCCAACGCGAAATTTAAGGTCATGTTGGCTGGACATTACGATGAAATCGGGTTTCAAGTGGTTTATATTTCAGAAGAGGGACTGCTCTATTTTCGCCCTAACGGCGGCATTGATAAATTAACCGTACCCGGGCTTGAGGTTGAAGTTTTAACCGCAAAAAAACGAATTCGTGGCGTAATCGGTAAAAAACCGATTCATCTCCTCACCGCTAAAGAGCGAGAAATCCCACCAGAACTGTCCGATCTCTGGATTGATATTGGTGCGGAAAATCGTGACGAAGCAGCAAAATTAGTCCGTGTTGGTGATCCAGTGGCGTTTGTCAGTAACTTCCGACGCATGGGTACTAATCGCATTATGTCGAAAGGGATGGATAACAAAGTCGGCGCGTTTGTCGTGGCTGAAGTTTTACGTGAACTTTCAAAACGCAAACTGAATGTTGGCGTTTATGCAGTTGGAACTGTTCAGGAAGAACTCGGTTTACGTGGTGCGACCACGAGCAGTTTTGATATTGCGCCGAATGTTGCATTCGCTGTTGACGTCGGTTTTGCCACAGACATTCCAGATGTACCGAAAAAATTGCTCGGCGAAAGCAAACTAGGTAGCGGCCCTAAACTGACCTGTAGTGCCGATAACAATATTGTATTAGGTCGAATAATTCGAGAAGTTGCGGATAAAAATAAAATACAGTATCAAGAAACTGCCGCGCATCGTGCCAGTGGTGGTACTGATACGGCGCAAATTCAGCTGTCACGCTCCGGAGTTGCGACCGCGTTGGTCAGCGTTCCTAATCGTTATATGCACTCGCCAGTTGAAGTCTGCGATCTTCGCGATGTTGAAGGCGCAATTGCCATTATAACTGAAACTATTGCGGCTATGACTGGTAAAGAGAGTTTCATCCCAGGCATTGATTGAAATGGGAGCTTTTTACCTGATCAGCGGCGACGATGATTTTATGATTAAAAGCGCAGTGCGTAAGAAAGTGACTGAAGTCTGTCGTTGCGAGCCTGAACAATCTGCAGAATTGGAGATTATTAGTGGCGATGCTGATGAAACCAAAGACTTTAAAGCTGAAGATATTCTAGCGTCTCTACTCGATTCGCTCCGCACTCCGCCATTTTTGACTGCCGACAAAAAAATCTGGTTGCGCCATTTTGCTTATTTTGAATGCCTGCAATCTGTCGCCGCCGAAAGCCCGCTGGGTCTTGTCACTGGAGAATTGCTGAAATTTTTAGAGAATGGTTTGCCTGAGGACGTGGTACTGATAATTGATGGCCCTGGAATTGATCAGCGCAAAACATTTTTTAAAACCTGTAAGAAGATTGGTGCTAAGACTGAGGTTTTCAAAAAAACACGGCTTGAGGATAAAGCAAAAAAAGGTTACGGCGATAACCAGGCCGCAGCCATCAATGTGGCTTGTGAAAAAATCGGTAAAAAAATCGGTTCTCGCGTCATTGACTATTTGATTAGCACTGTTGGTAGTGATACTGGAAAACTCTTGAATGAGATTGGTAAATTAGATGGTTTTACTGGAGATCGCGACGTTATAACCATAGATGACTGCCGTGCGATTTGTAGTTTAACTTCGGAAGCACTCAGTTACGAATTCGGTGGAGCGTTGCTTGAACGCAATACCGCACGCGCATTGGAATTGATTGACACGCTGATTAAACAGATGCGGGGGGAACGTGGAGCTGGATCGTTGGAGCTGTCGTTGGTCGCGAGCGCAGGACGGAGTTTTCAAGAGATCATCAAAGTGCGTTGTGCTGCAGCAGAACTCGGAGTCAAGGGCTATGCTAGTAGTAATTTTTTCGAATCAATAAATAAAGAAGATTATCCGGGTAATTATTTAGCAGGACTGCATCCGTACCGAGCATTCAAATTATGTGAAAATGCATTTAGATTTTCTGATTTTGAACTGAGCAAGATACTCGAAACTATTCTGTTGGCAAATCGTCAATTAGTTTCAGGCATTGGTGAACCGCGTTTGGTACTGGAACAATTAGTTATTGAAATTTGTCAAGCCCCCGTCCGAAAATAAAGTTGTAAATTAAGACTCTCAATTCGCGCGCGCATTATGCGCGCGCGAATTTAGAACATGGAGTTATATCGAAATGAATGCTATTATTCTGGCAGCCGGATTTGGGGCGCGTTTGCGTCCTTTAACCGACATTATGCCTAAGCCGTTGATTCCGCTATTCGGCTCACCAATGCTGGCAATTGTTACGGCAAACCTGAAAAATGCCGGAATTGACCAAATAGCCATTAACACTCACTATTTATCAGAACAAATCACTGCGGCGGTTTCTCATTTTTCTGAAGCTGATTCTATCGAATTATTCCATGAATCAGAAATTCTTGGCACTGGCGGTGGTGTCGCCAACGCCAAATCATTATTGATTGAACACGGCTCGTTTTTAATTCATAACTCCGATATTTTGACCGATTTTAATCTGAGCGCAATGATTGAAGAACATCGCGCGAGTGGCGCAAAAATAACTATGGCTGTGCTTGATGGCCCAGAAAACCGTGTTCGGGTTACTGCTGACGGCCAAATTCACGATATTCTCGATTCGTTGGGGCGCAATCCTGGCGGTCGATTATTGACCTATGGTGGGGTTATGATAGTTTCGCGGACAATCTTCGACTATTTGCCTGAAACTCCAGAGAATTTCTCTATTATTCGCGCGGTTCTGGATATGATGCGCGATATACCGGATGCTGTTCGCGCTCATGTTATTGAAAACTGTTACTGGCGCGATCTTGGGACGTTACCAGAATACTTTAGTGCTCACGCCGATGCGATCGCCGGTAAAATTCATTTGCCAATATTGGCCGAATGTCGCCCAGTCTGGTTTAAGAATGGAGCGCAAGGGGTTGAAAATGCAACCTTGAACGGTTTCGTAGTTGGCGGTGAAAATTGCGTTATCGGTGCAAATTCTACCCTGACCAACTGTATTTTGCTCGACGATACCATGATACCGCCTGATAGTTTCCACAATGGTGAACTGTTAGGGCCGAATGGTTTTAGTTTGCATCGCGATCATCGCCAACTCGCAAGCTATAAAATTCTAGAACGCTTTAAAAACGCTCCATATTCTATTAGTTCGCTGATTGAATGCGGCTCGGTTAGAGGTTTTTATCGCATCAAACAGAATGGTAAATCTGTAATATTAATGATTTCTGATGGGATGGATCAAGATTACGACCGTTTTGTTATAATCGGTCGCTTTCTAGCAGAAAATAATTTTCAGACTCCGAAAATACTAGCATTTAATGCCGATGAATACACGATTTTAGTTGAAGACCTTGGCAATGAAACGCTATATGAGTTAGTGCAGCGTAACGGAGTGCAGGCTCCAGAGACTGAACGCCTTTATCGCATGGCGATTGATGAGTTAATAGATTTTCAGGTGCGCGGTTTGGATCTATTTCGCCAGCGTTCAGCACCAATATTGCGAACTTTTGATAAAAGCTACTTGCGTTGGGAGAGCGCGTATTTTTGTGATAATTTTCTTGGCGCATACTGCGGAGTTTCGAGCGAAGAGCGTAGCCAGTTTAACGCTACGTTTGATTCTTTGGCAATTTTGACCGCGACTTATCCCAAGGTGTTAATTCATCGTGATTTTCAGTCGCAAAATTTATTGTTGCATGACGGGCGAATTTGCTTTGTTGATTTTCAAGGCGCGCGTTTTGGATCGCTTGGTTACGACATTATGTCGCTTTTGAATGATCCATACACGGCATTGCCGCTGGAGTTGCGAATGAAGCTGGAGCACTATTTCCGTGAACAGATTTCGTTGAAAATGACACTTGATAGTGTCGATCTTGAAGAGATGATGATTGTTTCTGGCCTTCAGCGCAGCTTGCAAGCTTTAGGCGCATACGGTTTTCTGGCATTGACTCAAGGTAAGCGTCATTATTTGAATTTTATTCCTGGTGGTTTCTCCGCATTGTTGACTGGACTTGATCGTCTTCACAAGCTTCCAAGTCCGCCATTAGATTTAAGTGACTTGGCCTATTTTCTTGAGGCGTTAAAACTGCCCCAAGTAGCGAAAATTAATCAGGAGAGGTAATTTCAAAAGTATTTA
>DLIO01000151.1 GCA_002483765.1 Lentisphaeria bacterium UBA7640 | reverse complement strand
TATTTTTCATTCGGAATTGCTGGGGAATTTGGCGTGGATTTTATTAAACTCCAAAGAATTTATCCATCAACACTAAAGGAGTCGATGATGAAAAATATTTTTAATTTTATACTGTTTTTTGCATTGACCATTATTTTGCATGCCGCAGATCAACCAGCGAAAAGTGTAATCGAAATATGGGTTTGGGGTGGCCCTTCGCAACTTGAAACGTTCGACCCTAAACCTTTGGCCGATAAAGCATACAACAATAATCTCAAGTCAATCCCGACCAATGTTCCAGGAATCGAGATTAGCGAAATGTTGCCCAAACTGGCACAGCAGGCCGATAAGTTTTCAATTATCAGAAGCATGACCCATGCTCATAACGGACACGAAATCGCCACTTATCTGATGCAAACTGGGCGTGAACCCGGCGGCGGTAAAGTATTTCCAGCCATCGGCGCGGTTATCGGTATGTTCAAGTCAAAAGAATATCGCGGTGATATTCCACCATATGTTATTCTCACCGTTCCAAAAGGGCGATTTTCCGAAACAGGGTTTCTTAGTGAGAAATTCAGTCCGTTAGTCACCGGCGGGAATCCCAATGCGCCTAAATTTGCTGTTGACGGCATTACGCCATCGGGTGGTCTTACATTAAAAGCATTGAAAGAACGTTTTGAACTCGCAGACAGGCTGGATACTTTTGGTGCTGTGTCACAAAACAGATTTAAGGCGCTCCAAGCATTCGACCACGCAGGAACGGAAGCGAAGAAAATAATTTTTGGAGATGCGGCAAAAGTTTTTGACCTTTCATTGGAAACACCGGAAACACGTGATAAATACGGACGCAATGTTTTTGGTCAAGCTTGTCTTGCAGCACGCCGACTGGTTGAAGCTGGAATCCCTTATATCACCATTAATGCCCAAGGCTGGGATTCGCATAAAAAACATTTTGAAACAATGAAAAACAGAACCGCTGAAATGGATCAAGGTGTTGCCGCGTTGCTGGAGGATTTGAACCAAAAAAAATTACTCGATACCACTATTGTATGGTGGAGTGGTGAATTTGGCAGAACTCCGAAAATTGACTGGAACGCACCGTGGAACGGCGGACGTGGGCATTATGCTAAATGTTTCTCTTCGATGGTTGCTGGTGGAGGTTTTCAAGGTGGCAAAGTGGTAGGTGAATCTGATGCTACTGCGTCAAATGTCGTTTCACGTCCAGTTGCACCACAGGATCTACTCGGCAGTATCTACGAGCGATGCGGCATTGATCCAGACGGTTTGTTGCCCAATCATATTGGTTTCAAGACCTCAATCCTACCACCGGAAAGCAAGGCAGGAAGGCTTCGCGAACTGTATAAAAATCATGAGGTGAAAAAATGAAGACAATTCTGATATACGTATTTTTATGGCTATCTTTTGCAACATTTGCAGTGGACCCTTATTTGGGATATCTCTATCCTGCAGGAATGAAGAAAGGTACGAAAACTCAAATAATTATTGGTGGGCAAGCATTAAGAGGGAAAATGAGACCACTTATTACTCCTGATGGAATAAAAATATTATCCGTGACTTCAGTGCCAAATTTCCCAAGAGCAACAGGTACTCAAAGTAAATATCTTCTGAGCTATCTGAAAAATATTACTGAAGGCAAAAATGAGGCCCCGCCATTACCGGAAGAAGAGAAGAGGGAAGGGTGGCGTAAAAATACTTGGTGGGAAAAAATGGATACACTGGACGAATTGTCTCTCTCCATCCTTGCGAAAGATTTGTGCGTGCGTAAAAATGTACTTCAAAGTACGCCGTCACTTCAACAACTTTTAATCCTAGAGCTTGAAATTGCCGAAGACGCTAAAACAGGTGAATATCAAATTCGCATGTTTGGCCGCAATGGCGTTTCTAATAGCAAACGCTTCTTTGTCGATAACGCTGAACACTTTACCGAACCCTTATTTACTCCGCCTTTTGTAAAAGAAAAACCATTGCCAGTAATTGACGTATTTCCTGTGGTGTTGGACGGTCAGATACTGCCAGGTGAAACCGATAAATTTGTATTTAAACTTGCCGCTGGACAAGATTATACATTCTCACTTTGTGGACGTGAACTGCAACCGTTTATCGGTGATGCAGTGCCGGGACATTTTCAAGCAATTATGCGTATTATTGACGCTGCTGGAGTCGAAAAAACATTTGTCGACGACGAATATCATCGAGCTGATCCAGTGTTGCGTTTTAAACCAAAAAACGATGGCAATTACACGCTTGAAGTTCGAGATAATATTTTTCGTGGGCGTGATGACTTTGTTTACCGAGTCGTCGTGACGGCGCAGATCGAACCATACATGCCGCGCAAGTCTTTGATTGCTATCGATGAAGCAGCGCGCTCGCTGACGGAAGAAGAAGCCCAGAAACAAATTCTCACCGCCAAGTCTGTCGTTGATATTACTGGAGTGATTTCTCCAAAAGGAAAAATCGCAACCTTTCGCTTGCAGGCTGAAAAAGATGACGAGATCGTTTTGGAGGTCTTCGCGCGACGTTTTGATTCTCCATTAGATTCCCGGCTTTGTTTGCGCAAACCAGATGGTACAATTCTGACAGAAAATGATGATGGCGCATTTGATTTGAATATCGGTACTATCGCGCAAAACGTTGATTCATATTTAAAAGTAAAAATTCCGACGGCTGGAATTTATACCATCGAACTCTCCGATCGCGTCAATAGTGGCGATGCAAATTACAAATATCGTCTTCAAATCAGACCGCCATCGCCAGATTGTAAAGTCTATAGTGCCAAGTCAAATATTAATCTTTCAGGCAATGGCACACCAATTTTATTTTTTGTGGAACGTATTGACGGGTTTGCTGGAGCGGTCAAATTGAGTTGTGACGATTTGGATATTGTCGGTAGCGACGAAATTGCAGCAGCGCATAAATCCGGCACCATCAAATTTAAACAAAACTGGTCACGCAGAAGCACTCCACAAGGAATAGAAATCTTTGCTGAGTTCAACATAAATGGGCGTGTTGTCAAAAAAACAGTCATTCCAGCAGATGAAGTTATGCAGGCGTTCGCGTATATGCACCTAGTTCCAGCTTCGAATTTTTACGCAATGGAAGTCTGGCAAAAGCAGAATATGAAAAGACAGTCCCTGAAGACAAAAACAAAATAGTATCGATGAGGTGCGGCTGCTTCTTACTCATCCAAATTTCACGAATAATTAAACATCTGTATACATCATAAATATAACCCTTAATTCGCGAGCGCATAATGCGCGCGCGAATTAAGGATGTCATTTACGTTAAAATATTGTCATTGAATTTCAGGCATAAAAATGCGGACTCCATATTATTAGACATAATTTAGGACGTCCGCATTCTATTGAATTACCAAGGATATTTTATAGTTCTTTGCACTTTTCTAATAGTTTTGCTTGTAGTTCTGGTGCGTATTTTTTGTTTTGTATTAGTAGCTGAACAACTTGCGTTGGGTGTTGATAATCTTTAATTATTATTCCTTCTACATGTCCGTCTAAAAATAACACATTGACATAATTAGAGTGATTGCCCGGGCGATCAAATATTAAAGGGATATTTGAAGCATCCCCTTCTTTAAAACCACCAAGATAGTAATAGTTAAAACCGTTCTTTGGTGCAGATGGACACTGGGAAATTTCAGGTATATATCCTTTGTCTTTTAGTTCATTCAACCCTTCAAGATTGTCTGAAGTTGGAAATTGGTCTTTGTTATCCATGGCATAATGCTTCAGAGCGAAGCCAAATTGTTTTGCGTTGGAGATACAAGCGATGCGACGAGCTCTCTCTCGTGCCGAATTCAGTGCTGGAAGTAACATTCCAGCCATTATTGCTGGCGCAATAACTCCACTATCGTGGATTGAAACATTTGAGGTAAATTGCCCTTTGTAACCGTGTTCTTCAATAGTAGTTACTCCGAACATCACCGGTTGTTTGTTCTGGAATATAAAAGTTATCATATTACTTTTCGCTTGTTTTGCAATCGCTTCGGTTGTAATTTTGTCGATATTCAAGTAAAAATAATTCAATCCAGTTTGAGGTAAATTTCTTGTATATTTACTAAGTTCCTCTGATTTTAGTGCGCCACCAGATGCTAGAGCGGTATTGATTTCAGTTAAGACGGTAGGATTAGAAATAATACGCACTTGATTCTTTTCGAAAATTAATTGTGGCGTGAGCCAATTAGGCATTTTGTTATTTCTGGGAATAGCGTAAACGTTTTCCGATATTTTTGTTAATGATGGTACCAGTTGTTCCATTAGGACTTTTTGCAATGTCCCATCTTGATCTGGCAGCGCCAACATAGCATTGATTATTGGCTCCTTCGCGGTTCCTGATGATGTGACCAGTAAAAAATATTCACCACAGATGCTTTTCAAGAGTTGCGGCAGAGTAGTTTTAAGCCTTTGTTCTGCTTGCCCCTCGAGCATAGTTGGAAGTTGTTTTATTGTGTCGTTTTCGCTCTTTCTTAATTCACTGCTAAAGGTATTCCAAACAGCCTCAGGTTCAAGATGGCCGCCGATGGCGAGTCGCGCGTTTTTTGGTATCATGTTTAAAGTAGTTAACGGTTTATTGATACGTGAGAAGAGATCAAAGCCGATCCCTTGTGGTTTATTCGTGCCAGTGTAGAGAAAATTCTTATAAAAGAAAATGTCATCCTGAGCTACCGCGCTTATCGCCTGGGCTTGATATGATGCCAGGTGGATCAAATTAAGTAAAACCTTTGATCCTTCTTGGATTAGAGCCATTTGTAACTCGTTTGGGTCAAATGATTGTGAAGAGTTAATGACAAAAGTTCTGAGCTTATCTAATGATTCTGCCATGCCCTGAGTGTTGACATAGTTTAAATAAACTCCTCCAGTATCAACTTGTTTGATGGACACATCAAACAAATCTTGATCGTTTTGTGCTGATAGTGTAACTGAGATCGCCGCGATTCCTGCCCATAATGTCTGAAACAATTTCTTTTTCATTGAACACCTCGTTCGTTTTGCCATTTGGAAATACGTTTTTAATATAACGGAATGTTTATAAAAATACAAATATCTATTATTTGCCATGGCGGATACAGAAATCTATTGGGCATTATGATTGCCAAAGATGAATATTAGGCATTGCTTTTTAAATGAAAAACCGGTTTCTCGTGAAACCGGATTTTTCTGTTTTCTGGGATGAAGTCAGGTCTTAATTAATTCTTGATAGAATCGCAATTGTTAGGTTATTTCTTTTTAGTGCTGGGTTTGGTGATTGGCTTGGTTACAGGTTTGCTTGCTGGTTTGCTTGCGGTTTTGCTGTCTTTTGCGTTCTTTGCCATAATAATAGCTCCGTTGTTTATCATGATCAGCCAATCCAGATAAAACAGAAAAACTTGACATTCGATATTATAAAACAAGCTATACTTTTTTTAACTCATCAACAATACGGTAAGTCAAGCTGGAACGGTTGATCCGGTTTTAAAGCCCCAACTTTATCTTTACCATAAAGATATGACCAGCAGGGGCTCTTTTTATAATCTATCCATACAAATATTATTTACAATTATTTTTATCGGTTTAAAGGCTACAAATATGAAATATTTTTGTATAATTATGGCGCGCTTAATTATACGGCGTTGTTGAATGCTTAATTCGGAGTTTTTGCTACTATACTGTAAACGTAAACGCCACAGAGTAGGTCATGTGCACCGCGTTTGCATGCAAGCACAAATAACGGCATTAAGATGCCAAATAGTAACATCAGTATCGTGAAGCAAAACGCGCGAAAGAAGTAGGTCTCTTTTTGATCTCGATTACAAATAAATAAGCCAAAATACCACATCCCTGGGCTTTGTGCGAAATACCCGAGACTTATTCCGTAATATAGTAATAATATTGGTAGCCATGCGATCATAGCAAAGGTGAAAAAATATCCCAATTTAGAAACTTTAATCCAGCGAGCATTTTCTTCCGTCGCGCTGAGGCAGACGTAATGACGATTATGGTCTGCAGTATTAACCCAACGGTGACCAATTTTGTAGCCCGCGCTGGAATCTGCAAATATGGTCGGAACATTAACCGAATCTAAATTAATTCGAGGAACTTGCGCCGAAGTTTTTATCTTTTCATGTAATTTACCAAATACTTTCCGAGCGGCGTCATCTGCTTTATCTTCAAAATCTTTTACTGTATCCTTGAGCAACGCTTTATTGTCGGTAACGAGCGCGTTTTCTGATGTTGTTTTTTCCTCTGCTATTTTCTCATAATCGTTACTTTTTGGTTGTGTTAACGCTTCTGTCACCTTTCTTATTAAATTATCTTCAACAGCCAACTCTGTGCTTGCGGTATTACTTGCCGCATATTTGAAAGCGCTGTGGATTCCAACCATAGCAAACAATACAAATACTAAGGCAAGGATAAAAAAATCAAAGCAGAAAGCATTGAATCGCGCAGACAACCGTGCAAAATCTGGCTTGTAGGCCATAACAAATGCTTTGTCTTCTGTTTTTCCCCAAATAAAGACCTTAAAACGCTTCCAGGCAGTTTCTTTCTGCTCTGCATAACCATCAATCCCTTCAGCTTTAAAGCGTGCATTTTGTTCAGTAATGGCTTTCTTTAAAAAATCGAGTTCAGACGCCTTGCGCCAATCTTTAATCAATTTTGAAGTTATCTCAGTATCTCGATTAATGCGATCTTCATCGATCCATTTCAGCAAAGTTAATTCATCAACCGGGCCATATTCGGCATCTGCAATTTTAACAATATATTTCATGTCAGTATTTATCCTGTAAATAGTCAGAGCCAATAGTTTACCGCAAAATTTGTGGTTTGCAAGAGTTAAACCATGGAAACATCGAGTTGACTAGCGGTAGCTTTGTGGTTTTATCATAAAGATTATAGATTTCATCAATTGCGAATAATCGGTTTTGTGTTACCTTAGGATAAGTCAAGAAATTAATTTCATCTAAGTTGTTCTTAGAAAATGGAGAGAATATGAAACGTAGAATTAGAATGGGAATGGTTGGCGGCGGACCTGGGTCTTTTATTGGAGCCGTGCACCGGATGGCTGCACGACTGGACAGCAAGTTTGATTTAATCGGCGGAGCATTCAGCACCAGTCGTGAAAAAAGCCTAGCGATTGGCGCGGAGCTTTTTTTACCTGATAATCGCTGTTACTCCGACTACAAAACAATGATTGAGCGCGAAAATGATCTGCCAGAATCAGAACGAATCGACTGCATCTCTATCGTAACTCCCAATCACACTCATTTTGAAATCGCCATGGCGGCTTTGGACGGAGGTTTTCATGTGATATGCGATAAGCCGATGACTATCAATTTAGAGCAAGCCAAAGCTTTGCAAGCAAAGGTAAAAGAAACCGGGTTGATTTTCTGCCTGACGCATAATTACACTGCTTATCCGATGGTCAAACAGGCCAAAGCGATGATTGCCGCTGGCGATATTGGTGAAATCCGCAAAGTGGTTACGGAATACCCTCAAGGTTGGCTGGCTGACGCTATCGAAGGAGAAAGCAAACAAGCTGGTTGGCGTGTCGATCCTGCTCAAGCAGGAATTAGTTGTTGTATGGGCGATATCGGTTCGCATGCTGAAAATCTTACCGAATATATCACTGGTTTGAAAATCACTGAACTATGTGCGGATCTGACTTCGTTTGTGCCAGGCCGGTCTCTTGACGATGATGGCAACGTATTATTGCGTTTTGACAATGGCGCGCGCGGCGTGCTTTATGCCAGCCAAATTTCCACTGGTGAAGAAAACGCTTTAAAGATTCGAGTTTATGGAACAAAAGGAGGGCTGGAGTGGGCGCAGGAGTCACCGGAAACGTTGATTTTGAGGCGCAATGACCAACCAAAGCAAGTTTTGCGTCGCGGTTGGGCTGGAACTGGTGTTGAAGCGGCTGCCATTTCACGTCTTCCCGCTGGGCATCCGGAAGGATTTATTGAAGCGTTTGCTAATATCTATACGGCTTTCGGCAATGCTATTATAGCGCGAATCGATTTTGATAATAAATTTGTACCGGATTTCCCCACTGTTGATGACGGCGTTCGTGGTGTTGCTTTTATCGAGGCTGTTGTTGCTAGTTCCAAAAGCAATGACAAATGGCTAAAATTCGAATATTAAGGAGAAATGAAGAATGAGTAGACCTGTAACTATTTTCACCGGACAATGGGCGGATGTACCATTTGAACAACTTTGTGAGAAAATAAAATCTTTTGGTTATGATGGCTTAGAAATTGCATGCTGGGGCGATCATCTTGATGTGGAAAAAGCAGCTAATGACCAAGCCTATTGCGATGATAAAAAACGTATCCTGGAACGCCACGGACTTGGTATTTGGGCGATTAGCAATCATCTCGCCGGACAATTGATCTGTGATCCGAACTTTGACAGTCGTTCGGATGCTTTTGCGCCAGCACACTGTGCTGGTAATGCCGAAGCAAAACGTGCTTGGGCTATTCAGAGCATGAAGAATGCCGCCAAAGCCGCCAAAAATCTTGGTGTTGATGTGGTCAATGGTTTTACCGGTTCGCCAATTTGGCACATGCTTTACAGTTTTCCTCCAGTTAGTGATGCGATGATTGACGACGGTTTTAAGTTCTTTGCGGACACTTTTAATCCTATCCTTGATGAGTTCGCTAAAAATGGCGTTAAATTCGCTCTGGAAGTTCATCCTACTGAAATTGCTTTCGATATTCATACCGCGAGGCGAACACTGGACGCTATTGGGAATCGACCTGAATTTGGCTTCAACTTTGATCCGAGTCATCTATTGTGGCAAATGATCGATCCGGTTAAATTTATCGAAGAATTTCCAGATCGAATCTATCATTGTCACATCAAAGATGCTGCGTTGCAACTTGATGGCAAAAACGGCATTCTGGCTTCGCATCTGAATTTTGGGCAACCGAAGCGCGGTTGGGATTTCCGCAGTCCCGGTCATGGTCAAGTGAACTTTGAAGAGATCATTCGCGCTCTGAATCGGATCGGTTATATCGGCCCGCTTTCAATCGAATGGGAAGATTGTGGAATGGAACGCGAATACGGCGCGCGTGATGCTTGTGCTTTTACTCGCAAAATTGATTTCAGTCCGTCTAATCTTCAATTTGACGCAGCCTTCGATAGTTAAAACATACTTAAAGAGTGTCTTCAATTCGCGCGCGCATAATGCGCGCGTGAATTCAGTCTGTGATTTACCGTCTATTGTTGATGGTTAGATTTTGGGTTTATTTGGTTAATCCGCGTCTCTTCAAGTAGTCTTTGCTGCGTAGTCCGAGCATGATAAATATAATGCGTTCTTGACCAGCTATAATAGTAACTTCGCAACTTGAGCCAAAGCGCAACGGTTGCGGTTCATTGATCAGTAAGATTTTCACTGGATAATGATTGACTCCATTAATGTCAATCGGCAATTGATATATTTCTTGAACTTGACCATCGAAATAACCGTAATCAAAATAATTATATTGCCGACTGGCGATTCGTGCTTTTTGACCACGCTGGACTTTGTAAATCTGTTTTTCATCAATCAACGCGATCACTTTTTTATTTTGATTTGCCGCCAATTTGACGACCACTTCCCCTTTTTCGAAATAACCGCCTGGACGGGGAGGGATATCGGTCAAGATTCCACTATCTGGGGCTCGGATAATATAATCTTCTATATGTTGTTCCGATAATTTAACCTCTTGTTCCTTGCTGATTAGGCGCTGACGTAGCAGTTCAAGCTCACCTTCGGCTTTTTCAATAATCTCTTTTGCCATTCCATCTTGGAGCTTTTCCCAGTCAGCTTTGAGGCGGCGCACTCTGCTTTGATTAGTCAAATGTTCCATCTCCACTTTTAGGAACTCTCGTCGCGAAATAACCTTCTGTTCAAACAATTTACTGTAGACTTCCAGTTCATATTTGCTACGTTCCAATCTAGTCTCTGCCTCATCAAGCGATAATTTGGTGTGTCGGTAATATTCCGGCAATGGATCCTTCAGCAGCATTGCTAACGCCTTATCTTTGACGTTTATCTCTTTTTTTAATTCTTCAATCTCATTTTTAAGCATAGTGACGCGATCGTGGAGGTCACGGGAATCAAACTCAACTAAAGCTTCGTCTCTTTGTACTAGTTCGCCCTCGTAACGAATAATTTTTACTGTTTTGGCATCAACCAGAGATTTGATGTAGTAATCGCGGATTCCAGTAACCTTGCCATCGCCCTTTACTTGATCCTCCATCGTCCCGAAAATCATTACGAATAGCATTGCTATAGCTAGTAAGAAAATGGTAATAATTATTCTTCGAAAGATATTCATCTGTCGTTTGATAGCGCTTCGTTTTTTTATCATGAGGTGGTCACCCCCTGTTCTGCCATCTTTTTCTGAGTTTGATAGAGATCACTGTAAATCCCTTGCTGTTCCATCAGTTCCAAGTGAGTTCCTTTCTGGACTATTTTCCCAGAATCCAGTACAACAATGACGTCAGCGTTTTTAATAGTAGAAAGTCGATGAGCAATAATGATCGTAGTTTTTCCTTCCATCAGACGGTCCAACGCTTCCTGCACCAAGAATTCAGAAACAGTATCTAATGCGGAAGTCGCTTCATCTAAAATTAAGATTGTTGGGTTTTTGAGTACGGCACGCGCAATGGCTAAACGCTGTTTCTGTCCGCCGGATAAGCTTGCGCCGTTCTCGCCGATAACTGTGTCAAAGCCATCGGGAAGACGTTCCACAAACTCCGAAACGTTGGCGAGTCGAGCCGATTCTTCTATTTCATCATTAGTAGCATCGCGTTTAGCATAGGCGATGTTTTCTCGGATCGAACCGCTAAACAGGAATGGTTCTTGCAGTACAACTCCAATGTTATTTCGATATGAATCAAGATTCATTTTACGGATATCAATATTATCGACACGGATTGCTCCAGAATCAATATCATAAAAACGGAGCAATAAATTAGTAATAGTAGATTTTCCCGAGCCACTCGGTCCAACCAGGGCTACTTTTTGACCTGGACGGATGTTCAAAGTGAAATTGTTAATTACTAATGCGCCACCTTTACCATACCCGAAGTTAACGTGTTCAAAGACAATATTGCCCTGGATATTTTCAGGTCTAATTGCATTCGGAACCTCGGTGATTTCTGGAATGGTGTTCAATAAATTTACGATACGGCTTGCTCCGACCATACCTTGAGTGAAAGTCATGGTCAATCCTGATAAAATATTTACCGGATTAAGTAACATCCCAACATAACTGTAAAACGCTACGAATTCACCGATAGTGATGGAATAATCTTTGACGAATATAATTCCAAGCCCGATAGTACTTAAATATGTCGCCAGTGACACCATGTCAAAAACGGTCCATAATCCCACTCCCCAGACGGTTAGGCGCATCTGCATATCCACCACCGGGCGCAAGTTCTGAAAGAAGTTCAAACATTCAGAACGCTCCTTAGAAAAGGATTTAACTACTTTTACACCAGTTAAGGTTTCAGATAAGTTTGCTGAAATCTCTGACATCTTTTCCTGAAGTACTAACGCATCTTTGCGCATTACTTTACGAAAATGGTAGAAGTTGAAGAAATGAATGGGTAACGATATAAATACCAATAATCCCATTTTCCAGTTAATGACCAAAAGCAATCCCGCGATCAGTATCAATTGGAAAACCTGCTCTCCAAGTTGGATCATGGTTCTTACCATCATCTGCAATAAGGCCACATCGCTGATCACATTGGAAATTAATTTACCAGTTCGATATTCTTCGTAAAACCGTAATGAAAGACTCTGTAGATGGCGGAAGACCTTTTGTCGCAAGTCAACCATTATTCTTATTCCAGTATAGTCAACGAGATAACTCGCCACATATCTCAACAGTACTCGAGCGGTATAAATAATCAGCATTGCGCCGCATAATACCCAGAAAAGCATATAGTCGGCATTTGGAATCACTCGGTCAATAGCGATTTTTAATAACCACGGCATTGTAATACCGATCGAATTAAACATAATCAGTGTACAAATTGCGGCAATTAAGAGGCCACGATAAGGCTTGATTAACGGGAGCACTTTCTCTAAGGACTGTCGATCATATTTTTTTACTAGATCATCACTACTGATATCTTTAATATTGCGTCTTCGCATGATATTTTCCGTTGACTTTTAGTTTTTCCACATCAGTTTTTAAAAGATAGTAAAAACCTGCGACTGTCGAAAAAGGAGGCAACGACAGTCGCAGGCGAGACCCGACAGTATTAAACATGTCGGCATTGGTCGGGAAAAGGGGAAACCCGCCAACGTTTAAAATATAGTTCTATAACAAACAAAGTCAACCTTTTCTCAATCAAAATCAACCTTTAAAAACATAAAAATATTTTTATAGCTAATTTTAATGGTTTCTGAAAAGTCAGCAGAGCGTAAAATAAGGAATTGATAAGTTTTTACTGTGACAGTTTAGGTGTCATTGTGAAAAATTGTCATAATCTGATGAGTTATAGAGGTGACAACCTACATGACTGCAATTGGCATAGGTTCTGCTTAATATGTTTTGTAAACTAACCCTTATAACCATCAGGAGGTAAAATATGTTAGTGAGACTGTATGATAACTTGAATTCGATGTTTCCGTTTAAACCTGCAGATGTAAGTCGCCGTTTGAACGACTTGTGGGATAACGTGAATGAAGGAGTGAACCGTTACTTGACCGGCTATCCCGGAGCAAAACTGGAGAATAATGAAGAGGCAATCATCGTTAAAGTTTGCCTGCCAGGAATGGAGATGGAAGACATAGACGTTGAGGTGGTGAGCGATTTTTTAACGATTAAGGCGGTCAGAGCTTGTTCTCAAGATCATGACGATGAGGATTGCCTGTATCAGGAACGCCGTTTTAATCGGTATGAAGAAAAAATCAAACTACCCGGCAAAGTTAAGGGCTCTGAAACCGTCGCGAAATATATTAACGGCGTATTAATTGTGACGATGCCACGTGAAGAATCCGAAAAGCCAGTTGCAGTAAAAGTTAGTTAAAAAACATGGAGGAGAGATCATGACTAAAGAGAATAAAAAAGAAGCAACTCCAATCAATGTCACAGATACTGAAATTACGGGACGTGACGAGAACAGTGCCGTAGAGTATGTAACCTATATTCCGCCGGTAGATATCTATGAGAATGACGGAGTTATGAAGTTGTTGATTGATGTGCCGGGAGCCAGTGCGGAAGCGATTTCCGTGCATGTCGAAGATCAAGTATTGAAAATATCGGGCGATACCGATCTAGTTGATTACGGTAGAGCCGTTCGTTATAAACGCGAGTTTCCAATCTCAAAAGAGTTGAATACGACTGGAATAATCGCCAAGATTAAAAATGGCGTTCTGGAAGTAATTCTACCAAAGATGGATTCAGCGAAAGTCCACAAGGTAAAAGTTTCGGCTGAATAAGACTGTACTTTATCCAGCCCAATTTTCATGGACAAATTCTCCCAGTGGCTTCTGCTACTGGGAGTTTTTTTTACAGAAAAACTGGCAATAAGTTGAATGTCGCTTTAATTTATGAACGTTCTTGCAATAACCACGAAAATAGAAAATTATTTTGAACCATTTTCAAGGAGGTTTTTTTTATGAATAATGAAAAATTCACCACTAAATCGCGCGAAGCGCTAATTGCGGCACAAAATCGTGCCATTGAACTAAATCATCAAGAGTTGTCCGGCCTTCATCTGCTCGGTGCATTGACTGAACAAGAGAACGGTTTGATTCCATCGCTACTCAAACGTATGCAACTTGATGTGCCCAAATTTAATTTAGAGATAAATAGTGAATTGGCAAAGATTCCATCAGTCTCCGGTTCTGGCGCTAGTCAAGTTTATCAGTCTCGCGAATTTAGCCACATTTTAGTTGCAGCTGCGAAGATCGCAACAGATATGAAGGATGAATATGTCAGCGTTGAGCATCTGTTACTGGCCATTATTGAAACTACAGGCAAAGCGCAAGCGCTTTTAGTTGCACACGGTATTGATGCCGAAAGATTTCTAAAGTCTCTGCAAGAGGTTCGTGGAAACCAACGCGTTACTAGTGAAGATCCAGAAACGACTTTTGAAGCTCTGGAAAAATATGGCCGCGACTTGACAGAATTGGCGTCGCGCGATAAACTCGATCCTGTAATTGGCCGTGATGACGAAATCAGGCGGACCATTCAAATCCTATCACGCCGCACCAAAAACAATCCAGTCTTAATCGGTGAAGCTGGCGTAGGAAAAACTGCTATCGCTGAAGGATTGGCGCGCCGTATTGTTCGTGGCGATGTACCGGAAGGCTTGAAAAACCGTAGATTAGTCGCGCTGGATATGGGCGCTTTAATTGCCGGAGCTAAATATCGCGGGGAATTTGAAGAACGTCTAAAAGCCGTATTGAAAGAGGTTTCTGCTGCAGAAGGTGATGTGATTTTATTTATTGACGAATTGCACACGGTCGTTGGTGCAGGTGCTTCCGAGGGGTCAATGGATGCCAGTAATTTATTGAAACCGATGTTGGCGCGCGGCGAACTCCATTGCATAGGTGCGACTACGCTCGATGAGTATCGCAAATATATTGAGAAAGATCCAGCGTTAGAGCGTCGTTTTCAGTCAATTTTGGTCGAACCACCATCAGTAGAAGATGCGATTTCAATTTTACGTGGACTGCGCGAGCGCTATGAATTACATCATGGAGTCCATTTTAAAGACAACGCTCTCGTTGCTGCTGCGGTGATGTCTGATAAGTATATCGCTGATCGTTTTCTACCCGACAAAGCTATTGACCTGATTGATGAAGCTGCTGCGAAATTACGTACCGAAATTGATAGCTGTCCAGCGGAAATTGATGAAATTGAACGTCGCGGCTTACAGTTAGAGATCGAGATTGCCGGGCTTAAAAAAGATAAAGATCCGGCATCGGTACAACGTCGCGAAATCATTGAAAACGAATTGGCTGAATTACAAAGTCAGAGCAAAGAGTTGCGAGCTCGTTGGGATAATGAAAAAAAGGGTATTGCGGATATTCAGACATTGCGGGAGGCTTTGGAGGCTGCGCGTACTGCTTTTGAACGTGCTGAACGTGAATACAATCTTGGAAAAGCAGCAGAACTACGTCACGGTACGATCCCAGGGTTAGAAAAACAACTGAAAGATGCTGAGGAAAGACTAAAAAACGGTGGCGAAAACCGCTTGTTAAAAGAGGAAGTTGATGAAGAGGATATTGCTGAAATCGTCAGTCGCTGGACTCATATTCCGGTGCAACGTTTGATTCAAAGTGAAAAAGAGAAACTTCTAGAGTTGGATGTTCGACTTCATGAGCGGGTGATCGGGCAAGATGAAGCAGTCAAAGCTGTTTCGGATGCAGTGCTGCGTTCTCGCGCAGGACTAAAATCGCCAGAACGTCCAATAGCTTCGTTCATTTTTCTCGGTCCCACTGGAGTTGGTAAAACCGAATTGGCACGAACTCTAGCGGAAAAATTATTCGATGATGAACGAGCGATGATCCGGATTGATATGTCGGAGTATATGGAAAAACACAGTGTTGCTCGCATGATTGGAGCGCCTCCTGGTTATATCGGTTACGATGAAGGTGGACAGTTGACCGAAGCCGTACGTCGTCGTCCATATTCCGTTGTACTCTTTGACGAGATTGAAAAAGCACATCCGGACGTGTTCAATGTTTTTCTTCAAATCTTGGATGATGGTAGGGTTACAGATTCGCGTGGACGAACGGTGAGCTTTAAACATACCATTATTATTATGACCAGTAATCTGGGCAGCGATCTGATTCTGCAGGCCCACGGTGATGTCGAGAGTGTGCGTGGGAAATTGCGGGAATTGATGCAACATCATTTCCGTCCTGAATTCTTGAATCGAATTGATGAAACCTTGATTTTTCATTCACTCGGCAAGGAACACTTGATCAAAATCGTTGATATACAGATCAAGCATTTTGAAAAATTATTGGAATCCCGTGAAATTAAGTTTGAAATCACCACTGAGGCACGTCAATATTTGGCGGATCAAGGATATGATCCGGTTTTTGGCGCCCGGCCGTTGAAACGCTTAATGGTGCGCGAACTCGACACACCAGTATCGCGCATGATTATCGCAGGCGAATTGCTCGACGGAGGCACTCTGAAAATCGATAAAGATGAGAACGGGCTGACCATGACCGCAATAAATAAATAAAATTAGGAGAACTGGAGAGTTGGAGCATTTAAGGATCTTTGGATACGGATATACGCGTTGTAACTGATTGCTTTAATTTGCGCGCGCATTATGCGCGCGCGAATT
>DLIO01000108.1 GCA_002483765.1 Lentisphaeria bacterium UBA7640 | reverse complement strand
ATGCCGCCGGACGCCTGGTTAAAGAGGGCTCCGTTGCATCCGGATTCAAAACCTATTCCTACGGTTATCTTGACAAAATCCTTGAAGTGCAGGAGAACGGTGAACAGATTGCCGCGTTTGATTATCATGTCGGTGGACAGATTGCATCCGCGGTCCACGGCGATAAAACCGAAAATTTCCTCTGGGACGGTTTGGCACTAATTCATCGCGGAGATAACAGTTTCATCAACGAACCCTACGTCACCGGCGGGAATCCAATCCTGTCCAGCAAAGACGGCGTGATGTTTAACGACATCCTCGGCACGACCCTCGGAGTGGCTGAAAATGGCAAATTCACCACCACACCCAAAACTGCTTTTGGACAACCTACAACCTCACAACCCAACAACTCTACAACTGAAACCGACAAAGTCGGTTTCTTCACCGGTAAGCCTTTCATCGGCGAACTCGGTTATGCCTTCCTATTTAGAAATTATAGAGCCGATCAGGGCAAATGGCAGACCGCAGACCCATTAGGATACCCCGACGGCTGGAATAATTTGGTGTATGTGAATAATGGTGTAACAGGAAAATTTGATATTCTTGGTTTTGCAGAAATACTTATCTTGGTTGGAGAAGGAGGTAGCAGTGGAGGTATGTTTGGTCTCGCAGCTAGTACATATCAATCTGCTAATGGAGGCACTATTGTCAACGTTGCAAGTGGTCAGGATGTTGTAAACGCCATCAACAACCATGCTACTGCAAATGGAACTATTGATTCTCTGCAAATTTTTTGCCATTCTTCTGGAGAAGCTCTTTTTGTCAATCAAGGAAGTTCAAGTTCGAGTCTTTATATAAACGGGGTTGAAGGCGATTCAGGCTATGCGAATGTTAATGATATTCCGGCTTCTGCATTTAGCAATAACGCAAGTATAGACCTTTGGGGATGCAACACAAACAACAATCCCAATGGAATTTCTATTGCGCAACAAATCGCAAACCAAACGAATCAAACAGTTACAGGAGCAAGTGGGCCGACTAGCTTTTCTGGCGTTGCAGGAGGAATACCAGGACAAGGACTTCCTGATCCTGTACCTGCAAATTATACGGGAAATGTGTTTCTCGTCCCACAATATTCCGATAGAGGTTTTTCTTCAATCCGCCCTGAATAGGATGTTAATTTGCTATGAAAATCATCAGCCTTTTTTTCTTTACGTGCATTTGCCTAACAGAAATTTTTGCCACAGACAACTCAATAAAAAAAATGTGGGATGAATTAACAGTATCTGAGGGCTGTCTAATATCTGCTACTGATATCAAATTTTCAACAGAAGGATCTGTTTTTAGAAGGAAAAATTGGCAACGCTTAATTGATTTAACAAAGAAAGACAAGGGTTTCTTTGATTATCTCATAAATCTTTTTCCTTCTACAAAATCCACAAAAGTCCATATTTGCAACTGGGAAAACTCGACAGAAGGATTATTGGCTGTTTTTACGATTCAGCAGATTACCCGTCTTAATTGGAACACTTATGATGGGAATAACCCATTAATTGTTTCAGAAAAAAATAAAAATACATATCCCAAATACAGGCGCTTAAAAAAAATACTTGCGAACAAAAATGCTTGTAAAGAGTTACAAACTTATTATTCAAAAAAATACAGTGATTCTCAAAAGAAAGCAGAAATCACTCCATAAAGTACAAAAAACGGAGACATACATATTTTCCAGCTGATATCTGGCGTGATTCAAGATAGTTATGCCTTTTGTCTTGAATTTTTCTTGAACAATATTACATTTTTTAAGACGGAGCCATACATGTTTTTTAGCTGATATCTGGCGTGATTTAAGATAGTTATGCCTTTTGTCTTGAGTTTTTTCTGAACAATATTACATTTTTATAGGAATAAAAATTAAATTTGTTGCTTTTAACAACAAATAAAATAGAGGGTTTTCATGAAATCTTTCACCTACGACAAAGCCAATCAACTAGTCACTTCGACGGTAGACAACAAAGTAACGAATTACGCCTACGATGCCGCCGGACGCCTGATTAAAGAGGGCAATAAAACCTATTCCTACGGCTATCTCGACAAAATACTCGAAGTGCAGGAAAACGGCGAACAGATTGCCGCGTTTGATTATCATATCGATGGACAGATCGCCCAAGCAACACATGGCGATAAAACCGAAAATTTCCTCTGGGACGGTTTGGCACTAATTCATCGCGGAGATAACAGTTTCGTCAACGAACCCTACGTCACCGGCGGTAATCCAATCCTATCCAGCAAAGATGGCGTGATGTTTAACGACATCCTCGGCACGACTTTAGGCATCAAAAACGAACAAGGTTTCGAAGCCATCAACATGACCGCCTTCGGCGAGCCGACAACCTCACAACCCAACAACTCTACAACAGAAACCGACAAAGTCGGTTTCTTCACCGGCAAACCCTACATCGGCGAACTCGGCTACGCCTTCTTGTTCAGAAATTATCGTGCAGAGTTGGGAAAATGGCAAACCAAAGACCCAATTGCTTTAACAATGCAGTTGCCAAAATTGACGAAAGAAAAATATTCACTCCCAAATGATGCACGATTGGGATATCCCGATGGGTGGAACAATCTTGCATATGGTAACAATCAATTATTTGATGGAGTCGATGTACAGGGTACTGTTTGGGTGTATGACACTCATACAGTTGATTTCAATACCACAACCTATTATAATTTTGAAAATCCACCAGAAAATTTTATTACTTTATTCATTCCCAATCCTGGTTTTCCTACTATTCCAGTACAGTATACTCGTGCATCATATATCAAAGCAATAGTATATGCTTCCTGCAGAAGTGCTGATCCATATAAATATGTAGCTCCTCCTGACACTTACAACGTTAATGTTAGTGTTTCATTTGATCATGATGATTATGATTATACAGATGCCGGAGGAATTGACCCATATATTGTCAAGGTTTATTCTGTTACAACAACGTGGCATGTGCATGGGACGTATCAGACGAGAAGGTGGGTGGAAGAATGAAAATCTCAATAAAAAGTTTTATTGTTTATTTTGTTTTTGGCGTAAGCATATTTATGATAGGCTTTTGGCAAAGTGAAAATATATGCAAAATTTCAAGTCGTTGCTTTCAGGGAGACGTCAAGGATGCAGCGATTATTGTTGCCAATGATAATGACCAGACAATGCGAACGGTTTATTCTGAATTTAAAGAATTTGACCTCAATGGCTACAAAGATGGCAGATATCCTGAATTGGATAACTTATATTCCGGCAGAACAAGTTGGCGCTTTGATAAAATCACTTGGTTTAACACATCAATAAAAATGCAAGCTTACGGCGCGGAAAAATTTATATCTCAAGGCGAATGGGATAAATATTTAATCCTGCTGGATGACTGTGTATCAGGGTATCAACAATTCATTCCACTCAATCAAGAAACATCAGCAATAACCTATCTTTCTCCTTGCTTGAACTTATCAGAAAGAGTTGCTAGCTCAGACCTGAAGATTTCTGAAGAGATTAAAACACAAATCATTACAAAAATGAACAAAATAAATACATTATTTAAAAAAGCACCGTCAGAGTCAACCAACAAATTTAAGAAACAAGCTATTGATAAAATAGAAAGAATCATAAAAACACTCAGAAGCCGAGAAACATGACATAATCATAACTGTACCAATAAAGACGGTAAAGACGGAGCCATACATATTTTTTGTGGAAAATGGTGCTACGATTAAGACGGAGCCATACATGTTTTTTAGCTGATATCTGGCGTGGTTTAAGATAATTATGCTTTTTGTCTTGAATTTTCCCTGAACAATATCACATTTTTTATAGTGATAAAATTTAAATTTGTTGCTTTGAACAATAAATAAAAATAGAGAGTTTTTATGAAATCTTTCGCATATGACAAAGCCAATCAACTGGTCAC
>DLIO01000124.1 GCA_002483765.1 Lentisphaeria bacterium UBA7640 | reverse complement strand
GGCAACCTCACGCTCAAACTTTGCCTAAAAGTGGCACTTTTTTAAAGTTATGGGATGTCTCTGTTTATAATTAGCGCGCGCATTATGCTCGCGCTAATTCAAAACAGCATTACAAAGTTTTTCACCATTTTTCTTCCGTCTCCATTCGTACTCGCCATACCGAAAGGCGTGACGTGGATAAAACCCTTTCCATTGCGTACTTTGTGCCTTCTTTGTGTCCGCTGTGGTTACTCTCAATTCTTCATCCAACTCTTTCAGCGTTCCTCAACCCATGCCCTTTCCCCGTTTCTGTCATTGGTGAAATTCGTGGATTAACTTCCGATGTTTTCACTATTCACTAAATATTTTTTCAGAGATGAGCTTGAAAAAAACTACATTGGGGTTAATATATCCACCGAATAATAGGGGTTAAAATAATTCCCTTAATTTTATCTTTATGTACAGAAGACTTAATTTTGCATATGGCTTTGAAATAATAAGTTTCAACGTCTCCTAGTTTAGTAAGTGACGGGGGCAAACTTGGATGAATAAAGCGACAAAAAATAATGGAAACTATAAATAACGTGGAAAACTGGACAGAAACCATACAGCCTCGGCGATCTATGTTTGATTTGAAACTGGGTCAAATATGGAGATATAGAGACCTGCTGTACATGTTTGTAAAACGTGACTTCGTATCAATATACAAACAAACTATACTCGGACCTATCTGGTTTTTTATCCAGCCACTATTAACCACAATTACATTTACCGTTATTTTTGGGAAGCTGGCAAAGATCGGAACGGATGGAATTCCACACATTCTTTTTTATATGTCCGGCATTACATGCTGGACATATTTTGCCGATTGTTTAGACAAAACTTCAACGACTTTCAGGGACAACCAAGGAGTTTTTGGTAAAGTTTATTTCCCAAGACTGATAACACCACTGTCTATCGTCACATCTGGACTCATAAAATTTGGAATACAATTTTTTATGTTTATGTGTATTTATATATACTTTTTATTTTTCACAGACACGCAAATTGCTCCAAATATCTACATCTTGCTATCTCCGTTGCTAGTAATAATGATTGCAGGATTAGGACTCGGATTTGGCATGATAATCACATCTCTTACCACAAAATATCGTGACCTCGTATTTTTGCTATCTTTTGGCATTCAATTGTTCATGTATTCCACTCCCATAATATATCCCCTATCAACCTTGCCAGAAAAATATCGGTTTTGGCTTGTACTAAATCCTATGACATCAATCATTGAATCATTTAAATATGGATTTCTCGGCAAGGCAACCTTTAACTGGCTTTATTTAGCCTACAGCTTCAGTTTTATGTGCATCTTGCTAATGATTGGAACGATAATATTTAATAAAACTGAAAAAAACTTTATGGATACGATTTAGGAAATATGATTGACACTGTAATAAAAATAGAAAATCTATCAAAAGAGTACCGACTAGGGCAAGTTGGGACTGGCACGATTTCACACGATCTAAATCGATGGTGGTGCAAAATTCGGGGTAAAGATGACCCGTATCTCAAAATAGGTGAAACCAATGACCGAGCTCACAAGGGTAATTCTGATTATGTCTATGCTTTAAAAGATATTAATTTAGAAATAAAACGTGGAGAAATACTTGGAATTATCGGTGGCAACGGAGCTGGAAAATCCACTTTGCTAAAAATACTTTCGAAGGTAACTGGCCCCACAACAGGTTCAATAAAAACCAAAGGGCGCATTGCATCCCTACTTGAGGTCGGGACTGGCTTTCATCCAGAATTAACTGGTCGCGAAAATATTTATATGAATGGAACGATCATGGGGATGACCCGTAAAGAAATTTCATCGAAACTTGGCGAAATAATAGAGTTTGCTGGAGTTGAGCGCTATTTGGACACTCCAGTAAAACGTTACTCGTCGGGAATGACTGTCCGCCTAGGTTTTGCCGTTGCGGCTCATTTGGAACCTGAAATATTGGTTGTCGATGAAGTCTTAGCTGTAGGAGACGCCGAATTTCAAAAGAAAGCCATCGGTAAAATGAAAGAAGTATCAAAAGGAGGAGGCCGTACAGTCCTCTTCGTTAGTCATAACATGCAAGCAATAAAAGAGTTATGCAATGATGCTATTCTTCTAAGAAATGGAAAAATCAGCGATAAAGGGAATGCAACAGAAATTGTGAACCTTTATATCTCAAACACAAAAAAAGAAAGCTACAGAAGTAAAGATTCAATAGGAGGAGTTTCAGTTAAAAGAATTACTATCAATGGGCAAAAAAATAGTCAACAATTTACGGAACCGATTAATATAAATGAGCTTTCTGAATTAAATATAGCCATAGAAATCGAAGCTGATTATAACATTAACAATATTACATTTGCAATATGCTTTGATGACTTGAATGAAAAAAGAATATTAACATTGTGGTCTAAAGAAAAGTCACAAACATTCAATATGAATCAAGGATTAAATCAAATCAACATTAAGGTAGAAAAGCATAGGTTGCTTGCAGGCAACTATACAATAACAACCTATATCGAACAAGCAGGAATAGAACTAGAAAGAATTAATAACTATTGCCATTTGCATATAAAACAAAAAAGGCAAGAAGGAGTACCTTTGACCACTCTACAAGAATTAAACCACTTCAAAGAAGAATATATAATAAAAGAAGGAAAAGCACAGTAATGATCTTTAAAAAATCAAAAAGAATCAAAGAAGAACAAAAAAAACAACAAATACTTAATTTTCAATCTCCAAACTATCAACAAATAAACGTTGCACGTCTTCAGCATTTAACTTCATTAAACATAAATTTCACGGGCAAACATATCCTTGAATTAGGGGCTGGAATTGGGGATCACACTTTTTTTTACCTAGTAAATAACGCTAAAGTCACACCTATAGAAGGCCGCAAAGAACTTGTTGAATATATCAGCACTAGATTTGGAATTGAAGCGATTGAACAAGATTTAGAAAAGGATTTTGTCTCTAATTTAAAGAGAGAGCATAAATATGATATAGCACATTGTTATGGAATCCTTTATCACTTGGCCAATCCCGAAAAATTCATAAAATCAGTTGCTGAATTAACAGACTGCATTTTACTTGAAACCTGTGTTTCCTATGACGATAATCTGATAGGAACTAATCTTGTTGGAGAAGATAAGGAGGATTCGACCCAAGCGATAAGTGGAACAGGTTGCAGACCTAATAGAAAATGGATATTTAATAAAATCAAAGAAAATTACAAGTATTCATATATGCCAATAACACAACCCAAGCATATACAATTCCCTAATTATTTTGACAGAGAAGCCAAAGACACAGAACTTGTCCGGGCAATATTCATTGGTTCCAATAGTCCTATTGATAGTGATAAATTGGTAAATGAATTTGTAGAGGAGTACCATGAGTGGTGAAAAAATGACAAAGTACAAAAGACGAAATAAATACCAGGAAAAAATAGCAAAGAATAGCAACCATTGGTTTTTTAAATTTATATGCAATTACAAAACAGATGGTGATCTTATTTATGATAATATAGAGTGGGGAAATATTTTTTATGAATTAAACACAGATATAGGCTATTATTTATTTTATAAGGGGAAATTTGAAGATGAGGAAATAAATTACATCTCAAATAAACTAAAAAACATACATTCTCCAATTCTTTTTGATATAGGAGCAAACATTGGGCTACACTCCGTCGCATGGAGTAAAGACATCAATAATAATGGTAAAATTTTTGCTTTCGAACCATCAAAAAATACCAGGAAAATATTGGTTAAAAATATTGAAGCAAACAATAAAAAGGATATAATATCTGTAATTCCAAAAGCCGTCAGCAATGAATGTGGAACTTCCACTTTTTTTGATTCAAAAGATAACGCATATTCTTCTTTAAAGGATACAAAAAGAAAACCCATCAATGATGAATATGAAATCGAAACAATTACATTAGACCAGTTTATAAAAGAAAATTTGATAGAAAAAATTGATATAATGAAAATTGATGTTGAAGGATTCGAAACGGAGGTCATCGAGGGCTCAAGAGAAAGCTTAATACTTTTAAAACCAGATATTTTTGTCGAAATATATGAAGGAGTGAATTCTAATATTAACGCAGAATTGACAATAAATAAATTGAAAGTTTTGGGCTATGTTCCCTATCTTTTGAAGAATGGCGTTCTAACGGAATTTGAAAAACATGATGATGAAGAGTATAATTACTATTTTATTCATGAAACAAAACTATAGAATTTAAAAATTATAAAAACAAGGAATCATTGAAATGAATATATTAAAAAGAGTGGTACGCAAAGTTAAAAGGGTTGTTATATCTATAGCCATAAAGATTGTCCCGCTAGAACCAGCATTACAAAAATTCAACAAAGAAATAAAGGATATACTTGAGGCAACCCCTTCGCGGATAATGGGGAATTACTATCATATAGAAAAAGTAATTAATATATATAATCGATCATTTGACACTTCAAATAAAGGTATAATTGTAGATATAGGTGCAGCGTCTGGAGCCACCTTGAAAATCTTCGCGACACAATTCCCTGATAAAGAGATTTATGGATTTGAACCTATTAAAAGTAATTTTAAAATACTTGAAAAATTAAAAGATACTTATCCTAATATGCACCTTGTCAATAAAGCTGTTGGAGATACATGTGGGGAACTAGATATTCACAAATCAAAATTACTCGACTCATCCTCCCTTTTACCAATTAACCCTAGCATTAATAACGCATACTTTAAAGAGAATATTAAGCATGTTGACAGTGAACAGGTAAAGCTAACCACTTTGGACCACGAGTTCGAGCCCATAAAAAATATCTCGATACTAAAAATAGATGTCCAAGGATATGAACTGAAAGTATTAAAAGGAGGAGAAAACCTTTTGCAAAAAGTAGAACTTATAATATTGGAAGCACAAAACCACGGTCTATATGAGAATGCCCCTATGTATTTTGATCTTGATATATACCTGAGAGAACACGGTTTTACACTACATGATATTATACCTTCAATACACCAAGAAGGAAAACTATACGAGTGGGATGCAATATATATAAACAGAAATTTACAAACTGGGATAGATGATTAATATATTCACACCTGCTAAAGATTTTACTTGTTTGGATAAAATTATTTGGAAGGATGTACCCAAAAACTAGATTTCACATCCATTTTTTGATCATCGAATACGCTGTTACGAGCAAGGCAATATATATCTAGCTACAGAAAAAACTCAAATAGGAAAAAATTTAAAATTAAATTATGATTTATCCAAAAGTATCAATAATAACGCCGAGTTATAACCAGGCACAATTTCTTGAACAATGTATTCAATCTGTGTTGAGTCAGGACTATAACAACATCGAGTTTATAGTTATAGATGGGGGCTCTACAGACAATAGTGTCGATATTATAAAAAAATATACGGATAAAATAACTTACTGGGTGAGTGAATCAGACGATGGACAATCTCATGCCATAAACAAGGGTTTTAAACGCGCTACAGGAGATATAGTTGCTTGGCTTAATTCCGACGACCTCTATTTCCCTGATGCGGTATCGACCGCGGTTAAGCGCTTTGAAGAGCAACCCGGATTGACCCTCTTCTATGGTAACGCAGTTTGGATAGGCAAGAATGGTGAATTCATTCGTTACTTTACTGAAATTGAACCTTATAACCAAAAGCGTTTGCTGAACTACAGTGATTTTATCATGCAGCCCACAACCTTTTTCTCACGGCAAAAGCTTATAGAAGTAGGATATCTTGACGAATCTCTATATTATGCCATGGACTGGGACTTGTGGTGCAAGCTGAGCAAGACTGGAACTTTTTTATACGAAGAAAAGCTCATTGCAGCACATCGTGACTATGAGGCGACAAAGACTAACTCTGGCGGCTATAAGCGCCTTAAAGAGTTGCTAAAAATACAATGTCGCCATATTACTGGATTTTGGCCTCATGCTTTTTGGGGGTTCCTTTCTTACGAGATTTACAAGAGAAATAGCAATAGAAATTTATTAATACGGTTTGTCTCGTGCCGGTTGGCAAAAGCAATATCACATATGTCACCAACTGCTATAAAATTTCACAATACGAATATAAAGAACAAAAACCTTTATGGTTTCAAGCCATATTCACATGAAATACCTGAAGGTTATGCAGAGATCCATTTACCATATATAGACGATGATTATAAATTCTCTATTGAATTGATGGAAAATGTTGATAAAGAATTATATATTAACAGGACAGCGCCGAGCATTCACCCTTTTAGCCTCAATAACTCAATGAGTATTGAGCTTGAAATTAAGGATGAGAACAATAACAGATGTGGCGGAACAGTTAAAATTGTCCGGACTTAAATTTATGAAAGAAATATATATTAAAATATGCGCCAATATGTATACTTTAAACGGTTGAAATCTTAACATATAATGCTATGTTGCTTTCATCTTTAAATTTTAAAAAGCTGGAGTAGAAAATGATTAAAATTGAATTTACAGATGACCAGATTAAAGAGCTTGAGCATGAAAGATTTCATTATCCTGAGCCGCGAGTTCAAAGAAAACTTGAAGTTTTATATTTAAAAAGTCATGGTTTATCACACAAAATGATTTGCAAATTATGCAAAATTTCAAACGTTACATTAGTGGAGTATCTCAAGCAATATAATGAAGGCGGAATAACTCGCATAAAGTTTAATCTGTACAAGGGGAAAGAAAATTTACTTGCCCCTTATGCCGAAAGTTTGGAGGATTACCTGCGCAAAAACCCCCCACGCTCAGCCACAGAAGCGCAAGCTATTATAGAAGAAAAAACAGAGATTAAACGTTGTTTGACGCAAGTCAGAGAATTTTTGAAGGCAATAGGATTCAAATATCGGAAAGTTGGCAGTATCCCTGGTAAGGCTGTTAATAAAGAAAAGATTGAAGAACAAAAAGAGTTTACGGAAAAAGAGCTTCTGCCAAGAATAAAAGAAGCAGAGCAAGGCAAAAGGGATTTTTTTTTATGGATGCCGCCCACTTCGTCCACCAAGCGTACTTAGGCATGGTTTGGTCTCAAGAACGAATTTTTATTCCATCTCCGTCCGGCAGAAGTCGTTATAACGTTCTAGGCGCGCTCAACGCAATAACGAAGGAAATTGTCACAGTGAGCAATGAGCAATACATTAATGGAGAATCGGTTTGCGCAATGCTTGCTAAATTAGCCGTACGGAAATGCGATAATATGCCGATTACTGTGGTTCTTGATAATGCTAGATATCAAAGATGTGAAGTAGTGGTGGAATATGCAAAAGCAGTTGGGGTTGAATTACTTTTTTTGCCATCTTATTCGCCAAACTTAAACTTAATTGAACGTCTATGGAAATTTGTAAAAAAGACCTGTCTTTATTCCAAATATTATGATAAATTCGAAAAGTTTAAAGGAGCTATTATGGAGTGTCTAGAGAATAGAAGCGCAAAGGTAATGCAAGAATTGGAAACACTGCTGACATGCGAGTTTCAGAGTTTTGAAAACATTAAAATCTCAGCCGTTTAAAGTATAATTAGAGTTATAGAAGAAGCTAAGCCCAACTACACCTCTTATCCTGCTATTTATGACCTTCTGCAGCAAACTGGAAATATTAAACATATATATCCAATTTAACGGACTTACAGCATAATATCTATCTTCCTTTTTTCCTTTGTAAATTTTGAAAAACATGAAAACCATAGCATATTACTTGAAGCAACCATTTTCATCAAAAAAACGAAACAAATAACGCTTAAAACAAAAGTTTTAAAATGAGTATGAAATATTGCGAAATCGCCATTACAGAATGTGATATTTCAGTGCTGGCAAGAAATTTTATGAACCTTTATAAGGAAATATTTAAAAATAATGAAAACCAGTCCGTTAGTCTCAATAATATTGCCCACACTAAATTCTAGTGAGTTTTTAGTAGAGCGTATAGACTCAATTTTGAAACAAACATATACCAACTGGGAGTTGATCGTGGGAGATAGCGACTCTACAGATGGGACAAAAGAAATTCTTTCATCTTTATCAGATATAAATCCCAAAGTGTCCGTTAATCAAGTTCCCTTAGGTCTCTATAAAGCTTGGAATTGTTGCATAGAGAAAGCCCATGGTGAATATGTGTATATTGCAACGAGTGACGATTTAATGAAGAACAACTGTTTAGAAAAGATGGTTAAAGCATTAGAAAAAAATCCTGAATGTGATATTTGTGATTCAGTTCTAGAGTTGATCGATGAATCTGGTCGTGAAATATTAAAGGAGAACCCACAATATATTCCACATTTTTGGCATGTAAATTTTCCTAGAGATGTTGAACATATCAGGATGGCCCCTCATGATTTTTATTCGCACTTAGGAGGCAAAACTGTGTATACGTCTTTAACACAGTTATTAATAAGAAGAAAACTTTTTGAAGAAACAGGACTATTTCCTATCGACTTTGGTAGTAGTGCTGACTATTTATGGGGCTTAAGAGCATCATTACATGCCAATATAATCTTCCTACCAGAAAAACTTGCATCATGGCGAATTCACTCTAACCAAGCAACTTCAATCTCTACGGCTGATAAGATAGATGAAAACTTTCTTTTAATGAGTAAAATGGCTCGGGTGGCAATTAACTCACTAGAGAACCATGAAGTTCTTACGGAAGCAACTAAGATTTTTAAGTTGATCTCTTTTAAAGAAATATTACTGCCTGCTAAACGAAAAAGGAATACAATTCATGCTTTAAATTGTTCACTTAAAGCTTTAGTTAGACATCCATTATTTTTATTTGAATTTTCATTTAATTTCATTAGATTGAAAAATATATGCGATAGAAAATTCAGAATGATTATGGCTTATGATTTTATGATTTTGCGTAGAACCAAAAAATTAAAGCTTGAAAAGATTATTGTTTATCCGAGAAGCAGTATTCCCGAAAAATAATAAGGTTTACAAGTACACAATTTTAATAGAAAGGAAGTTTTGATATATGTAGAAATAGATAGTTAAGGTGGATGTAAAATGGAGGTAAATATAAATTAGCAGAGGAAATCAATTGCATAATAATTAACTCTATAGCGAGTCGTAAATTGGTAAAACGTTTTTGAAATAATTAAACTAGAAGGATAAACATGAATAAAATTAAGAAAAGTGCATTAATTACCGGAATTACAGGGCAAGATGGATCGTATTTAGCAGAGTTTTTACTGTCAAAAGGGTATATTGTACATGGAATAAAGCGTCGTTCGTCATCATTTAATACTGAGCGCATTGACGCATTATATCAGGATTGTCATACGAAGGACCGCAATTTCATTTTACATTATGGAGATCTTTCTGATTCTACTAATTTGATAAGGCTGGTCAAAGAAACTCAACCAGATGAAATCTATAATTTGGGCGCACAAAGCCATGTCAAAGTATCTTTTGATGCACCTGAGTATACCGCTGATATCGACGGCCTTGGAACTATGCGCCTTCTTGAAGCGATTAGATTGCTTGGTCTTGAAAAGAAAACTAAAATTTATCAAGCATCGACATCAGAACTTTATGGTAAAGTTCAAGAAGTCCCACAAAAAGAGACTACTCCCTTTTATCCGAGATCACCTTATGGCGTTGCTAAGATGTATGCTTACTGGATTACGGTCAACTATCGTGAATCTTATGGAATATATGCTTGCAACGGTATTTTGTTCAATCACGAATCACCGCGCCGCGGTGAAACTTTTGTTACTCGCAAAATAACAAGAGCTATTGCCAGAATTAAACTTGGTTTACAGGAGAAGTTGTATCTTGGCAACCTAGATTCTCTGCGCGACTGGGGGCACGCAAAAGACTATGTTGAAATGATGTGGTTAATGCTTCAACAAGATGAGCCCGAAGATTTTGTTATTGCTACAGGCGTTCAACATACAGTCCGTCAATTTGTCGATTTTGCGGCGAAAGAAGCTGGCATCCAAATTCGTTGGGAAGGAAAAGGTATTAACGAAAAAGGTTATGATGCCAAGAATGGGAAATGCCTAGTGGAGGTTGATCCTGCATATTTCCGTCCGTGCGAGGTTGAATCTCTTCTCGGAGATCCGTCAAAAGCCAAAGAAAAACTTGGATGGGTGCCCAAAACATCTCTTGATGCGCTCGTGGCGGAAATGGTACGTGAAGATTTAAAAATAGCTGAGCGTGACGAACTATGCCACAGCAAGGGGTTTAAGATCAATCAATCTTTTTCAGATGATTAAAGTTTTGTAATCCAAAGGGTATATCGTTTACCTCGATATACTTCTTTGGCTTGAGTTTCGTTGCTTAAGGCAGGGAAGTCATCTGCGTCTTTATGGCGTATTGCGATGAAATGAATAGCGCCACCCGCTATTAACTTATTTATCGCTCCCGTATTTTGCTGTGCAGATTTCAGAGAGATGACCTTACAACGGCTGTAATAACCGATTACTGTTTCGCTCGTCATTATCGCTGGAGAAACATTAAAATTGCAGGTCAATGCTGTATGCTGACCGTATATACGAAGTAGATTTTGCTTATTTATGATTTTTGATATCTCTTTAAGGTCTTGCGTCCATGCCCGCCTGGTAATGTTTTCCCTGATTACGTCTTTATAACCTTGCTGCAACAAAACCATAATAATCACTAGGGCGGTAAAAAATAATAAATATTTAAACCTTCCATTCCAGATATCTTTAAACTTTTCATAAAGATAAAGCAATGCCGTGGCTACCCATATAAAATAAAGTGGGATCGTCGGCTGGATATAGCGTTGAGAAACATATAGCCGGTGATCCGCAATCCAGACCTGCGCTATCACTAAGACCGTGTGTCCTAAAAACAGCGACAATAATATGGTATCAAATCTGTTCCATGATTTTTCTTTAACTCTTAAAACAATACCTATAATTGCTAATATCATGTAGAAAGGAAACATGCCTTTGAGAAATTTGACGAAATTTTGAGATAGAGTATCATCATCTTCGCGATAGCCCAAAGTCGGCAATGTTTCAATATCGCGTGTCTGCACTTGTAAAACTGAAGCCTCCTCTGATTTTCCGGAAATTGGATTTGCATTACCAGTGACAATATCATACTTAGAGTCTTTGTTGTGTAATAATGTTATCGCAAGGAGTTTTTTTGACATTTTATGCAAAAGCATGCCATGTCGCGTTTCTGGGACAGGATATCCTATATTATTATACTGAAAACATAGCCATGGAAAAAGTATGGCCACAAAAAACAACCCTGCGAGAACCGGTCTATAGATGAATTTTATTTTATTACTAAGCATCTGCTTGATGATAAGTGTTCCGATAACAATGACTGCATATAATGCAATGTCACCCCTCGTAAGAGTCAAAAGCGCCGCAAAAACAGCAGCCCAAAGCAGGTATTTTAACTTATCATATTTCCAACTTCCGAGAAATGCCCATGCCAGACAAAGAATCAAAAAACTTTTCAGATTAGCTCTAGTTCCTCCACCGATAAATGCGATAAGAGGATAACAGAAAACTAATAAGTACGAAGAAATCAGCGCAATCGTCTTTTTGCCACTGACCAGCTTCACAGAATAGAATAGTGGGTATACAGATAATGAAAATGCTAACCAACAAACAAATTTACAGGCAAAGTAACCGGAACATTTTAATAAAAAACAAACCGACCCGGTTAATATTGTATAGAGTGGCAAAAACCTTGAATGAAATGCCATATTAAAATCACCGACACTAAATGCTTCCGCCATTGGCGCATAACGCATTGCACAGTCATTGGTAGGGTTATATTGAAAAAGTAGCGGTAAGCCCACCAAAGCCGCTAAAAAGAACACTACATGTACATTTGTTAGGAAAGAATATTTTTTGTTCACCGATGATCCTCTGTATTTAAATCCTTGCGTAATTATATTGGTTTATACTTGAATAGTCTAGTATTTAAAGTACTATTATTCAAGTGAAATTGAGAATAATTTGGCTATATAATTTTAGGAGTGAAGTACTATTAATGAAAGTTTATTTGCGTATATTTTTCCTGATGCTTGGAGACTACCTCTCTTTTATGGGAGTTTTTTTACTGATCACGTATTTATATAAACTATATGGTGGTGCCGATTATGAAATAGTTACATATCTAAAAATATGGCCATTGGGATTGCTCTTTATATTGATTAACGAAGTCGCGCGACTCTATCATGGAACAATGTTCTATCCCGGCGCATCTGTAGGTCCAGCAGAAGAGTTACGTAGAATATTTTATTCTGTTACTAGTGTATTCTGTGGACTCTTATTGTTTTTATTTATCAGTAAAGAAACCGAGGTCTATTCACGAGTAGTTTTTATTATTAGTTGGCCGCTTTGTATTTTAACGGCCATTATGTGTCGTTGGTTCTTACGTAGCATTTTTAAGCGATATAATTTTGGAAATGTCAGAGCTATAATCATGGGAGCTGGAAAAACTGGAATAAAAACAGCTAGATTGTTGAATAAAAGCAAATATCTCGGAATAACTCCTGTTGGCTTTGTCGATGACAACCGAAAACTCCATGACTCTATCATTGAAGAATTGCCAGTAATAGGAACTCTTAACAAATTAAAAGAAAATTCAAAAGCACTCAACGCAGATTATATCATTATGTGCTTGCCCATGAATATTATCATGGATAAATTAAAAGAATATTCTAGAAGTTTTAAACATATTCTGATTATCCCCGACAGCACCATGTTTTCTGTGGGCTGGGTTTACGCTTATGACATTGGGGGCATTCTCGGCCTTGAAGTTAAGTGCAACTTAATGTTGAAATCTTTGTTAATAGTCAAGGGAACCATGGACTATTTTCTTGCGTTATTAGTAACAATCGTAGCGATGCCAGTAATGATCTTTTGCGCATTAACAATAAAATTAACCTCCAAAGGATCGATATTTTACAAAGCTCAACGTCTTGGCGTAAATGGCAAAATATTTTTCGTGTATAAGTTCCGCACCATGAGAATGGGAGCGGATAAATATCTAGAACAGTATCTGGAAAGTAATCCCGAAGCTAAAAAAGAATGGCAAGAAACTTTTAAACTGAAAAATGATCCCAGAATTACATGGTGGGGAAATTTATTGCGCCGTACCAGCCTTGATGAACTTCCACAATTAATAAATGTCTTAAAGGGAGATATGAGTCTAATTGGACCACGTCCGATTGTCGAGGCGGAAAGACAATATTACGGTGATAAGTATGAAATGGTTTCGGCAGTAAAACCTGGCATAACTGGTCTCTGGCAAGTCTCTGGACGCAGTGAACTTGATTATGAAGATCGCGTTGAACTCGATTGTTATTATCTCATGAATTGGAATGTCTGGCTGGACCTTTTTATTCTTTTAAAAACAGTAAGAGAGGTATTCTTCTGTAAAGGAGCTTATTAATGAAAGTAGCCTTACTTCATTATTGGTTAACTAATATTCGCGGTGGCGAAAAAGTACTGCTAGAGTTATGCAAAATATTCCCAGATGCGGATATATTTACTCATGTTATTTCTCCAGATATAAAGCAAATATATTTTTTAAAGCATAAAGTTTATAGCTCGTTCATCAGCAAGCTACCATTTGCTCAGAAATTATATAAGAATTATATGCCCTTAATGTTCAAAGCATCCAGAGGATTTAATTTAGAAGGATATGATTTAATAATCAGTAGCGAATCAGGGCCGATCAAGGGGATAAAAAAACCAGATAAAACTACACATATTTGCTACTGTCATACTCCCGCACGTTACGTATGGGACATGTTTGATGATTATTATAAGTGTGCACCATTTCATAAAAAAATCGTCATGCGTTTATTAAAAAAATATTTGCGGAAACAGGATCTACTTTCGTCAAAAAGTGTTGATGCTTTCATTGTAAATTCAAATTTCGTTAAAGAACGCGTTCAACGTATTTATGGCCGTGATGCCCAAGTTATATATCCCCCAACTGATGTCGAGTTTTTTCAAAAAGAAGTTGTTAATAACCAGAGTGATTATTATTTAATGGCAGGAGAACTCGTTAAGTATAAACGCCCTGATATTACAATAGAAGCATTTAACAGTAATGGCAGAAAACTAGTTATTTCTGGGATTGGGGAAGAATTAGATTATTTAAAATCGATAGCGAAAGGAAATATCACATTCAAAGGCCGGGTTAGTGATGAAGAATTACGCGATCTTTATAGCAATGCACAAGCATTGATTTTCCCAGGAGTTGAAGACTTTGGTATTGTCCCTTTGGAGGCCCAAGCAACAGGCACACCCGTTATTGCTTACGCTGCAGGAGGGGCTTTGGAAACCGTGATTGATGGTGAAACTGGGCTATTCTTCAACAAACAAAGTGCTGAATCGCTAAACTCGGCAATAGATAAATTCGAAAATATGCGAGAAGTATTCGATACTGACAAAATAAGATCACACACTAACATTTTTTCGCAGCAACGTTTCATTGCAGAGATTAAGAACCTTTTGAAGTTATAATATTGTTCTATAGTATATGTGGGAAGACGCATAAACGTGGATGATTAACTGAAAAGGGAAAAGGGAATATTAACACAGAGTCACGGAGGCGCAGAGGAATTAGATGGGAGGAAGTTTGTTCAAAAAAGTGTGAGCCAAAAACATAGAATGGCTAAAATTCTCTTTTCTTCTCTCTGTGGCTTTGTGGCTCGGTGTTTACTTCCCTGTTTCCCGATTCTAACTTCTACCTCCTAGGTTCTCGATTCTCCCCCAGCGCCCATCAGTGGTTCAACGTTCCCAGTAATGATAATGCTGAGCTGGGGCTCAGCGTTCCCAAGTGAATGTGGGGCTGTAGACTTGATTTTGAGGGTTTCTGCGATATTTTGAACTCTTGATATCATTCCTTTATGACACCGGACTCTATTTGGTGTTGACGTCATGGGAATGATAGCTCTTTTTGTGCCAAATGGGCGGACCTTATCTCGAATACAACTCGGGTTTTGATTAACTTTTTTGTAGATCGAGATATAGTTCAGGTGTTAATTCTTTTGAAACAAGAGTGTAATGAAAATTAATTTTATATATTTAAAGCCAATCAGTTTGAGACGAGGTAAAGATAGTGAAAAAAAAGATAAAAAAAGGGTCGCTAAGAATGTTGCCGATGCCGCTGCAAGAGAAGCGATTAACAAAAGGCTTATAGACGCCTCACTGCAAAGCGAAGAGCTGTTTTTAGCGGCCATGAATAGTTCTCGACGCGGATTAGATGAAGACACAGTAGAAGAAATGAGAGACAAATTCGGTGACAACGAAATCACTCATGAATCCGAAGACTCAATTATAAAAAGATTATTTGAAGCTTTTATTAATCCATTTACAGTAGTTTTACTCATTTTGGCTGGTATATCAGCTGGAACTGACATTATATTTGCCGCTCCCGCCGACCAAGACATTACTGCCGTTGTAATTGTTCTAACCATGGTGTTTATCAGTGGAACACTGCGATTTATTCAAGAAACTCGTTCCGGCAATGCTGCTGAAAAATTAAATGAGATGGTTGAAACCACAACTGCGGTTGAACGTCAAGGCGAAGGTAAGATTGAGATTTCATTATATGAGGTTGTATGCGGAGATATCGTTTATCTAGCAGCTGGAGATATGGTTCCGGCGGACCTGAAAATTTTATCGGCGAAGGATCTATTTATTAGTCAATCGGCCCTTACTGGTGAAAGCGAAGCACAAGAGAAAATGCCTCATCGGCGGGAAAATGTTGAATATAGTGAACCGATAGAATTTCCTAACTTAGCGTTTATGGGTAGCAACGTCATCAGTGGATCAGCGGTTTGTGTCGTCGTTGCTACTGGCGATGATACGATGTTTGGTTCTATGGCCAAATCGATCGTAGGCACCAAAATTGTTACCAGCTTTGAAAAAGGGGTAAATTCAGTTTCGTGGTTGTTGATCCGTTTTATGATGGTCATGGCTCCCGTAGTTCTCTTTATTAACGGCTTCACGAAAGGGGATTGGATGGAGGCGTTCCTATTCGCACTATCGGTGGCGGTCGGCTTAACTCCCGAGATGTTGCCGATGATTGTGACCACCAACCTGGCCAAGGGTGCGGTCAAAATGGCCAAGAGAAAAACGATCATCAAAAATTTAAATTCAATCCAAAATTTTGGGGCGATGGATATTCTTTGTACGGACAAGACTGGAACTTTAACCGAGGATCGAGTGGTTTTGGAATACCACCTAGATGTTCATGGCAAAGAAAATGATCGCGTACTGCGTCATGCTTTCCTCAATAGTTTTTATCAGACTGGTTTAAAAAATTTGATGGATCTGGCAATATTAAATCATGGTTCAAAAACAGGTTTCCAGCATCTCTCCAGTGCATACACCAAGGTTGACGAAATTCCATTTGATTTTGACCGCCGCCGAATGAGCGTAGTAATCAAAAATGCTGAGGGAAAAACTCAACTGATCACCAAAGGTGCAGTCGAGGAGATGTTGAACATCAGTTCTTTTGTTGAATATAATGGAAAAATAGAGGAACTAACTCCTACCATCAAGAGTGAGATTTTTAAAACGGTCGAGAAATTAAATGAAGATGGCATGCGCGTTATCGCTATCGCTCAAAAGAACAATCCTGCTGTCGAGGGTGTTTTCTCGGTAAAGGATGAATCTAAGATGGTGCTAATGGGCTATCTGGCTTTCTTGGATCCACCAAAGGCAACAACTGCCGCGGCAATCACTGCACTAAGAGATTATGGCGTCAGTGTCAAAATTCTCACTGGCGATAACGTCGGAGTAACCAAAAGTATTTGTCGTCAAGTCGGTTTGCAGATTGACAACTTACTGCCAGGAACTGAGATTGAAGAGATGGATGACGAAGCCCTCGCGCTTGCCGTGGAAGAGACCAACGTCTTCGCCAAACTGTCGCCGCAGCAAAAATCCAGAATAGTGCGAGCGCTTCGGGACAACGGTCATACTGTGGGTTTTCTGGGTGACGGCATTAATGATGCCGCTGCGATGAGAGAGTCTGACGTCGGAATTTCAGTAGACACTGCGGTGGATATTGCAAAAGAATCCGCTGACATTATCCTGCTTGAAAAGGATCTAATGGTTTTAGAAGAAGCCATTATCGAGGGTCGAAAAACCTTTGGTAATATCATTAAATATATTAAAATGACTGCCAGCTCGAACTTCGGCAACATGTTTTCTGTTTTGGTCGCGAGTGCATTTCTACCCTTCTTGCCGATGTTACCATTACAAATTCTCGTGCTGAATCTTATATATGACATTTCCTGTATCTCTATTCCCTGGGATAATGTTGATGATGAATATCTCAGAAAACCGCGCAAATGGGATGCCTCGTCAATTGGTAAATTTATGCTGTGGATCGGGCCGACTAGTTCGGTATTTGATATCACAACATATTGTCTGATGTTTTTCGTAATATGCCCGGCAATCCTTGGTGGCAGTTATGCGACTGCTAGCGTAGACAAAGTTGCATTTATGGCGCTTTTTAACGCAGGCTGGTTCGTTGAATCACTGTGGTCACAAACCCTAGTTATCCACATGATTAGAACCCCGAAAATCCCATTCATTCAGAGCAGAGCATCGTGGTCAGTAATCTTGGTTACAACGGCAGCTATTGCCGCTGGCACAATTATTCCATACACTTATTTTGGAACAAAGATTGGCATGTATCCACTGCCCGCACTGTATTATCCTTGGTTGATCGGCACTATTTTAGCATATATGGCTTTAGTTACTTTCACTAAAAGATCGTATATCAAAAGGTACGGCGAATTGCTGTAATCCTAGATTTGGAATATCTTCAAACCTCGTGATATAAATCCCATTTTTTTATATCTTTAAAATATAACTAGAGCTATTAATTCACGCGCGCATAATGCGCGCGCGAATTAGAGAACAAAGTTATAAAAAATAGATCATTACTTTTCGACGATGCTGATTGGTTGTGAATCGCCTTATCCTCTGAACGTTTCACTTAAAGCAAACTATTAGACATTTCTAATTTATTAGTTTGCAATAATTATTTTGCTGTATTATAATAACTTAGTCGTTTTTTATATGTATTATTAATCAACCAGAACTAATCGAAAGGAGATTAAAAATGGAAGAAAAAGTCAACCAAATGCCGATGCTCGGAGATGCGTTCCCCGAACTGAAAGTCAAAACCACACTTGGCCCGATGAACATCCCGGGTGACTACAAAGGAAAATGGTTTGTATTATTCAGCCATCCTGCTGATTTCACCCCAGTTTGTACAACTGAATTTGTGGCATTCCAAAAACAGATGCATGAATTTGATAAGCTTGATTGCAAACTTATTGGTATGTCAGTTGATCAAGTCTTTTCACACATCAAATGGATCCAATGGATCAAGTCTGAACTCGATGTCGATATTAAATTCCCAGTAATTGCTGCTAATGATGCTATTGCCATGAAGCTTGGCATGCTTCATCCTGGCAAAGGTTCAAGCGCGGTTCGCGCGGTCTTTATCTGCGATCCTGCTGGCAAGGTTCGTCTGATTATGTATTATCCACAAGAAATTGGCCGCAACATCAGCGAAATAGTTAGAGCGGTCAAAACTCTACAGATTTCCGAAAAAGGTGTAGCAATGCCGGCAGATTGGCCGAATAACGACCTGATCAAAGACCGTGTCATTGTTCCTCCAGCTACCGACATGAAAACGGCGGAAAAACGTCTTTCCGAATATGAATGCTACGACTGGTGGTTCTGCCACAAGGAATTGGATAAATAAAACATGAAAAGTCAGATAAAAAATCTGATAAAAAAACATCTGCCGCGCTTGATCGAATTGCGCCGCACGATACATTCCATCCCCGAATTGGCGGGGATGGAATTTGAAACTTCAGCGTTAATTCGCAAAGTGTTGGCAGAGACTGAAATCAAATTATTAACCCCATTCCTTGAAACCGATGTCGTCGGCCTGTTACAAGGAAAAAACAGTGGGCATAGCGTTGCATTGCGCGCCGATATCGACGCGTTGCCACTGAACGAAATGACTGCCCTGCCCTACGCTTCAATCTGTTCCGGCAAAATGCATGCCTGTGGACACGATGGACATGCTACAATTTTACTCGGCACCGCCTTGGTTTTGAATGAATTGCGCGACCAATTTGAGGGCTCCGTACGTTTTGTTTTTCAACCGGGTGAAGAAGTTGCCGCACTAGGACGCGAATTGGTTGCGGCTGGAGCGTTAGAAAATCCTGCGCCGCGCCATGTTTTTGCACTTCACGCCCATCCTGGCAAAGTTACTGGCACTATTTTGTCGCGACCCGGGGCCATCATGGCCGCCGCTGGGTTTTTCAAAATCATCATTACGGGTCGCGGTGGTCACGGGAGCCAACCTCAAAACACAGTTGATCCGATTGTTATCGCAAGTCAATTGGTCACAGCGCTGCAAAGTATTGTAGCACGTAATATTGATCCTCAAGAAGCGGCAGTAGTCAGTGTTTGTCGCTTCAGCGCAGGCAATAATGAAAATGTTATCCCTGAACAAGCTCTGCTTGAAGGTACAATACGTTTTCTAAATCAAGAAGTGGGTAAGAAACTGCCAGAATTGATTAAACGCCAAACTGAAGGCATTTGTCACGCAAACGGGGCCAAGTACACATTTGAATACAGTTTACCCTATGAACCCTGCATTAACGACCCAGAATGTGTTAAAATGGTACAGCACACCGCAGTTGAACTGTTTGGGAAGGAGATGTATCAAGAGATGCCACGTTCCTCAATGGGCGGCGAAGACTTTTGTTATTTTCTAAAAAAATATCCTGGAGCGTTCTTCAATCTCGGAGTCGGAACCGATAGCCCGGGAATTCATAATCCGCATTTTAATTTTAATGATGACGCACTAGAAAATGGTATCATGATGATGGTACACTTAGCACTAAAGTCTCTTAGGAGCTAGGGGAGTTGAGAAAATTTTAACCACGACATATTATTTGACATGGGTGAAAAAACACAGAAAAGAAATGTGTGGAGGTTAACACAGAGCCACGAAGAAAAGAGCACTTTAACCATTCTATATCATATTTTGGACTCCCGTCTTTTTAGAATAAACTTCGTGCCTCCGTGTTAATTTCCCCGTTTTCCGCATCCTAACCCCTAACCTCTAACTCCTATTTCATTTTATTCCTAGCGTTTAGAGCGAAATTTACGGTTTAATTATAGTGAGGCGGGGATAGCGCGTGGTTGCTGGCAGATTGCGGTTAGCTGCTGACTCATAAAGCAGTTGAAACAATAATCTTCCACATTCGAACAAACTGTATTCGGCAATAAATGCTGTTCCATTTAATTGTCGGATAGTTTGATTTTCAGTCAATACTCCCAGTTTGATGTTTCTTGTTGGCTGGAGTAATAGTGGCAGTGCGCGAAATGGTAATACTCCACCCATAATAATGACGCCGTCAACAATTTCTTGTGAATTTAAAAGCGTTTTCATAACATCTTGAATTGAATCTTCGTCAACATTAAGAATTTTGCCAGTTCCACTAAAATCATCAATAAATGCGTTGAATCCGTCACGCGCCAGCCGATGTGAAGGTTGTTGCAGGTTAGCTAAAAAATAAAAATTGCGGCAACCGCCTGAATTTGCCATGGTTTCTGCCAGTTCAAACACTGCACGCCGATAATTTATCAACACATTGTAGGGCACATGATGCGCTTCAATTACGCCAACCGTATGAGCGATATTGCGTTCGCGTAAACGTTCGATCAACGCTAAATCCTCGAACCCCAACAACACTACGCCCTGATTTTCTGAACCTTCGGGAACGCGTTCCACAAATCCCGGTGCAGATGTGCGCATAACCTGTGATGGTATGCCCAAGCGCGCAGCTTCTTGTTCAATCCCCTTCCAATAGTCGCTGAGCCACAATCCTTCATTTTTAATCTTGCCACCGATTACAATGTTGATTTCGCTAAACAAACGCGGTTTAGCGCGCACGTACGAACCACTGCGGTGACGACAATCAATATAGCCCATTTTTTTTAGCTCACTTAGCGCGCGTTTCGAAGTAATCGGTGAAACGCCATACGGAATGCCCAGTAAATTCTGCCCCGGCAACTTCATTCCTGCGGGCAAAGTACCGTCCTCAATTGCTTTTTTCAGCGCGTTGACCACAATCATATATTTTTTATCGGGTTTTTTCATAACATTTAAATGGGGTAGTAAGTGAATAATTTACAGGTGATAAATAGAGTAAACCCGAAGTAACAATATTGCAACTTCGGGTTTATTAATTTTAAAAAGCGGTTTAACCTAGAGACTAGTGCTGCAAATTACGGTTAAGCTCTTGATCAGCCTTGATCACCTGAGCAGTTTGTTCAGCACGGTAGGCTTTCAATTTTTTGGTTAACTCTGGATTGTTTAACGCCAAAATTGAGATTGCATAAAGCGCGGCGTTAATTCCGCCAGCTTTGCCAGCGGTAACGGTGCCAACTGGAATGCCGGGTGGCATTTGTACTGTTGACAACAGTGCATCTAAGCCATTAAAGGGTTCTGAAGGCACAGGAATACCGATAACTGGTAAAATCGTGTGCCCGGCCGTGACGCCCGCTAAATGGGCAGCCATACCGGCAGCACAAATCAATATTTTGATACCAGCAGCTTCGGCATTGCGCGCAAATTCAATAGCCACGTCAGGGCTACGGTGTGCCGACATCACGCGCACCGTAAATGGAATCCCAAATTGCTCAAAAATAGTGAATGATTTCTCTAGAATTGGCAAATCATTTTGGCTTCCCATAATGAGTGCTACTTCAGGTGAAACTTCCGACGCAACTTGTTTTCCACTTTTTTTTGCATTGACTGTCTTTGCCATCAGATCACAACCTTTCATTTTTCGCTTGATGCAGAATCTTCTTTTTCGTCAGCAAGAACTTCAGCAGATTCCTGTTCGTTTTCATCTGTGCCAAATATATCTTTTTTAGCAACTTTAGCTTTCGCAGTTTTTGCTGGGGTAGCTTCGCTATCACTCTCGGGATTGCTCATTGCGTCAGCGAAGATATCTTCTTCCGGGGTGTCTGAAAACTCATAGAAAAGCTTGCCTTCCGCGATTTCTAAAAGCGCGACATCAAGCCAATTTTCAGATTTGCACTTTACCATCGGACGTGCACCGAGCGCCAATTCTCTAGCGCGTTTTGCGGTAATTATCGACAATATCTTTGGATCGGTGATTACCAATTTGGCACGTTCCAGATAAGCATTATGTCGAGTAGACATTATAAT
>DLIO01000094.1 GCA_002483765.1 Lentisphaeria bacterium UBA7640 | reverse complement strand
AAAAATTCAGAGTAAAATCCGTTCAAAGCTGGTAACACAAATTTGATGATGTGATACAATAAAAATGGAATTGCCAACAACACACCAGCCAAAAGGCTGACCTTGAGCCGCACCACGAAACCCTCAAATAATGAAGTCGCATACAGCGCATGGCCGCCTTCTGATTCGAGCATTGCGAATGGTTGATAAAGCAACGCAATGAGGTCGTCATAGCGCCAATAAGCCAAAATTGAGGTAATAATCACCGCCAGCAATGAATAGATGACCCTGCCGCGCAGTTCGCGGAGGTGATCGAAGATGGTCAATTCATTTGCCAATTTGGAATTCATATTTGCCGCCTGATGAGGTTAAATCGATAGATAGTAAAAATAACTCCGTAAACCCATTTTTCAATAATGAATAATTGAGAGTTGGAGAGTTGGGGAATTAACCACGAAAAGCACGAAAAAAGAAAAAAAGCAGAAGAGTGAGGGATTCTAACCACGGAATACACTGAAAGTCACGGAAAGGGAAAAAGGCTCACGAAGAGAGGAAAATTTAACACGGAGGCACTGAGCCGCAGAGAAGGAAGGAAGTTAGAATTGGGGATTCGCGGACTGATTTAATCATCGTAAAACTATTCCTTAATTCGCGAGCGCATTATGCGCGCGCTAATTTAAGACCGCATTTATAGAGTAAGAACAGTGGGAGTTAGACAGTGTTTCTTGCGCACTTTGTTTAGCTTTTCCAATTGCTTCTTTTTTGTGTTGTTTAAATTGTGCAATTCCATGATATCTCTCGTTTTTGGTTATTTTTGAAATAGCCACATAAGCGTTATATTGGGTTGATTCTCTCTCTGAATCAATAACTTTGAGAAGTACTGGAAGAGATTTTTCCGTACTTATTTTTCACAATAAATACTCCTTCGATTATTTCGGTTTTTATCAAATTTTCACTTCATCTATTGTTTCATATTTGAGCTTAACTTGATGTTCAGTAATAGTCTGATGTTTAGAAGACGTTGTCAAAGATTACTCCAGTCATGATCAATAATCCAGAATATCTTGGTATTCTCCTTTGTTGCTTTCCCACCACTTTTTACAATCGATGGCGTCCTTTAAATTATTTTGATTGCTGAGATAGTTGAATATCGGAATTAAATCACTTTCGTTGCTTTCAACTTTTGCTAGTAGATTCGGTAGTATGATTATACCCATGTTTTGCAGTTTGATATATGTTTCTCTAGTCGCATCTTCTTTGCCAGACTTCCTTGCCGCTGTATATGCCTCGTATTTCCGCTTGAATATCTTTGGCGTCAATTTGCGTCCTTTATCCCACCAGTAAATCCAGATGCTATTAATTTTATTGTTATTTTCGTCAGCATGAAATCCTGGGGGATAGTAGACGTAGTCTGGGTAATCGTCAAAAACCCATTTCTTATCGTTTGAGTCAAATGAAGATTCAAAAACCACTTTTAGAAGTTTTGGGAAAAATACAATGACCTCTTCGTTCCCTTTTTTAAATTCTGATACCAATGGAGCGGAAATTATAGAGCCTTTTGATATTATATTGTAAAATTTCTCGGTATGAAAATTTGTGCGACTTGAGAACTTATTTTTGTCTGATTGCTTATTGTAGTCGGCTTTCCATTCTTTAAGCGCATTTGACAGTTCGTCAAGTTCAATATATTTTCCCCAGCAAAAAAAGTCATTAAAGATTTTTGGAGCAATGCTTATTCGTTTTTTAGTAGCCAGATCAATAACGTAGTAACCTTTTGTTGTTGCAAGTGCGACCAGTTTTTTATCCGGTGAAACGATGCTTTTTATTACAACATTGTCCTCAAAGTAATCTTCATAATTGATAACCGCGACAATTTTATGGTCTGAGAACTTAAAAACTCCCTTGTTAGTGGCAAAAAAGTCTTCAAATTGTTCAAAAAAATCTTCTTTTGTAATATTATCAACGCTACCATCACTATTGATTTTTCGGTATTGTTTTTGGATGTCCTTGTCAATATTGCCAACAAAAATACCTTCGCAGGCACTTATGCAGCGCACATTTAACGGCCATAATCCAGAATATCCCATTGAGACACTCAACGTTGTTTTCAAATCAATTTTTCCCGATTTTAGATTATAAGCAGTTATGCTATATTCTTTCTTTTGAATTTTTTGATGCCAAATTATTATGGTTTTCCCATCTTGTGAAAAACTAGCTCCTGAAAAGTAACCTCCGCCGTTTGAGTTATCGATTGTCTGATCGAGATATGGAGCAGTTTCATCTTTCCTATACACAACTAGTTTTGTATCTTGTTGGTGTTGTGACACAACTGCTACATAGTTTGCATCATAAGAGAATATAATTTTTTGTATTTCTGCATTTTGTGGGATAATGATTTTTGACAAAACAAAAAAATCTTTTTGAACTGATTCATAGTGATAATGTTTGGCATTACTATTGTCTTTCAGTGCGATTGCTATTCCATTTTTTGTCCCAGAAAAAGAGATAATATCGGCATTTGTGTTCCAAATGCTTTTTTGCACTGACGCATTCTCAATTTTATATGCATTGAACCCATTTTTTTCGGCTGTGAATAGAACTTCAGCATAAAGCCGAAAATTGAGAAAAAAGAATGCAGTCATTGTTAGTATGAAAATTTTCATGAATTGCATAGATAAGCTCCTTTGATTTTGTCCTACTCTATCGCTGATTCGCACTAATGTTAATGTAGTTGGGTATGAGGCAATAAATGCTTTTAAATATCGATTGAAAACTATTAATTGATGACTGATTCAGAAAAACCCAGACTAAAAGAGTAAACACAACTTCTTTAACGGCAGAACCAGTCCTCTTGGCCGTAATTCCATATCGTCCGAATATCGACCAAAAATTAAGACGAGTCAAAGAATCTTGAAGTTCATTATCGACAAATACGTATTCGTGTGTTAAACTATTGTTAATTGGGTTTAGATTCATGTTTTTAATTTTTCTTATGGTTAACCTTGTTTTTAATGTTATTTTGATATTATATGGAACCCATCATAACATAGCATTGAATCAAGGTTAATCGCCTTATTATCAAAGTTTTAAACTGTTTACACCAACCCCGAAATGTGAGTAATAATAAAGGTCAAAAAATATATAATCGTTTTCATGGTTAGAATTCCTCAGTAAATTGTTGATTGAGTTTTCCCAGATTTTGCCCAATTTTGAGTGTTGGTACACTTGTTGGTTCATAAAAAATCTACATGTAAAGTATTTGTATTGTATGCAAATAGTCTAGTTGAAGTTTTTATCTATTGCAAGTTTTATCATAAAGAATATCGATAAATTGCGGTTCTTAATTAGCGCGCGCATTATGCGCTCGCTAATTTAAGCTGGCAGTTGCAACGATTCCAGCCGTGTCCGATTCCTTGAAGTTTTTACAGTCTTTAAGTTCCGCACTTCTTGCGTTTTTGATTATTTGTTGGCGAATATTTTCTGCCAAAAACTGTTTTCGCCGGGTTTTGCGTCACGGCAACTCTTGAGTGTTTCAATAATGGTTTGGTAATCTGGGCGGGCATTTGAAGAGTGGTTCAACATCTGGACAATTAGTTTGGCGAGCGGTTCAGGAATAACGCGGCGTAACACACGCGAAATACGGGCATCGGCAAATTTTGGTTTGTCGTCAGGAAGGGAACCAGTGAACATTTCGTACATCACGATGCCGAGCGAGTAAACGTCTGCACGATAATCGTCGACAGCGATGTCGTTACGGGATTCCGGGCTACAATATTGTTCATCAATACCGCAATCAACGCCAGCCATGGTCAAGGCGCGATTAATGCCAAACGCGCCAATTCGGGCGTCATTCTGGCTATCCAGTAGTATATTTTGTGGCGTGATTTCGCCGTGGGTTATTCCTTCGTTGTATGCTTCGCGTAGAGCCCGGGTGATTTGGTAAAGCCATTTCACCGCATCGGCAAAGGATATTTGAATTTTCGTTTTCAATATTTCATCGACACCGCCGCGCTGCATGTATTGCATGACTAAAAATGGTCGATTTTCGAATTCGCCGCAAAGATAGATACTGACGATTCCGGGATGATTGAGGCGGGCGGTAGAACGTGCTTCGCGTAGAAAAATTTCGCTTAAATTTTTATCCTGCGCCAGTTCAGGAGTCAATACCTTGATCGCGACTTCGCGGTCAAGTTTTACATCTAGTGCACGGTAGGTTGACGCGACGTTATTTGATTTTATAACATCTTCGAGCAAGTATGTACTAAACCATTGAGGAACGGTCAGCAGAGTGCCGCAATTGGGACAATTGACCGTTGAAAATGGCGCTAGAGCAGACATGTCCAGGCGTTGGCTACAGTTGTGGCAGGCAATTTTTAAGCTCTGCAAGTCATCAGTTAAAACCATGCGGTCTCCTGTGGTTCGCTTTGTTCGATCACTTCCAGTGAGATATCAGAACGACCCATGGCGCAGAGTTTGGCAGCCGCGTTTTTGCGCACTAAATTATAATCATTGCATTCCGAACTGACATGTACCAGATAGATCACTTTAGTACGCGGAGAAATCAGTTGGTCAAAAGCATCGAGTGCGGCTTGATTGTCGAGATGTCCGTTGCGACCCAGAATGCGGCGTTTCAGGTGTAACATACGATCAGAATTGCGCAACATATCAAGATCGTAATTGCTTTCAAGAATTAAAACATCACTGTCAGCTAGACGGGTTTGCGCTAATAAATCAATGGTTCCCAAGTCAGTTGCCAAACCGATTTTGAATCCGCCGCGGGTCATAACAAAGCCAACCGGATCAACGGCATCGTGTTGAACTTGAAACGGCGTAACGCGAAAACCTGCGGCATCAAACGAAGTGCCACCGACGAACTCGACAACTTTTTCGGCGAGGGTTTTTCTTCTGCGCAGATAATCAGCGGTTCCGCCAGACATGCAAGCGGAGATATCGTAATCACGACAAAACAGTCGCATTCCTGCGACGTGGTCGGTATGTTCATGAGTTATCAGTAAAGCTTTAATCTCTTTGGGTTCAATGTTCACGCCGGACATTCGTTTTAACAACTCACGACGGCTGAATCCTGCATCGACCAATAACGACCCTTCAGTAGAATGGATTACAAAAGAATTACCACGACTTCCACTGCCCAGAGCAGTCACTCCTATTTTCATTATCATCTCCAAAATTGCCGTTGCGAGTTGGAAAAAGCAGTGGCAACGCGTTATTTTAACAATAGTTTTATGTAGCAATTAATATATCGATGACCAATGGAATATCAAGTAATAGACTATGACGCAACCACTGTTAAAACACAATCAAATCCAAACGCAGCGGCAGGAACAACAACTTTCGCCACAGCAATATCAGTCGCTAGAAATTTTGATGGCGCCATTAATGGAACTCCAACAACGTATTGCTCAAGAAGTTGCTATGAATCCGTTGTTGGAACAGGATGCCGACCGCAATCTTGAATTGATTGGGGATCCGCTGAGTACCCTTGAATATCCGACCTCTTCTTCAGAAAAAAATACAGACGGCGATAACTATGATGACGCAGAATCACCTAATACCGATGATTTTTTAGAACTATCGCGATTAGCGCGAGATTTTCATGGCATTACTGGCGAACGTGCCAGCCATGGCTCAACTACTGATCTCCAGGAACGGCGTGATTATATGTTCAATTCTTTGGTAGAACAGCCATCGTTACAGGAACAATTACTACAGCAATTACGTTTGTCCAGTGTTTCCGAACAACTTTATCCAGTGGCAGAATTAGTGATCGGCAGTATTGATGATACTGGTTATTTGTGCAGTAATTTGCCGGATATCGCTATTGCCGCAGAAACTACTGTTGCGAAGGTCGAAGAAGCTCTGGCATTGGTGCAGGCTCTGGAACCGCCTGGCATTGGCGCGCGCGATGTCAAAGAATGCCTGCTTTTACAGTTGAGAAGGCGAGTTCCACCACCATTGCGGTTGATCCGTTTAGTCGAGAATTATTTGGAGGAGATTGGGCGAAACCGGTTGCCACAAATTGCTAAAGAGCTGGAGATCACCATCGCCGAACTGCAAAAGATGATTGATGAGTTGAAAAAACTCGATCCGTTTCCCGGCACCGCCGAAGTTCCTGACGCAAATTCTGAATATATCACCCCCGAATTGTCAGTGGTAAAAAACAAGGATGGCGACTATTCGATTATCAATAATAAAAGTTATATGCCACGATTGCGTATTTCTCAAACCTATCTCGATATGCTCGAAGACCCACATACCAGTCCGGAAACGCGTGAATATATCCGGACTAATTTACTCAATGCTAAAGGCTTGATGCGGAGTGTTAAACAGCGCAACAGCACCATCCACCGGATTACGGAAGTGATTGTTGATGTCCAACGTGGATTTTTTGATCATGGTGTGGAAGCACTGCGTCCGCTGATTTTGCAACAGGTGGCTGATAAACTTGATCTGCATGGCACCACGATTAGTCGTGCGATTGCTGGGAAATATATAGAAACGCCGTGGGGTGTTTTTGAATATAAATTTTTCTTCAGTGGTGGCTACCAAACTGAAGATGGCGGCGATATTTCAGCACATGGTGTTAAAGAAAAAATTCGTGAAATAATCGAGAATGAATCGCCGGAAAAACCGCTTTCTGATAGCAAATTGATGAAGTTATTGGAAGATGCCGGCATGTCCAGTATTGCTCGACGTACGATTGCTAAATATCGCGAAGAGATGGGGATTCTTCCGTCTCACCTAAGGAAAAAACACTCATGAAAAATTATTCAAATATACGTAACTTACATTCTCGAATTAGCGCGCGCATAATGCGCGCGCTAATTATAAAGCCTAACTTAGCTAAGATTGATTTTAAAGTTATCGGGCTATTATTCCTAATTGCTTGGGGAATGGCTTTTGGCGTGCGTACGGCAATCTGTCAACGTGACGTTTCCGCCGTGGCTAAAACTGTTGGCTATGATTTTGTACCGTTCTTGGTAGAAAGTTCAATTATGTATTCCTATGTGAACGAGGTCGCAGCTGGGCGCGGTATTCCTGAATACGATTCTGGTTTGGCGAAAATGGAAAATGTTCGCGTGGTTGAACAGATGCCGATTGGCCTTGAACCATTTTTGGGCTGGGGATTACGTTTAAAAAACATGATTACGGGGGCGCAACCTGACGCGTTAAATGATGCTGCTTTTGTGCGCTTTCAGGCTCGTTTGTGGCTCAGTTTGACCGGCGGTTTTGTGTTGTTGTGGTTGTTAGCACTGAGAGTATCGCCATCGTGGGCTCTGTTTGGTGCATTGATTTACGCAATATCACCGGCGGCGGTGGCGCGTGGCACTGGACAGGATCTGCTTTGTGAGGTTTTTGCTTTGCCATTTTTGACTGCCGCGTTGGCATTTGCTGCTTGGCAACTGCGCCATCCTAGTCGAGGTGGTTTAATTACTTTTGCGCTAACGGCATTTTGCGCTGTGGCATTTTGGGATATCTCTCAATTTGTATTTGCTCTCTGGGCGCTGTGGGAACTGATTCGTTCATTTTTTGACGAACGACCACGACCGGAACGTGCTTTGCTGTTTTTAACGCTTTGGGGGGCTTTGGCTTTGGCAGCAATTTTAGTGCCATATCATCGAGCTCACGGTCTGATTCTGTCGCCAATGTTCACGGTTATCCTGCCGGCAGTCTGTTTGCTTAATTTAAAATTAGCACTGAAAAATCGCCGTATTATGGCACTGTTTGCAACGTTGTTTTTGGGTGTGATTTGGTTTGCGGTGGCCCATAATAGCGCGTTCAGTGGTAATTATGAACATTTTTCCGAGCTAGTGTGGGCGAAGCTCCGCTTTATGAACGTCAAGCCTGAGGATCCTGCTAAATTGGGTTTTTATGCCCGTGTGTTGTGGACGCCAGCGTTGCATTCTGCCGGAATGCGGCAGATTATTTACAATTTTCCTGGAGCATTTTGGGCAATTTTGTTTTTAGGTGGCGTGGCGCTGTTTAATCGTGATATGCGCCACAAAATCAGCCATTCAGCCGTTGCTTTGCCGTTAACTATGACCTTGGTTTTCTTCGTGATTTTTATTTTTATGTTTCGTTTTCACGTTTTAACTGCGATTTTCATGAGCGTTTCAGTCGCAGTATTATTCAGTCTCTGGTTTCAAGCACTGAAAAAACGTAAATTTTTACAGGTTTTATTGTTAATCGGTGCATTAGTGACGATCTTTGCCGAGGCTGATATGCTCATTCGTCTCAAACGTGCTTATCCCGGCAGTATCATGAAAGAGACCGCAGAGATGCTGCGGTTTTTACGTAATTCCAAGGTTGAAAAACAGGTGTTCTTAGCGAGTATGGAGATTTCGCCGTTACTCAAAGCGTATGCCAATACTGCTATCGTTGTTCAACCAAAATTCGAATTTCCTGCGGTGCGACAGATTTTTCAAGATTACACGATGGCACTTTTTTCTTCGAACCAAGATGCTTTGAATCGTTTTTGCGAAGAACACCATGTTGAATTTCTGCTTTATGTTCGTGGCAATGCTACAGCGCCACTTCACATCTATTCGTATCGTTACATGTCCGGTGTCAAAGAACTGTCGGTCAACAGTCCAGCGTATTTAATGGATCAAAAACCGCGCTCGTTAAATAATTTTTATGAAATTACATTTCCTGATGAATATGCTGACGCTGCGCGAGCATTTCGTTTATTTCATTTTATTAGTGCTGAAAATCAACGCCAAGCAGATATTACTGTTGAATTAGCCACTGAAGCGTTTCATAAAAGGAACATGGCATTAGCGCAGAAATTGGCGCGTGCGGCTTACTTATTGAATCCCAATTCGGAACGTGCCTATATTCTCAATTATCAAGTATTTGATAAGATTCCAATGGCGACCATCGAGGATTTCAAAGAGTTAAATCGAGGTTCAAAGTGATGAAGTTATTTATTCTAATAAATGTTCCGCTGACTGAAACCCTATGTCATCTTTGCGGTATTTAATATGTTTGATCTGTTATTTTTAGAAGTTAATGCGTCATATTCGCATTCGATGCTGTCATATGGAATGTTGCGTGCGTATACTGAAAAACTCGCACCAGAATGGCATTGGCATAAAATTGAGTTTACCGTTAAAAATGCTGATGCGGCGCTTTTTGAAGCAGAACTCCTACGAATCAAACCATCGGTAATTTGTGCTACCGTTTATTTGTTCAATCGTGAAGCAGTGCTGGAATTGATGAAAATCGCGCGTGTGACGTTGCCACAGGCACGATTGGTGCTTGGAGGTCCGGAGTTTCTCGGCGATAATCAGCAGCTTTTAAGTCGCTATCCTGAGATCGATGCGGTTTTGCGTGGTGACGAATCTGGATTTTATCATTATTTACAGAACAATGAAGTTATGGATGGATGTTTTGAGGGCGAACTAGATGAATTGCCGTCACCTCACCAGCTTGGCTATGTCAGTCCGGAAAAACCGTTCTGGCAGATTGAAACCTCGCGTGGTTGTCCAGGTCATTGTACTTTTTGCACGAGTTCATTAAGTCACAAAGTTAAGTTTCATTCTATTGCTAGAGTCCGCGCGGATTTACAAGCATTGCGCGGACACGGTTTTCGTAATATTAGAGTGCTAGATCGCACTTTTAATCTTGGTCAAGCGCGCGCGATTGAATTATTGAGGTTGTTTCGAGAAGAATTTCCTGAAATAAGTTTTCACCTGGAAATTGAACCGGCTGGTTTAACCCCGCTGTTATTCGAAGAATTAGCGAAAGCGCCAGCCGATAAACTCCATATTGAAGCCGGAGTTCAATCACTTAATCCTGAAGTTTTGCAAGCCTGTCGCCGTTCTGGAGAACCGGAAAACATTCTTAACAGTTTGCGTGGTCTTCTCGGTTGTGAAAATTTCGAATTGCACATTGATTTGATCGCTGGTTTACCCAAACAATCGTTAGCATCACTGCTTGATGACGTTAAAAGTTTATTAGCATTATATCCGCATGAAATTCAGCTGGAAAAATTAAAAATATTGCCAGGCACGCCGCTGATCGATGATAATCCTGGTATTGAATTTAATCCGGAACCGCCTTACGAGATAATCTCAACTCCTAATATGAGCCGAGCTGATATGCGTACGGCGAAAACTCTTTCGCAACTATTGGATGGATTTTCTAATGCTCGCCAATTACACTCTGCATTTGCCTTTGCGGTAAAAAATGACCCGCAGTTTTTGGAGAAACTGCTCGATTATCTGTTGCAACACGATGAACTTTTTGAATATGGTAAACCAGCGTTGGATGTACGTTTTGAGATTATGGCTAAATTACTCGAAGCCGATTCACCTGCTCAACAAGTTTTGTATTTTGCCGGATTGGTTGCTGGGATCTACAAAGCGGAAGGACGTGGCAGATTGTTTCCACACTCGATTCCAGCAGACACTAAAACGATTTGGTCTAAGGCCAATGCCGGCATTCCACAACGTTTTTTTGAAATTGAATTCACTGGCAATGTCGGAGAATGTTGGACCAATCCCCGCGATGCCGAGTGGCAATCCGGTTGTAATATCTACTATTTTAAGTTGTATTACGGGCCGCATCCATCAGAAATATTAGTGAGAAAACCAGTGAGAAATAGTTGAGTCGATTCTGGATGATCCTCAGTTTAAATGAGGTTGTTATTCGTCTTTTAAAAATATTTCAAAATTCTTCACTCGTTGGGAGTTGAAAAACAGTGACATCAGGATATATTTTATAGTTTCATTTGTAAGTAAAATTAATCATTGAATACTATTCCGGGAGTTCCGGAATTTATTAAAATCAGGAGATAGAGAAATGGCAGTGCCAAAAAGAAAAACTTCAAAGATGAAGATACGGTCGCGTAAAGCGGCTAACCGTTACAAAGGCGTTCAAGCAACTTACTGCACAGCTTGCAAAAGCCCACTCAAACCACATCGTGTATGTTCTTCATGTGGAACCTATAAAGGTAAGCAAATTATTGCGCTTGAAACCGAGTAATTAATCATGATCAGAATTGCGGTTGATGCAATGGGGGGCGACCACGCTCCCGCAGTAGTGATTGAAGGAATCACAATTGCATTGTATGATTTTCCCCAATACGAAATAACGATTGTTGGTCACCAAGGGAAAATCGCACATTATCTTGAAAAGTATAGGATTGCTGATCATCCGCGGGTGAAATTGGTTCACGCCGAAGATACTATTGAGATGGACGAACCGGCTACAGTAGCTATTCGCGGGAAAAAGAAATCATCAATCACTATTTGCGCTAAGTTATTGCGCGATAAAGAGGTTGATGCGGTTTTTAGTGCTGGGCATACTGGCGCGGCGGTGGCGGTGTCAGCAGTTCTAGTCAGAACTCTTGACGGTATTGAGCGCCCAGCTATCGCTACTGTGATGCCAGGAATGTACGGTAAATATATTTTATTAGATGCTGGCGCAAATCCAGACTGTGAGCCGATAAATTTGGTTCAATTTGCACTGATGGGTGAGGCATACGCGGAATATTTTTTTAATATGGAACGCCCACGTATCGGACTTTTGAGTGTCGGCGAAGAAGAGACTAAGGGCAATGAGCTGACCAAAGAGACTTTTAAGAAGCTCGCAGCGATGCCGATTAATTTTATCGGTAACGTTGAGGGCAATACGATTTTTGAAAACATTACAGAAGTAGTGGTTTGTGACGGCTTTATGGGTAATGTTTTGTTGAAAACCTGTGAAGGCTTGGCCAGATCAACGATGTATTGGCTGAAGGGAGTATTTACGAAAAACGCATTGCGTAAAACCAGTGCGATATTGGCGCGAAACGCATTTCGTGAACTCAAATCATTCGCTGATGCTGAAGAAGCTGGCGGTGCGCCACTGCTTGGTATTAACGGTGTTATGATTATCGGCCATGGTTCGTCAACGGCGAAATCTGTTCGCAACGGTATCAAAGTTGCCGGCGAATTTGTGGAATACGATATCAATGGTAGGATTATTAAACGAGTAACCGAGACCGGTGCGCTGATAGCGGACTTTGAGTCAGGGAATAAAAATTAACAGCTGAAGTTGTGTAGATAGTTCAGGGGATTTTATGGGCATTAGAATAGCAGGTACGGGTTCTTATCTTCCAGAAAAGATATTAACCAACTCCGATTTGACACAAATGGTTGAAACGAGTGATGAATGGATTACGACCCGCACGGGGATTGCCGAACGCCATATTGCAGCTGATGATGAAGCCGTTTCTGATATGGCTTATCATGCATCAATAAGAGCTATTGAGGCTGCGGGAATCAGTTCGGAAGAGATTGACGGCATCATTTTTTGTACAATCACGCCAGATCATCTCTTTCCTAGTTCAGCATGCATTTTGCAGCAACGCTTAAATTGCCCACGGGCATTCTGTTTTGACCTCCAAGCAGCTTGCACTGGCTTGATTTACGCACTTGAAGTTGCGCATTCCATGATGTTGACGAACAAGAAATTTAAGCGAGTACTGGTGGTCAGTTCAGAAAAATTATCTTATATTACCGACTGGTCTGATCGTAATACTTGTGTCCTTTTCGGCGATGGCGCTGCCGCTTTGTTGCTAGAAACTACTGAGAATGGTGAAGATTCAATTATTGCGGCTTCACTTGGCGCTGACGGTAACCACTGGGGAAAACTTCAAGTTCCTGCTGGCGGCAGTCGCATGCCACTAACTCCAGAGAATATCAACGAGTCTTCCAACTATATCCATATGGACGGGCAAGATGTTTTTAAATTGGCTATCGGCGCAATGGCTGATTCATCCAATGAGGCTCTGGAAATCGCTAAACTAACTAGCGCGGATATCGATTGGTTGGTTCCGCATCAAGCTAATTTGCGCATTTTGAAAATGGTTGCAAACCGTCTTTCAATTCCACATGAACGTGTTTATGTCAATGTCAATCGTTACGGCAATACCTCATCTGCTACTATTGGTATTTGTCTCGATGAAATGATTCGCGAGGGCCTGATTAAAAAAGGACAAAATATTCTTCTGACTGCGTTTGGAGGGGGTTTGACCTGGGGCTCCATTATTATTAAATACTGATGAAAACGTGCGGCGACAATCGTACCCCGTTAAATTTGGTGTTGGTTCATCCTGAAATACCACAAAACACAGGCGGAATCGGGCGACTTTGCGTCTCCACTGGGTCGTGCTTGCATCTGATTCAACCGTTTGGTTTTTCGCTAGATGACCGTTATGTGAAGCGCGCTGGAATGGATTACTGGGCTCACGTTGACTTGAAAATTTATCAGAACTGGGAAGAGTTTGCCGAACGTAATCCTGCCGCTGAACTCTATTTTTTTACGACTAAAAGTAAAGCTGCTTATTGGGATGTCAAATATCCGCAAGCAGCTTATTTAGTGTTTGGCAATGAAAGTTCGGGGTTACCTAAGGATTTCTACCAAAAATATCGTGAACGGATGTTTACGATTCCAATGGGCGGTAAATTTTGTCGCAGTTTGAATTTGGCAAACTCGGCCGCTATTGTGCTTTATGAAGGTTTACGTCAACAGGAATTAAATCATGGCAAATAAATCACTCATCGGACAATTGGCGACTTTTCTCTTTGTGCTTATTGCTATTTGCATGTTGATAGTCGCTATTCCGATAATTCTTTTTTTTCTGATCATTGCATCATTATTCCCCAGCAGTCGCTCATTTGTGAAAAATAAAACTAATTTTATCCATAAAAACTTGGGTCGCAAATCATCTCATTTTGACACTGAACGGCCAGATATCCCGTCTAGCGAAGAGATAATTGATGTGACGGCACAGGAAATCATCGATGAAGACGATTAGTTGGAAAAAGAACCTTTTCCTGGTCTGGTTATCTCAAATTATGTCGATTGCGGCGTTCAGCGCAGTAATGCCATTTATTCCATTATTTATTCGCGAACACCTGAAGATCATTGATGAGGCAGAACGCGGTTTTTGGGTTGCAGCATTTTATTTCTCTGGACAGGCTGCATTTTGTGTTTTTACTCCATTATGGGGAGCACTTTCAGATCGTTACGGTAGGCGCGTTATGTTGTTACGTGCCAATTTCGGTAGCGCAATATTTATGCCGCTGATGGCAATTGCTCCGAGCATGTTTTGGTTGATATTGATCAGAATAATTGCCGGAGCGTGTTCAGGAACCGTCAATGCAGCGCAGACCTTAATTTGTAGTTCTACTCCAGATAAACATTTAGGCACGGCGCTTGGAATGCTTAGTTCCGCGCTTTGGAGTGGTACTATGTTGGGGTTTTTTTTCGGCGGCATTATTACTAACCGTTTCGGTTATACGGCGGCATTTTTCTCTTGTGGTGTGCTCCTTGCCTGTGCAGGGCTTTTAGTTTTACTGGTTCGCGAAGATTTTATTCCTCCGAATATGGATCGTCGTAGATTAGCGATGAAGCGTATCAGACGTCCTCGCAGCCGCTTTTCATTACCCTCATTTAGCACGATAGTCTGGACATTGTTAATCCTTTTTTTATTTATCGGGATAGCGAGAAATTTTGATGCTCCGTTCATTGCCATGCAAGTTGAATTGATTAACGGCATGAAAGATGCCGCCTACTGGACTGGAATAATCTGCGCTGCGGCAGCATTGGCCGGAATTGCTTCCGGTTTGTTGATGGGCTATTTAAGTGATCGTTATTCAGCAATAAAAATTGCTCTGCCGTGTGTTGCAATATCGGTCTTTATGATGATCGGGCAGGGAGCCGCCGGCAGTTTATTAACGCTTGGAATATCACGCTTTTTACTGTTTTTCTTTGCTGGCGGCCTTGATCCGGTATTCCAAACTATTTTATCGAGGGTGACGCCTTTAAGCAAACGAGGTTTGGTCTTTGGCTGGTCGGCCAGTGCGCGCGTTGGTGGTTCAGTGATTAGTTCATTAATTGGTGGAGCGATTATTTATAATTTAGGGGTACGCTGGATTTTTTATGGCGGAAGCGTGGCCTTCATACTGCTCCTGCCATTGATGTTTATCACTTTGCAACGAACGAAAAAATATTTACACTGAGTGGAAAATGAAATTAGTATTGATCGGAGTCGGCCAGCTCGGAAAAATTCTGGCCAAAGCGGTAACAGAACGCCCTGGATTTGAGATAGTTGGCGCAGTCGATGCTGCACCTGAATTGCACGGAGTAGATCTTGCTGAACTGGTGCCACAACTGCCACCTGGAATTGTTATTGAAAAATATACTCGTGGGCTCCTTAATCGCGTTAAAGCTGATGCCGCCATCGTGACTACGGTTTCCCGACTTGTTGACGTTATGGATACGTTAAAAGAGGTTATTTCGTGTTCGTTGCCGTTGGTATGCACCTGTGAAGAGTTGTCATATCCGTGGCGTACTGCTCCGCGTTTGGCTGGCGATTTGGATGTTTTGGCGCGTCGTCGCGGAGTTGCGGTGCTGGGTGCCGGAGTTAATCCCGGTTTTTTAATGGATTATCTGCCGCTAGTGATGTCGTCGGTTTGCAGTTCTATTGAACGAATAAAAATATCGCGAATTCAAGACGCTTCTTCGCGACGCATGCAGTTTCAAAATAAAATCGGCGCAGGCATGACTGTAACAGAATTTGAGGAAAAACAACTGAATGGTGGTTTTGGGCACATCGGTTTGATTGAATCTATCGATCTGCTTTCAGACGCTTTTAAATGGCAGATTTCTGAAATTAAAAATAGCATCGCTCCAGTTATTGGCGCTGATGGTAAAGTGGCGGGAATTGAGCAGATCGCCAGCGCCATTGCCGATGGCGTAGAAAAAATCGAACTGTATTTCCGTGCCGCAGTCGGCGAAACTGATCCGCACGACAGCATCGAAATTATCGGTCAACCCTCTTTCTCCAGTCGTATCGCCGGCGGGATTCACGGTGATGTCGCTTCTGCCGCGATAATTCTGAACGCTGCCGCTGCGCTACGGCGCACGTCCGCTGGCCTACACACCATGGCCGATTTCCCGATACCACATTGGAAGCTTTAGAGGTTAAGGAAGCGAAGAGAAATTAACCGCAAAGAACTCATAAAAGGTACAAGCTACACCGAGAGTTAAAGTTTGCACGAATGAGTTCCCGTCCTCCCATTTCGGTGTTCCCATGATATTACGCAAATTGCAGTTCTTAACCCAACTTCCGCAGGTAAAAAAAGAACACGTCAATTTCTTGCGGGTTTGCCAAAAAACTGGCACAACGTCGCGTTCACATCTTTTTAAAAATAGTAATTTTCTCTGGTAATTTGGCGC
>DLIO01000050.1:23918-54253 GCA_002483765.1 Lentisphaeria bacterium UBA7640 | reverse complement strand
TTTGATCTATCAAAGATCAAAATTCAAAAAGAACTATAGGATTATTACACAAAATGCAGAAGAGCCAAATAATGCATAGAATTCGCGCGCGCATAATGCGCGCGTGAATTCCAACTGAGAATAATGTGGAGAATCATGACGAATAATTACCCAACAACAGTAGAAGGCCTTCTGGACGTACTGCGCAAATTGCGTTCTCCGGATGGTTGCCCATGGGATCGCGAACAAACCTACGGGTCGCTTCGGCAAACCCTTACCGAAGAAGTCTCGGAATTGCTTGATGCTGTTGATAACGGCGACATCGATGAAATGCGCGAAGAGATTGGCGATATCCTGATGAATCTAGTTTTCTACGTTGTTATTGCCGAGGAGCGTAATGATTTTACTTTACCCGATGTCACTGCCGAGATTATTGCAAAAATGATCAGACGCCATCCACACGTCTTTGGCGAAGCAGAAGCGTCAGATTCTGACGCGGTGCTTAAAATATGGGCTAAAGTCAAAAAAAGTGAAAATCATCCTGACCGCAAATCCGCAATGGACGGTATCCCGAAAAATTTATCCGCGCTTTTACAGTCTGAAAAAATTCAAAAACGTGCTGCTCATTGTGGTTTTGATTGGGAGGAACCTGAACAGATCATCGAAAAAATCGAGGAAGAGTTGGAAGAACTCAAAGAAGCGTTAGCTGATGGGAAAGATGTTGAAATCGATGAAGAGATCGGTGATCTTTTTTTCGCCGTCAGCAATTTATCAAGATTCCGTAAACGTGGAACAAGCGAAGACCTGTTGCGCCAAACCAATCGTAAATTCATGAAGCGTTTCCGCTATATTGAACAAAAACTACAGGAACAGAACAAATGTTCCGATGATTCCAATATCGAGGAAATGGAAGAATTATGGCAACAAGCTAAGGAATTTGATAAAAAATAACTTTCAAATCGTCTGATACAGGTTATTTTATAAATTTAAAGGAAACTATTTATGCGCTTTATTATTTTATTGGTCACAATTCTCATGATGACTGTTATTGGATGCTCAAAACAAGGGCATTCTGAACCACAACTTGCTCATCTGCGTTTGGCAGGAGATTTATTTAATGCCCTTCAGAAAAAAGATCATCGTAACGCCATTGTCCTGATTGGAAAATTAAAAGCGGTTATTCGTGATAACGCATTTTTAGCTGCTTTGGAAGACAGCGAAATTGGCAATATTTATATTGCAGAAGCGCAGGAAAAACTAAGCAATGCTGAACCAGCTGAGGCCATTAAAATTATTAAAAAGGGTTTATCTAAATACCCATTGAATCAACATTTACTCAAATGTGAGCAGCAATTGCAATTGTTGGGTGAATTCCAAAGTAATATTACAAAAGCTAGTAACCCGCAGAGCGCGGCAGAATTAAAAATGGCAACTGAAAGGCTTAACACTTTGATGACGGAATATCCCACATCAGTAGATCAACTAAAGCCCTTTATAGATAAGAAAATGCAAGAGTTTGTTGCAATGAATACGCGTGAACAGCAACGAGCCTTGCAGAGCCTGGAACAAGAACATGAACGTCAAATCAAAAATGATACCGAATTGGCGAAAATAATCGGTGCTCAAATTGAATATGAAAAATCTATTTCTTCTGTTATTGAGTAATCTGGTTTTATCTGTTTGCGCAACTGAACCCGATATTAACTTCTTACCCCAAAAAACTGCTTTCTATGGTCAAAGCAATTCACTATCACGAGCCGATACGCTCAAGCTACTCCAGCGCAGATTCGACATTGAAAAAATCTCCCGTATGTCTGAGGGCGAACTAAAAACAGCTGCCCGTCAAGTTATTACCAATGAAATAAATCGCGTAATCATGAAGCGTATTATTGAAAAACACAATGTTAAACCAGATGCCAAAACCATGATCTCAACTCTTAGAACTGGACACGCAGCATTGCCATTGACTCGCCGTCAAGCGATTGAAAAAAAACTTGCTGGCGATGGAACCACTTTTGAAAAATACATTCACGAGTGTGCCGCCGACTCTTTCAAATTGTTAGGTTTTACTTTTTTGCAATGGGTCGAAAATAGCCGTCGTGTTCAAATCGCTCAAGATCATCAAGAAGCCGAAAACTTTTATCGTATGAATCAACAACTATTTTTAGTTCCAGAAACAGCCATATTGTCACGGCTTAACGCAGATAGTGAAGAAAAGGCAAAAATATTATATACAAAGCTTCAACTTGGAGAAACCTTTGCCTCACTGTTACGCAAACATGGCAATCACTACGGCACCTTCCAACGCGGCGAGTTAGCGCCAGAGCTTGATGCCGTAATATTTAAATTATCTACAGGGCAATACAGCCATCCGGTGAAAAATGGTGCCGGGTGGGATATTATTCATATGGATAAATACTCACCTTTGTCATTTATCCCTTTTGAAGATGTTAAAATATTCATCGAACGCCAACTATATTTACGCAAAATCCAACTAGAATCGGATAATATTTTGCGAGAAGAACAGAAAAAATTAAATTTTATTCTCAACTTTTAAACTATCATTCACCCTGCCCTTTTGATCTATTATAATTGGACTTTGGAGCATTTTAATGTATATTTCAGTTTACTCTCTACTCTAAAAAACAATTTAAGGAATATTTATCTCTTATGGAAAACACACTTAGTAAAAAACTACTCGAACAACGTCCGGAAATTGCAGAACGGGTTAAAATAGGCGTTATAAATGACCAATTACCAGAGCGTATCATTCAATTTGGAGAAGGAAATTTTCTTCGTGCATTCACAGCCTGGATGATTAACGATCTCAACCGCAATAATATATTTAATGGTCGTATTGTTATGGTGCAACCGCTCAAGGTTGGTATCGTCAACATGCTTAATGATCAAGATGGCCTTTATACGCTAATTATGCGTGGCATTAAAGACGGTAAACTCGTTGAGGAACGCGAAATCATTACCAGCACTTCACGCGGAATTTCGCCATACGCAGACTGGAATGGACTAATGAAATGCGCCAGTAATCCAGATTTGCGCTTTATGATTTCAAATACCACGGAAGCGGGAATCGTTTACGTTGACGAACCGCGTCCGCGCACTGAAACTCCAACATCTTTTCCTGCAAAAGTTTGCGCTTTGCTTTATGAACGTTTTAAGTTTTTTAACGGTGCGCCAGATAAAGGTATGGTGATGATCTGTTGTGAACTGATTGACCGCAATGGTGAGCAACTCCGTAAAATCGTATTAAAACTAGCGCGTCAATGGGAACTTCGTCAAGATTTTATTGATTGGATACAAAACTCATGTTATTTCTTAAACACTCTGGTTGATCGTATTGTTCCAGGTTATCCTGGCGACAATGCTGAGGAAATTTGCGCTGAGTTGGGATACGATGACCATTTATTGGATACATCTGAATTATTTCACCTCTGGGTCATTGAAGGTCCAAAACATTTGGCTGAAGAGCTCCCGCTACATAAAACTGGACTTAATGTTATCTGGACTGATGACATGACGCCATACCGAACGCGTAAAGTACGCATGTTGAACGGCGCGCATACCGCTAGCGTGCTCGCGGCTTATCTTGCTAATATTAATACTGTTGACGAAATGATGAAGGATGAGTTATTTCATAAGTTTGTCGAAACGGCCCTTATGAGTGAGATTTTACCGCAAGTTCCTGGAGATTTGGAATCCAATAAGGAATTTGCTAGCAGTATCCTAGAACGCTTCCAAAATCCTTATGTTCGCCATGAATTATTATCTATATCCCTAAACTCGGTTTCAAAGTGGAAAGTTCGTGTATTGCCTTCAATTATTGATTATTTGAAAGTGAAAGATTCATTGCCGCCTTTGCTGACATTTTCACTGGCTGCGCTGATTGCCTTTTATAAAGGCATTGGTTGCGCTGAGCCGGAATTGCGCGGCACCCGCAATGGTAAATCATATGCGATTAAAGACGATATCGATGTTCTGGAATTTTTTGAAAAACGTTGGTATGCTTTCCGTCATAATCATGATCTTCGCGTATTAGTTGGAACCGTTTTAGCTAATGAAACCCTTTGGGGACAAGATTTGACTATTCTGCCGGGTATTGTCGACAATGTTTCCGCACAGCTGCAGTCTTTGTTATTTTCCGGAATGCGCGATGCAGTAAAAAACTTACTGGAGCGTGACTGATTAATGGACAAGATAAAGTTTTTAAAAATCAATCCACTAGACAATGTAGCGATTGCATTAGAAGATTTGCCGAAAGATTTTGTTGCCAATGGTATACGACTGAAAGAAGATATTCTGCGTGGTCACAAATATTCGTTAACGGCTATTACCGATAAGTCTCCAGTAGTCAAATATGGTTATCCGATCGGAGTAGCCAAAGGTGATATTGAAGCTGGTGCTTGGGTTCACAGCCACAACCTCAAAAGTGCTCTAGGTGGTTTGGAAGAATATAACTACACACCCAAGTTACCGCCGACTCCGGTTCCGGCAGAAGGTAGTTTTAACGGTTATCAGCGTAGTGATGGCGAAGTTGGAATTCGTAATGAATTATGGATTATCCCAACCGTTGGCTGCGTTAATAAAACCGCAGAGTTGTTAGCGCGAGATTATAAAATAACCGCTCCAGGCGTTGACGGTGTCTTTGTTTTCACTCACCCCTATGGCTGTTCGCAGCTCGGTGAAGACCATGAAACAACTCAGCATATTTTGGCGAATTTAGTGCGCCATCCGAATGCTGGTGGCGTTCTAGTCCTCGGGCTTGGTTGTGAAAATAACACATTAGAAAGTTTTAAAAAAGTTATTGGTGAAATAGATCCAGAACGCGTTAAATTCATGGTTACTCAAGAGGTTTCAGACGAAATTGCAAGTGGAAAAATAATACTGAATGAACTTGAAAAACATGCAGCCAAAGCGAAACGGACCCCCTGCCCGCTCTCAAAACTAAAAGTCGGATTGAAGTGCGGAGGTTCTGATGGATTTTCTGGTATTACCGCTAATCCGTTGCTCGGTTCATTTTCCGATATGTTAATCGAATACGGCGGGACTTCAGTGCTAACCGAAGTTCCAGAAATGTTTGGCGCAGAAACCATTTTAATGGAACGTTGTCGCAGTAAAAAAATCTTTGATAAATGCGTTGATATGGTCAATGGTTTTAAAGAATATTTTATTAGCCATAATCAAGTGGTTTACGAAAACCCTTCGCCAGGCAATAAAGAAGGCGGTATAACTACATTGGAAGAAAAATCACTAGGTTGCACCCAAAAAGGTGGAGCTGGAATTGTTGAAGATGTTTTGGATCATACTGAACGGCTTAAGCGCCCGGGTTTAAACCTGCTATCAGGGCCTGGGAACGATATTGTAGCGGTAACAGCACTAGCGGCTGCCGGAGCACACATGGTCTTGTTCACGACTGGACGAGGCACTCCACTTGGCGGGCCAGCACCAACTATAAAAGTTTCCACTAACAATGAACTGGCTGAATTTAAGAAAAACTGGATCGATTTCAACGCTGGCACATTGCTGACTGGAGAAACTATGCCAGAGGCAACGCAACGTCTCATGAAAAGAGTGATCGCCACCGCTAACGGGGAAGCAACCTGTAGCGAAAAAAACGGTTATCGAGAAATCGCTATCTTCAAAGATGGAGTGACTTTGTAAAAAGCATGGAAACACCATTTGCAATTGATCTAGAAAAGGTCAGCGTTCGACTTGATCGCAATCATATTTTGAACGATATTTCTTGGCGGGTTCCATACGGCGAGCATAACTTTATCCTCGGTGCGAACGGCGCCGGCAAGACCACTTTAGTTAAAACTATTATGGGCTTTGTATGGCCAATTTTCGGGGCAAAAGTCTGCGTCCTCGGCAATACCTACGGAAATTCAAACCTGATTGAACTGCGCCGTCGCATTGCATGGGTTTCGCCGTTTATGCAACAATACACTTCCAGCGGCGAATGGACTGCATTACAAATTGTCTTAAGCGGAATTGAGGGCACCCTTGGTTTATTCCGCAAGGTATCGGATGAAGAAACTGCGCAAGCCATCGAATTGATGCGGATGTTAAAATGTGAACATACTGCCCAGCGCCGTGTTAGTCTGCTTTCGTCCGGAGAACAGATAAAAACGCTAATCTGCCGCGCGATGATGACCAAACCGGAATTGATGATTATGGATGAACCCTGTGTTCATCTGGATATGAAAGGACGAGAATACTTACTCGAAACCATCGACAATTTCGCTAAATCAAAAAATGCTCCAACTATAATTTTCATCACCCAACGCATTGAAGATATTTTGCCGGTATTCAAACACGGTATTATTTTGCGTCAAGGAAAAATCATCGCACGCGGACATCGCAATGAGCTATTAACTGAAGTGATGTTGGGAGAAACTTTCGACATGCCTATCAAGCTACAAAAAAGCCAATCAGGCCGTTACTGGCCAGTTATTGAATGAGATTTTTTAACCACTGATCTTCACTAATCTGATACTTATTTATTGTGGTTTTACCGCAATAAGAAATTATTAGTGTTCAATCAGTGTTTGTTGGCGGTCACTATTCCCTTGCCCAGTTACTTCTTTCATCAAGTGGTGCTTTTTTGCATTGCAGATTATTTGTAGTAGTGACGCAGTTTTCTGACTCGCGACACGGCTGGAGGATGGGCATTATTAAAAAACGCGTAAGTACGTTGCGGATTCACATTAGATAAATTTTCAGTCGATAATTTAACTAAAGCTGAAGCTAATGCCTTACCATTGCCCATCACCTTGACAACAAAGCGGTCGGCTTGACGTTCAAAATGACGAGATACGGCGTTCATCAATAACGGTAAACCACAGCATAAAATTGAAGATACAAAGCTGAGTAAAATTAGCTGTACATGAAAATTAGAATGAGTAAGTTTGAAGACATCTGCTAAGTAATTGCCACTCAAAACGATAAAGGCGATCCAGGTTCCAAATAAGGAAAGCACACCCAGAAGTACTAAGTTTTTGGCAACATGACCACGCGCAGCATGTGCCGCCTCATGTGCAAGAACAGCCAACAATTCATCTTTGCTTAACTTGTTTATCAAAGTATCAAACAAGACAATTCGCCGCCCTGCCCCGATGCCTGTAAAATATGCATTAGAGCGTAGCGTTCTCTTTGATGCATCCATCGTATAAACTCCGCGTACCTTTACTCCGCATTTTTCTAACAGGGCTTTAATTCTTTTGTTTAAATCGCGATCTTCCAAGGGTACGAATTTATTAAATAAAGGCTGAAGTACATTCGGTGAGATGTAAACAATAAATACTGTGAACAGAAAAAATACTGCCCAGACTGGTAACCACCAAATTTCCTTGGTGTATTCATAGCTAACCAACCAGAACATTCCAGAGAGGGCTGCCCCAATAATAATTGTTGAAACCACAAATGACTTAAGTTGGTCTGAGAACCAAACTTTGAAGGTGATCGTGCTAAAGCCAAAGCGACGCTCCAATACAAAGAGACGATAAAGGTTAAATGGGAAATTAAGAATGGCTTTCGCATAAATCAGCAATAAAAAGAATACTACCCCGCGTGCAATTGGATGAAGTGGTAAGCTTTCAATCAATTCATTATATGGATCGACTAGCCCAAAAATAAAAATCAAAATGATAACCTGATTGTAGAAACCGGAAAAAAATGTGAACCGCGATTTCGCCATGTTATAGCGACGACTGCGCGAAAAGAGTTCGGGATCAATCGAAGCTTCAAATGCAGCAGGTATTTCCGCTCCGTAACGTTTTAAGTGAATATAATTAGTTACTTCAAGAGCAAGATCAGCTGACTGATTCAGTGCATAAAGAATGATAATAATGATAAAAGCATATTCCATAATAAACCTCAATAGCCTTAATTTTATTTAGTCCGTGGCCAAGTATCAAGAATATTCCTGATCTCTTTGACTACCACGGCTAGACGATGTGGCTTAGGCAAAAAACCGCGCGCGCCAGCTTTTAACAAGTCATTGACCTCTACATCCGAAACATAACCGCTGGAAAGTAAAACATTAGCTTCTGAATCTAACTCTTTGATCATGAAAAATGTCCGATGGCCACCCTGTTTGGGCATAATCATATCCAGCAGAACTAAATCAATCTGCCCTGGGTTGTTTTTGTAAATCTCTACAGCATCGATGCCATTCTCTGCTAATAAAACAGAATAGCCAAGTTCCTGTAAAGCCTCAATCAAAAAATCCCAAATAGTCTCCTGATCATCAACAATTAAAATGGTTTCATTGCCACCTGGCATCTCTAAATTCGAATCTGACATAAAATTACTTGTCCTAATTATGTGGATTGTTAGTTCAATACAATACCAACTAATCAGGGAGAATTCAACAATCATTATGAAAAAAATAACTTCTACAGTCCTCTTTCAGTGATTTAGCTTTTTGTTTTTTGTGTTTAACTTAAACTTTCATCTCATTTCAGTCCTAAATTTAAAGCCCAAAAATTTGAATTTATCATTTGACGTATTAAAATAAAACTGAACCCTTAACAAATGGAGAATTATTATGAGTAAAGTGAAAAATTTAACCGCCGCTGACTTTGATGCTCAAATCGCTAAAGGAGTAGTACTAGTTGACTTCTGGGCTCCATGGTGTGGCCCCTGCAAAATGCTCGGTCCAGTACTGGAACAGCTTGCCGAAGAAATTGGCGACACCGCAACTGTTGCTAAAGTCGACATTGAAGAAAACAAAGACTTGGCTGTGAAATATAAAGTATCCAATATCCCAGCACTTTTTGTTTTTAAAGATGGTAAAATTGTTAACCAAATGGTTGGCATGAAAGACAAAACTACTCTGGCCAAGGCTATCAAAGACGCCTAGCTTAGAACGGTAAATCTTGTTTTCAAATTCGCGCGCGCATTATGCGCGCGCGAATTTTATCACATTATCTATCACACTTTAAGTACCAGTTTAAATTTTGGTAAATATCTAGGTTGATTAGGGATTATCTGCAACTTTGAACGAACGTCCATCAAATGTCTTTCCGTTAGTCAGGTTTACCTTCTTGCTTAAATCTCTATAGTTTTGTTATTAAAATACTTCCCACCCTTAAAACAATTAAAAATCAAACTCCCATCTACCAGATGATTAATAGATTTGTAAAGGTACAAATATGTCGCTAAAGTTGAGCCACCAAGACTTCGATGAAATTCTCGGAAAACTCCGACAGGAGTACACTATCTATGCACCACGCCGCTTCAAAGACCGCGGTCGATTTTCAGATACAGATTTGATTCGCTATGGAGAAATTTCATCCATCAAGGATATGGTGTGGAATGAAAAATCGAATTTTTCGCCGAAAGAGATAATTTTCCCGATTACCCAAACTATTTTTCATTTTACTGAAGATGATTATCGCGAACCCACAATTGACAGCAAGAAAACCATCATTTTTCTCCGAGCATGCGACATTAACGGCATCAGACGTCTCGACACAATTTTCCTGAAAAACGGTAATGACAAAGATTTTTATTATCAGCGTCTACGTGAAAAAGTTAAATTCGTTCTGGTTGAATGTCAAAGCAGTTTTGATAATTGTTTTTGCGTGTCAATGAACTCAAACACTACTGATAACTACAGCATTGCCGTTCGTTTTAATTCCGATTCGCTATTATTGGATATCCAGGATAAAGACTTGGATAAATACTTTGGTGGTGTTGGAGAAAAAGTTAATTTTACCCCGGAATTTGTCACTGAAAACAAAATTAAAGTCAACGTTCCGAAGGTTGCCGAAATGCCGGTCGAGATGTATGACCACGAGATATGGGATGAATACAAAAGCCGCTGCATTGCCTGCGGCCGCTGTAACACTACTTGCATTACTTGCAGTTGTTTTTCTACGGAAGATATCTTCTACGACACAACTACGAATGTAGGAGAACGCCGGCGAACCTGGGCGGCTTGCCATATTGACCATTTTACCGATATGGCCGGTGGACACGGTTTTAGAAAAGATAACGGTTCGCGCATGCGCTTTAAATCATTCCACAAGGTTTATGATTATAAAAAACGCTTTGGCGAACACATGTGCGTGGGATGTGGTCGTTGTGACGACAACTGTCCCGAATACATCTCTTTTTCCAATTGTATCAATAAAATCAGTAAACTCGTCAACAGTTAAGACATTAGCTTTTATTTAAAATGGAGAATTTAGCGTGTGTAATAATCCTTTAAAACCGTCTCCCCATAAACTTATCAGTATTGATAAATTAACCCAAGATGAATGGACATTCCGAATTGAAATCGCCGAACCGCCAAATTTCGGGCAGTTTTACGAAGTTTCGTTACCTTTGATTGGAGAAATGCCGATTTCTACTAGCGGAATTGGTGATGGATGGATTGAAATGACCATCCGTAACGTTGGCAAAGTTAGTTCTGAAATACATAGATTGCAGCCTGGAAAAAATATTTTTCTGCGTGGACCCTATGGTAATGGCTTTTCAATTGCCGATTTTAAAGATAAACATGTTGTCATCGCCGCTGGCGGTTGTGGAGTATCTCCAGTAAGACCACTCATCGAGTATTTTTATAATAACCCCGGCTATGTTACTGATATTGATTTGTTGTTTGGATTTAAAGAACCCGGCGTGGTTTTGTTTGAAAACGATATCGGACGCTGGCAGGAACGAATTAACACCATAGTTACAGTCGACCAGGTTTGCGGAACTTGGGATGGAAAATGTGTCGGATTGATTACCGAATACGTCAAAGATATTGAGATGCCTGAGTATAAAAATATGGTTGTGGTGATCGTCGGGCCCCCGATAATGATGAAATTCACCGCCATGGAGTTTATGAAGCAAGGAGTACCGAAAGAACAAATATTAGTTTCTATGGAACGGCGCATGTCATGCGGTATCGGTAAATGTGGTCACTGTAAAGTTGATTCACGCTATGTATGCCTTGACGGACCAGTTTTTCGCTACGATGAAGCTGAAAAATTAATCGACTGAGCCACGGAGTACAAAAAAATGAGTTTAGATTTAAATCGTAAGAAAGTTGTGAAAAATGCTTGGCGCATCACCAAAGAGCGTGATAAAGGTGCAATCAGAATCAGAGTACCGGGTGGGCAAATGGAAACGAAACATTTTGCCGTGCTCAATCAAATTGCTACAGAATACGGAGACGGCACCGTGCACATGACTACTCGTCAAGGGTTTGAATTGCCTGGAATAGATTTTGAAAATATGGAAGCAGTCAACCGTATGCTTCGACCAATCATCGAAAATCTTGAAATTTCAATTGGCGTCAGCGGTTTTGATAAACCCAAAGATGGTTATCCCACTGCCGGAACCCGCAACGTCGCAGCTTGTATCGGAAATCGAGTTTGTCCGTACTCTAATTTTGATACCACAGCATTTGCCCGGCGCATTGAAAAAGAGATATACCCGAATAATTTTCACGTTAAAATCGCTTTGACTGGCTGTCCAAACGACTGTATCAAAGCGCGCATGCATGATTTTGGAATCATCGGCATGGCTGAACCGCAACTTGATTCGTCAAGATGCATCGGTTGCGAAGCTTGTGTAATTACTTGTAAAAAACTCGTTACTGGGGCTTTAAAACTCCATAAAGGCAAAGTGGTCAGAGATGAACGCCGTTGCATCGGTTGTGGTGAATGTGTCTTAAGTTGCCCAACTGCCGCTTGGACGCGTAACCCCAAGAAGTTTTTCAATCTGGTAATTATGGGAAGAACTGGCAAAAAAAATCCACGACTAGCTGAGAATTTCATCCAATGGGCCAGTGAAGAACTGGTGGTTCAGGTCATCAAAAACACCTACGGTTACATTGATAAATTTATCGACCGTTCATTAACGAAAGAACATATCGGTTATATTGTTGACCGAACCGGCTTTCATGACTTCAAGGAATTTGTTCTTAAAGGAGCAAGTATAAATCCAGAAGCGCGGATTGCGCAACATGTTCACTGGAGCGGAACTTTTTACGTCAGCGATGTATTTATCGGCGCGCCACAAGGCGACCAAATAAGCCGTTAAAACAATTTTAAACGGCTGTATCTAAGGTGAACGTATTAGAAGGTTTATCCGCGCCATAAACTATGCTTGACTTCGCGCGCGCATAATGCGCGCGAGAAGTTAAGAACGCCCTACCCCGTCGTAAAATGACAGATTAACATGCTGTTGAAAAATTATTTGCCGATTAATAATGATAAAATTTTGCTAGGCTGATTTCATCAATGCCATCATGAAAATGATCTTTGCGGAGCCCTTCTGGAGTAAAACCTTGTTTGATATAGTAGATTTGCGCTTTGGGGTTTATGGATGAGACACAAGTCCAAACTTTGCGCATTTTTCGCTTAATCCAGAATTTTTCAGCTTCCGCAAACAAAGCTGTGCCAACGCCTTTCGAGTGACATTCTGGATCTACGCCAATTACATTTAATGTGCCTAAACGATGCTTTAAGTCAGCAGTTGCGCTAAGGAAGCCCTTCACAACTCCATCATCTTCTGCCACGAAAATAGCATTCTCTAGGTTTTTATTAATTACTTTTGCCGTCTCTTCCCATTCTTCAGGAGGAACCATTTCAGTGATTTTGTCTTTAAGAAAGGTCTTAAAACTCTTGAACAATATTTCAGAAAGAATTTCCGCATCACCTTCTTCAAATAGACGAACTGTTAGACTCATTTTTGCCTCAAAATTATTTTTTAAAGATTAAAGAAATTCATCGCGTTTTTATACGCTATTTTTTGAAAAACTTCTTCACTTATTTTCTTTGAATCACGTAACTGCAATAATAAAGTTTGCATTCCAAACGGCATATCTGCGAAACAAATATCCGTACCGAAAAATAGCCGATCTTGGAACTCGGTTAGAAATTTTGCTCCAAAATCATGATCTCGATCTAAAAAAGGATAAGCATCGGAAAGTTCACCTAACAGATTAGAATAGCGCCGAAACAAGGTCGGCACTACTCCTTCTTTCTCAATCGGCCCTGATTGATATGGTGGGAAAAGATATTCCCCATCACTGCGAAAAACTGGTTTCCGTTCTCCCGGCGTAACATCCGAAGAGAGTTCAATCCAGAAGGTTCGTCCATGTCCGAAAACAATCAAATTAGGATATTTCAGAAGTGTGCTTTCCAACTGTGGTAAGCCGGGTTCATCCTGTAAACCAAAATCGCCGCCAACTCGACTTGAGCCATCAAAGACTATCGGCAGACCAACATCCTGAGCACAGCGGCACAGGTTTTGTACTCGCGGATCCAGTAGTGGAATATTAGGCATCACTTCGCCAAGACCTCGACAACCTTTATCCTTGTAATACTGTAATACTAAATTGAGCTCCGCGTCCGGAGAGTTGGTCAACGCGCGTGGATCAACATTGCAGAAAGGGATAAAGCGATCCGGATGTTGTTCAGCCATCTCAAGGATATCTTCATTAGCTTGTGGAAAATAGACTTCTGAATTGACAATAGGAAGCAGGCATCCCATTTCAATATCGGCATCATCGTAACGCCGCAACAACTCATCAACAGTACAGAATTGAACCACAAATGGCACCGGTTTACGATAAGCATGCGCGTGAAGATCAATAAATCTAGAATCCATAGATTTCTCCTTTGACAATATTAAAGAATATTAACTCTACAATTTAACACGCAGATTATCAAGCCGATACTTTAACGGATTTCAAAAATTCACCCAATTTTACAGGGTTTGATATGAGTTCTGTTCTTCAGAGGGAAATTTATAAAAAAAGCGATGCTGTCGGTGCGGTGCTCGTTCCCAATATCCAACATTTTCGAATATAATCCTCCGCTGAATCCGGCGTCATGAATATTTATTGGGTTTTTTCCAAATATTTCAACGTTTCCAGAGCGATAAAATCATGTCCTGCAGGTGTGAGGTGAACGCCGTCACGTGGATTAAGCAGATCCGCCTTGTCAGGCAACGCTTTCATCGGCGTGTAAACGTCTAGATACTCCAAGGAGTGTTTCTGCGCCAGTTCCTGTAGAACAGTATTGAAGTTTTCCTGATGTTTAGGATCTCCGAAACGATTGTGGACGCGTTTATTTTTTTCCGCATTGGCACGGCAAAGATCAAAATTGGAGGATGTGGATGAGACGAGTATGATTCGTTTAATGTCCTTCTCTTTGAGTTTGGCGATCAGTATTTCGTATGATTTAAGCTGCTGAGCAGGAGTAATGACAGGTTCTGTGTAATTTTTGGCGCTGGAAGCTTTGGTGTCATTATGGCCAAGGAGAATAAACGCCCAATCATAGCTTCGACTCCAAATATCTTGATAACGGTTTTTCCAACGACCAGTGCCATTGTTATTTAAACGTTGAACTATTCGTTGGATATCATCTCCGCCACAGGCGTAGTTCCAAAGTTCCGCTTTACCAGGATTGTGCTTATTGAGAAAGTAGTCGAATTTATCGACATGATTGAAGCCTAGGTCGAAATGAGTCAACGAATCACCGAGATAAAGGACACTAACCGGCTTGGTCAATTTTATATTTTTTGCTGCAGCATCGAATGCAGCGGTATCGGCCTTGACTATATACGCACTAGTGGTGGCGCCGGAGGGCGGATGTACGGCATCAAGACCGTTTTTTTGGATATCAGCGTTGGGAATTTCTTTTTCATTATGATATAGGATAAATGTAACCGGTTGTGGTTCTTCTGAGGTCATCTGATAGATCGGATCAGCGGTAAGTTTGTAGGCCGGATCAACGATTCTTATTAGTTTGGCGTTACGATATTTTCCTTTTCCTTGGATAATGATGCCAATATTTCTGACGCTCTCAGGGAGTTCCAGAGTGAATTCTCCCTTATGCGTTAATTTCTCGCTGAAATATTGGGAGACTTTATTTCCGGCAATGTAAACATAGAATCCGAGCTTGAACTCACCATCCTCTATGTTTTCGAGGGAAAAACTGTATTTGGCTCCAAACGGATGTTCGCCGCCCGCATAACGAATATACAATTTATCATCATCTAAAATCAAGGTGTTATCGGCGACGTTGGCCCAATTCTGGGTATTGGGTGTCCGCCATTGACTACGTTTGAAGTTGTCAGTAAAGATGGTTTCATTGGCGATTGCCGTAAAGATTACGGTACAGAGAAGAAGAAAAAAATATTTTTTCATTTTTAAAATTTTCCTATTTTTTTGTTTGTTTTATTTTGAATTTTTCATAAATCAAGGAATTTACCATAAGTTAGAATATCCTTTTCACTCTACACAAAAAGCGACTGGGACATCCTAGCTATCGTTCAATTATTTTAACGGAGTCAATACTAACAAGCGGAAATCATATCCTTGTATGGTAATATTCTGATAGGAGACTTGTTCATTTGTCTCCAGATCAACTAATTTAAATTTATTCGGAAGATTCCCGGAAAGTTCCACCTTGACCGGATCATAATTATGGTAATTGGACAAAATCACCAATGTTGCCTCAGGTAGCTGGTATGAACTCAACAATATTTCTTTATCAACTCGCAAATCTTGAGCTTTATCCCAGTAAGGTATAAAGCGAGTGCTTTGGGTAAAGCAACCAAAATCGCTTAATTTCTGATAAATTTCATATAAATCAGGGGCATGAGAGGCAAATTGTCTTATACCGTGTGGAAGACTTAAAGCCAGCATGCTGCGGCGTAAAGTCTTAGATTTCTCATTCCATTGCTCGGGCGAAGTGGTTTTCCTGTGAACCCCTTGAAGCATCAATCCGTTTGCACCGAGCTTTGTTCCGAGTCCAATAGCCCGAATATAATCAAGAGCGTAGCGGGTGGGCAACGGAGACTCTCCATACTTAGCTTCAAATCCTAGCTGACTGGTTGCAAAAGAAAAACACGGAATCAGTAGCGCATCCGTCATATGTACTTGTAAAATTCGGGGATACTTACCGTGCTGATGCTGAAGAACCGACAAACGTTTAATCAAATCACGGAGTGCCAGAATACCGATACAACTATGCACTTCGTTCTGTTCATCAATAGCCCCCAATGTATCAGGATTGTTGTCTGGTATCAGATAAACATCATCTAGATATATGCCATGCAGACCATTTTTGAGAGCGCGGTCTACTGCATAAAGAAAATAATCGCGGTAAGTGTCGGTAGGAAATATTCGCCAGCTTCCAAAATAGTTCTGTGCCGCCGGATTCCACCATTCGCACTTGAAGTATTGAGCTTCTTCATACCATTTAAATGCTAAACGTGGATCGAGATAGATGTAGGGCAATGATGGACGACGGTCTTTGTTGCCTAGATTGCCATGAAGAAAGCCCTGGCGACTTTTTTGGAAGCGTTTTGAATATTCTGTGTTGCCCGCAATACTATCCATAATTCCGGTGAATTCTTTGCCATATTGCTTATTCCATTGATCCAGCTCCTCTCGGTAATTGATTTTTTTCCCGCTGGTCAAAGCACTCATAACTGTACGCCACATTTTATAATCATCTTTAAATGGAGTCAGCCCAAATGGAAAAAATCCTCCTAGCCATGTACCGAAAACAAATTGGGCGTTATTCATCGCCATAGGCGCGACGCCTGCGGAATCATATAGTGTATTGCGTAAATCAGGTGTTAACGGTTTTACCGGTGTGGGGTGAAAGCCAAAGGAGAATCCAAGAGTGTCTGAATTGAAACGGGTAGGTTTATTGATAATATCTAACTCTGCAACAACAATGTCACCCCGACGAGAAATACGGACGGCATCCTGTTCCCGGTGTAACTTGAACCCCAATGAGGAATCAAGGAACCAACTGAGTCCGCGTTCTTCGCCGCCTAACCACAAATATGGCACTAATTGGGGATGTATTACCTCTTCGTCAAAATGCTTTTTACGATTTAGCTGACTTCCTGTCCAACGATCAGGTAGAGTTCCTGCAGGATTCGGACGAAGCGTGTTGGCAACGGCGTGAAACAGAGGAGTTTCTGTCGCCTTAAATTGGATAACCAACGTCAATTGATCGACCGTCCGATCTTTCAACCCATCCAACTGGAATTGCAACCAATTGAAACCGTCATATTCCATTGTACTTTGATAAGAAAGGTTGATACCAGCAGAAGTTGTTGCATTGCCGGAAGCAATCGCGGCAAAACCATTGTCATGAAGTTTAAAAACTGGTTTTTTATCAGCTTGCCATTGAGTTTCCTTGCCATCGACCTTCATCAGAAATGACATTGGGGCCGCCAAAAGTTCGTAATCACAGTTCCTTACAGAGTCGTACAACCCCAAACCATTGATGGTACGTTTGTTCAGCAATCCGTCCACCTCATTATTGTTACACTGAAGTGGTTTGAACGGAGGCAAAATTATTTTCTCGCAACCCAATTTCTCTCCTTCCCACGCATATTTTTTCTTTTCAATTTTTCCGATTTGATATTCCTTTGCTTGGCTTAACAGCTGAACTGAATATATGCCTGGTGTTTGACTCACTGGAGCTACTGCACGCCAATATTTTCCTGCCTGTTTGAATGGAACTGGCTTGGCATCTAAAATTGAGAGCATTATCTCATTCTCTGGTTTGCGGTCTAATTCAACTGCAATTTTATTGAATCCTGGGTAGTAGTAAGCTATACCAGTTCCTGCAACAGGAGAATCGAAGGAGAACGTTACCGGTCTTCTGCGATCTGAACGTCCCTTTTGCCCCATTACACGACGAGCATAATAAACCCGCCCACTCTCGACATCTTTTAATTGCAACGTGCAAAGATGAATAAGAGAAGATGTGATTGTTGATTTTAGTTGTATTTCTTTTGTTTCGCCTGGGAGGATTGTTACTGATTGAAACGCATCGCGTACTTTCCCTTCCTTGGCATTATGCCATAATTGAGCGGTAAAAGCCAGTTTTTTATCACTGATATTCTTTGCAGAAAGGTGGATATTCCAATTCCCCAGTTCAGGCACACCAAAGTCAAACTCTTTCACGATTGCGATCTTGTTTTCGAAGTTTCCGCGCAGCATGTTGTTACGGTTAAAGTAATTAGGAGTATAGTTTAAGGTTGAATATCCGAGGTCACTCCAATTCCTTGCAACATTAAATAGCACCAATTCCTTTGGATCATCAATTTCTGAAAGCGGAATGGCTACTTCAAGCGTCCACCAACCGCCTTCGGTGGTGCTGGCAACCTGCAAATCTTTGCAATCCCAATCAACATGCGATTGTTTTGGCGATTCAGTGTATTGTCGGTCAAAAATCGTACCTTCAGCATTAAATACAAACTGATAACCAGTATTCGTCTTTTCGTCAGCATGAAGAATAATTTCCACGGAATCATCTGAATAGACAGCACCATCACGCTGTTTCACAGTCGTCTTTAGTGCGCCGCCAGGATCATTGGTAGGCGTCGATGTTCGGATACCGAAGTAGAGATATTTTTGATCCCGACTAATGCTGACCCTACCCAATCGTCCCGGTATCAAAGTCCGCTCACTACCTGTAAAGCCATTACATTCCATCGCCTCTTCCCATTCGCCTGAGCGAAACTCTCCGTCAATTTTCGGTGCAACAGCCACATATGGGATTGTTACTTTTCCGTTGCCGAAGGTAATGCTATACATCGCCTGTTCGGCAATCCCGGTTGATAATAGGAATAATAAAGTAAAAAGAGTGATTATTATTTTCATGATTTGTAATATGCTTTGGTTTTAGATTGATTAATTTTTCGATGTTTACGGCTAACATACTCTTTCATTTTCGTTCGCCCACCATTTTTGTGAAATGGGTGGGAAGGGCGGGTGGATTTTCCGCACCCCAATCATAATAGCTAATACTTTCTTCCATCTTAAAGGATTGGACATCTCCACTGGCAGAACAAAAGTTGGTCATACCATTATGCCGTAAATGAATATAACGGGAAGAATTATTCATTCCGTTAACCCCTTTCCAACCAACATAATAAGACTGTCTGAAATGTGTCGTACTTATCATAAGTACCGAATCAAACAACAGTGGGAATTTAGACGGATTAATGGATCTATCGGGAGTCCTGAGGTAGTAAGGACGATTGATTTTATAAATTAATCGATCATCGTCATCTACAGCATTTTGAAACATTCCGTAAGATTCCTGTTTCATGTCGCCAGATTTTGGAGATCTTTTGGGTTCATTACCGCAATGTGGAATATTCTTTAAGCTGGAAACGTAACCGCCTTCTACGATAAGCTCTGGCCAAGCCTTTGTTGCAGGAGTTAGGTAATAACATGGGGGAACGAAATCATTGTGATCGACGGAATACATGGCGAGTAGTTTTCCACCTTGTCCTAATGTCGAAACGCAGTTGATGCTTTTGGCCTTTTCTCTAGCTTGATTCAGTGTCGGCAGCAACATCGCCGCTAAAATCGCGATAATCGAGATCGTTATGAGTAATTCTATGAGAGTGAAATTTTTGATAGTGAACGACTTACATCTATTTTTGTTTTCTTTTTCTATTCTCATTAAATGAGTTTGGATTAGCGATTTTAAGCAGTTTTTGTTGGTTGTTTTTTTCATGATAAAATTCTCCTATTATTGTTGGTTTATTTATGACTTGTTTCGGTTATCAATGCGGTTACGGATAATGGCTCCATTGAGAGTTCCATTCCTTGTTTAAAAACAATAATGTCTCCTTGTAGATTTTTAAGTTTTGCACCATCTTTTATATTATTGGTAAATATCTCTACTTTTGCCTTATGGCTACCGCTGTTGGTAAGGAGCAACATGGTTTGTTTGGGCTCTGTGACAGACCGCCAGCAGGAACCAGTAACAGCCACGCATTTTGCCGGTGTTGGCTTATCGTTTTCCCAGTAATTTATTTCATGTTCATAAGCACCCTTAATTTCCGGATCCGCTAGACGTTCACCGTAAAGTGAAACCATAATGGTTTTTCGTAATGCATTTTCCAGTTCTTTAAGAAAGTCAAGTGCCTGCTTGTTTTCTGGCTTTAGTAGACCAATCATGGTTCTGGTGGTGGAGAATGATCCGGGCTTGAACCCGAGATGTATTGAATCTGACAATACTTGAGCAAAATCACCCGGATTTTTCAACGTTTCCGGCATGATGTAACATTCGTGCATAGATATATAGTCGTGATAAACCGTCTGAAACAGCGGCACTAGGTTGTGTCTGTTATATTTAGGGGAGACATTATATACATCTTCAACTGCCCCGATATATATTTCGTTGATATTTTCGCTGAAAAGTACTTTCCCAGGATTGGCCTTATGTATATCTTCCAGTATTTTTCTTGAATCGCGCAGACAGTAAGGTCCAAATCCAGGCTGGTGGCCGTGTTCCTTGCTCCAGCAAGGATAGACCGCCGCAACTAGTTGGTCAACGTATTGACCATCTGTGCCGTAATGCTGTAAGTTGCGGCTTGCCATATCCAACCAGCAGTCACGCCATTGCTTTGCAGACCTGCAAACTGGTTGCATCATCCGCTTTCTCGTTTTGCCGTTTTCCGTTATTTTACCCCAACGTTCAATGTATGAATCCGTAGACTTTCCGTTGTCCGGAGCCATTGCATTTTCCGGCAACGATAGAGCATAAGCGGATTTAAATTCTTCAACCGCCTTCGGGTAATCAGCATCTATGAGGTTAATATTCATATACGGAAAAAGGTGTATGCGTTTTTTTTGCATCGCGATCATTTTCTCGTAACCTGCTTCGTCTTTAGGAGGAAAATATTCGGGCATATTTGTATCAAAACTCCAATGCTGCCACTGGGTTAGAAAAATTCCGATTTCGGTTTCTGGGAATTTCGCTGCAAAATTTTCTATCATTTTCCCGCTGTGCTTATAGTTAATCGCTGTCAGCCAGAGCGAATTTTTACCAAACCAAGGGGCCAGCCGTCCGTCTTGCAACCGTTGAGCAATTGTATTGTCTTTGCACCACCATTGTTGCAAAGCCCATTCGCGGTAACGTTTTGCGGCTTGATACCAGCCATGAGAAAAGGTGGAGGTTATCGTTGGATATTGTGCTTCCCAGGCAGTTCCCATCATTCCGGTATTTTCTGGATAATGGTATACGGCAAAAAGCATAGCTTTGCCGCTATAAGCACCGGAAATGTCGTTTTTTGATACGGAGAAATCTTTAATATAACCTTCTGTATCCTGTGTCCACAGCATAAATCCGTTCTGACCAAGACCATAGATAACCATCTGTAAAGACTGATATTTATCCCCGTAAGTCCCAAACCAAATGGCATTTTTGTAGCGTGGACGGTTGCCAGCCTGTCTGTCCGCCATTTTTGATGGCTGATCTAAAACAATTCCTGACTGGTATGGACAAAACAGTTTTTCTTCAGAACTAGTGGTAAGCGGTACCGCCAAGGTTGGATATTTTACAGAATACACACCATAACCAGCAACCGGAGTCACTTTGATATTCCACGAAATTTCGTGAGAATTGGTTTTATTGATACTGACTTTGACTTTTGCCTGTTGATATGACGCTTCGCCATTTTTATCCAGATCAGACCATTTTCCAGAAATCTCAGTTTTTTTATTGTAGTCGCCATTCTGCCATAATGTGATGTAGAATAATTCTGGATAGTCGGGAATAAAGTTTTTACCACAGGCTACCACTGCTACTTCTTTCGGACTGCGAGTTCCATTGAACAGTTCTGCTGCGTTGCTATTTCTTGCAGTTATGGCGATTAAACTTAAGAGTAAAACTTTTTTTATGGTGACCTTGTTCACTATCAATGATTCAAGTATTTTTAATCCCCCTTTGTTTTTGTCAGTTTCCAGTCTCTTTTCCATTGTTTTAATTCTCCTTGTTTTGGTTTTAGTGCATACGATTCGCGATTGATTGGTTTTTGATGTTTGTGGGGGGATATACTTTTATTTTCGGCACTTTATAAATTAACTGCATCTAGGACATGACTCTTATTTTGAAAATTTTCAGCTGTTTTACGGGTAAAATACTCCTTTCCGCAAAAAATAGATTGTTCGATCTGTAATTTTCGATTATTGAATCGCGCTATCACAAAAGTAGCTTCGTTACCAATTTTTAGGTCCGGCAATTTAATATTCATCAGTTTTGCCGGAATTTTGCTACATAGCTTCCATGCATTTTCAAAATCAATGCCAACTTGATTGACCAAGAATTCCACACTTCGGTTATTTTGAAACCACGCTCCAGCCAAAATATCTTGATCGGGAAGATGGATAAAGCCATTGGGTTCAATCACACAATCACAGCCTCCAAGCCGTTGATAAAGCCCCGGCGCGCAGCCAGAATAGATATTGGCGTCCGATACCATAAAACATTTATCCATCCCCTTAACTTGCAAAGCGATTCTCACCACTTCTGGCGGCAGGTGAAAACCATCGCCGACCAAACCCAATGCGAGCGCGTCGTTATCGAGAAACCCCCATAATGGATTTTTGAAACGGTGAATGAGCGGAGCAACGCCATTGGCAAAATGCGTTACCATACTTGCGCCGCGTTTAACGGCTTCATTGATTATAACCGTATCTGGACAGCAATGTCCTAAAGCAACCTTAACGCCTGCCTTGACAGCACGATCAATAAAATTCAGTGCGCCCGGCTCCTCTGGCGCGATATTCACCAACTTCACTCGGTTCCCCGAAGATTCATTCAAACGTTGGAACTTTTCCCAATCTGGAGCCATGATATATTTGGGGACATGCCCACCACGCCATCCTTGCTTTGGAGAAATAAAAACTCCTTCATGGAAGAGTCCAGAAAAGAGTCTCGTCATTTCACGATCACAATTTAAGTTTTCATTGAATGTTTTGGCGGCAGTACAAAGCAATTCGTATGGGGCGGTCGTAAGAGTTGCCATCACCCTGCCAATCCCGTTACGAATTAATAACTCACCTACACGGCAGAGCTGATCTGGCGTCCTGTCATTAAGATTGTTATAAGCCAGACCAAGGGCGCCATTGTGTTGCAAATCCACTAAAGAGGGTAGAATGCGTGGCAACGTTGCATCCCAGGAGATTGAGCGCACGTTCGAAATAGAAGTTCCTGAAACCGTCACTTCGACAGCATTACCTTCAAGCGTAATTCCTTTATATGAGTGAAGCGACATCAATACTTTGTCCTGTTTTAATTGATTCATTTACTGCGACACCTACCAGAACGGCTTGAATGCCGTCATCAAGCGTTGCCAAACGTCCGGATTTCTCTCCGCCAAATAAATCCCGGTAAAGTCGTTTGTCTGCACCGCCATGGGTTCCCGATTCAAGTTTCAAATCAATTTTTTCTGGTTTAGTGGTGCCAAAACGAAATATTTCGACACTCGAGAATTCACCCTCAGGTCTTTTCCGTCGAATCATCTCCAAACGTCCCTTATTCCCTTCGAAAATAATTGTTTCCCCTTCATAATTACAATGCGCAGATAAAGTGTAATTCACCAAAACCCCATTTCCATACTCAATACCGGCACTGATAAAGTCTTCAATGTCAATTTCAGGAGAAAAGACGCAACGATCAGGACGATACGCGCCGGCATGATTGTGTTTAAAAAACAGTTTATGATATATCTCTTCCTTTTCATAATCAATCGCATAGGCACATTGATCAAAATAAGGGCAAGTATTGCAGTGATGCCCACGGAAAGGTGAAGCATCGGCCCCAAAACAACGCAATCCCCCATATGCATTGACCGTCTTTGCCTTAGAGTTTAACCACCAGTTAATCTTATCAAAGTGATGAGAGGCTTTGTGTATTGCCAAACCACCGGATATGGCTTTGATGCTATTCCAACGTCTAAAATAACTGGTGCCGTGTTCCTGATCTAACATTTCAGTGTAATTAACACTGTTAACCTGTCCAATAACCCCATCATCTAATAGTTTTTTTACAGCTCTAGCTGCTACATGGTATCGCGCATTATGCGAAGTCGCGGCGAAAACCTCAGGATTACGTTGCTGTGCCGCAATAATATCGCAACATTGTTCAGCATTTACGCAGAGAGGTTTTTCTGCTATACACGATATTTTCCGATCCAACGCTCGAACGATATAATCACGATGAAAACAATCAACCGTAGAAATAAGCAGTAAATCCGGTTTAACTTTATCACACATATGGTCAAAATCGGTATAGCACGGTAATTCCAGGCCAACTACTTCATTGAAGCCGAGCATCTTGCCTTCGTCAATATCCATAAGCCCACAAATCTGATGCGAATCTGCATAGTCGCTTTTTAACGCTTCGACAAACGCCCGGATTCTCATACTAGCTCCAACCAAAGCAATCCTCATAATCAACTCCATTACTTCTGTCTATTACTATCAGTTACTATATTGAATTATACAGTTTTTTTTTAATTTGTCAATAGCTATATTAAAAATTTATGGTAAATTTATTAATATTAGATTTAAATAAAGAAAACAGATAGTAACAATCTAGGAATAAAGAATGGCGATAACATGTAAAAAGGATATTGTTTACGAACAATTGAAACGCGAAATCATAGATAATCGTCTTTCTCCCGGAAGTCGTCTACCCCGTGAAATTGACCTCGCTAAAAACCTTGGAGTAGGACAAGTCACCTTGCGTAGCGCACTGGCGCGCCTAAAAGATGAAGGTTTAATTGAAAGGATGCCCGGCAAAGGAACTTTTGTAAGCAAGACTTCAACACGCCACACATTTTTATTGGTTTTGCCGGACGGAGCGAGAAATCTCGAAACTCCAACACAATATATTGCTGCAGGAATTGATGAAGCAGCTTCAATGAAAGCGATAACTCTGGAATACTGCCCGACAGGACTACTAAACAGCTTTAGTGATCGAGAGTGTCAGGAGATGATAACACGGCATCGCATCAAAGGGGTATTACTGGAAACTGGACATGCCCAAATTGATATTAAACTGATTAACAAGCTAGAAAAACTCAAATTACCGGTTGTGATTCCTCATGGATTACCTGACGACGCTGTAACTAGCGGATTTCGGGTTTTACGGACTGACGAAAGGACTGCCTGGAGTAGTGGTTTACGCTATCTCGCTGATTCTGGACATCAATTCATTGCCTCAATGTTGCTAGATATTCCACAAGAAAATCTAATGACAGTGCGTGGATTTACTCAAAACGAGTTGAAGGAATTTTATCATTACAACAATTTTCCAAATGCCGACGCGCTGATTCGCCTAATTCCAAACCAACTAGATATCATTACCGAAACGATTCATGGATGGATGCTCGGAGCACAACCTCCGACTGCAATAATGTGTCATTCCGACCGGCTGGCAATGAAGGTCTATCAAGTACTTAAGGAGTTGCGTGTTCTCATTCCACAGCAGGTCTCTGTGATGGGTTACAGCAACTATCCTGGAAGCCAATTATCATTACCGCCCCTTACTACAATTGATATTCAATTTGAAGAATGCGGGCGTATGGCATTGGAGCAATTATTACGCGCTGATGAATGGTATAAGCCAGGTATAACCCCACCAGAAATTATCACTCCATACAAAGTCATCGAACGTGACAGTGTTAAGCAATTTAACTAGTTTTAAAATACAACAAAGACTCAAGAGTATTAAAGAAATATAATATCGTGGCAAATATAGTGATGTCGTCTATATTATCATGCAATTATTTGACTCTGACAAGCTAGAGAAATCATTGAATACCAAAGTTGGCTTGATATGAAAAAACGATAAAACCACGAATAATATAGGGCAAACATGAAATCGTTAGAACGTTCTTTGAGCAAAATTTTTAATGCAGGTAAATTCGTTAATCAAGTATTCATTGAGCTGGAAAATGGCAGAATTAATCCATGCGAGCAAAACATCAACATAAACAACGAACAAACTCGCGCTCATTTAAGTTTGTCTTATGAAAATGGTTTACGGGAAGACCTTTATTTTGAACTGCAGGACACACACATTGTCTGCCGTCGTTCTACTCACAATAGTTCAGATCAAATGGCTAAAATCCGCGAAACGGCGTTTGTTATTGACGGTCTGGAGTTGGGCAACAAGCCTACCGATGATTATTTTTATCACGTCGAAAATCCTCGTATTTATGATAAAATGACGATAAAGCTCGATACTGTTCGTTCCTCTGATATGGTCAAAGACAGTGGTTACGATACACAAGCGGGCAACCGCTGGGCGGATCCCGGCACCGTTTCAGAACGCATCGGCAGATCGCCCTATCAACCTTTCCCAGCCATCGGATTAAGCAATTATGGTACAAAATTAGGATTGGTTCATGGAACTTTATCCCAGGATATATTCTTTCATAACTATTTAGTCGGACATTCAAAAGATGGCGCCTTTCTTGACATTCGTTCAGGTTTTAAAGCGATTGCCTATCGCGAATTACAAGCTGGAGAAACTATTTATGATGTCTGGTATCTCGGCAGGGCTGAAAATGCCGATAATATTGAAAAAATATTCGCTGAATACTGTGATGTCCTTCGGCAACATTTACCGCCACTGTGGGGTGCCACTAATATAAACCGCAACTCATTGGTCTGGGGTTCGTGGAATGACGGTACCTTTAGGGATATCGACAGCGAACGACTTATTGAAGTAGCAGAGTTTATTTCTAATAATTTCCCAATGGTAAACTGGTTGCAAATCGATGACGGCTACGCTCAATACAGTACTGACAATCAAATCGCGCACGGGCTGGGCATGCCCTACGAAGGTGAAGCGGGAGTGGATAAGAAGAAGTTCCCCGGCGGCTTTAAGCCTTTCACTGACGCCATAAAGCAAACCAATTTGCGTCCAGCGGTGTGGATCGGCGGACATTCCTCCAAAGGAACCAAGATCGCACAGGAAAAACCACAGTGGGGCGCTGATTATAGTATTCGTCTGCCAAATCACCTAGTTCTGGATATCAGCCAAGACGAAGTACGCGAATATATCGAAAAGTCGCTGGATTTCTTTTTTAAAGATGGTGGCTTTGAGGGAATGAAACACGACTTTTGGAGTTATGCTTTTGAAGCGAGTGAAGATTTGTTAAAAAACAAACATCGTTCAGGTTATGAATGGCGCGAATGGTGGTTGACCCAGATTCGCAAACGCATTCCTGATGACGCTTACTTACAGACCGGTTGCGATATCGTGATGGGGAATCCTTTTTTGGCTAAATATTTCACCAACTATCGCTACGGCATTGATATTGGCGGTGGTGAATGGGATTATGTGAAAACATGTTTATTGTGGGGCGCGGCATGTTTCGCTACTCATACCGGCGATCTGTTTGTTCCGAATAGCGATGCTGTTGGACTCTTCCCCGGTTTAACCGACGATGAAGCTCTACTCTGCATCAATTACTGCTTGATCAGCCGTTCGATGGTTGAGATTGCTGGATGGTTGCACAAAGAAAAAACTGACAATCCACGCTTTGCAATCCTAAAAAAAGCAGTGTGTTGTCTCAATAACGGGCAGGATGTGTTTTTCGCCGATTACAATTATCGTTTAACCGATGGCGCACCAGAAATATGGTATTTAAAAACTCCACACTTTTCAACTTTAAGCGAAAAAAGCGGATTGCCGTTGCGAACTATAGCGTTTTTCAACTTGCAAGAGGAAGAGCGCGATTTTGAAATTGACTTCACGGCTCTAGGACTGGCTGGCCAGGAATATTATGTCAAAGATGTTTGGTCTGACGCATATTCCACGGAAAAAAAGATTAAATGTACCCTGCCCGCTCATGGCAGCGCATTGTTTATGATTAGTTCCCGACAAAAAATGCAGTTACTAGATTCTAATTTAAAAGTGGATTCAATAGAATTAAGCGATAATACTATGAAACTTGTTTTTGGATACGCTGGCGATTTTGAATTAGCGCTTTCACATAAACCGACAAATATTGATTCAAAAGAGATCAATGGTTGTTTTATCGTCAATGGGAAAGTTGATAAAAACAGGAATATTGTTATAAAGTTTCAAGAGGAATAAACTACAGAGAGGGAATATGAAATTAGAAAAAATTGTTGCATCAACTCGAGATTGCGTGGTTGCAATTGAACCGGAGAATGACAAATCAGTTTTATATCTTGCCAAAGGTGAGGAACGCATTCGCGAAGAGATTCCATTTAAACCTTTTATATTGCTGGAAAATGCTAAACTGCTCGAGAGTCTAAACCCTGAATGCGAAATCGTTGAATTAAACGGCTCAGCTCATTATCGCGTTGCAGCAATTTTTGATTCCGCTACGAAACATGAAGAAGCTTTAAAATTCCTAAAACAGACTACTGGCCAGACATGGAATGCCCCTAATGCCCAGTACCGTAATCCTGGCGACGCAACCCAGCAGGCTTTGATCAATTCCCAAATAAGATTATTCCGAGGAATGCAGTTAGAACAATTACGCCGGATGCAGTTCGATATTGAAACGATTGTTGAACCTGGATTTGAGTTTTCCAATCCTGATCGCGCTGAAGATCAAATTGTTATAATCACTATGGCGTTCAGCAATGGTGAAACCAAGACGTTGTCGCAAGAAGACATGTCTGAAAAAGAATTACTGATAGCATTTGTCGATGCAGTACGCAAATATGATCCAGATGTTCTCGAGGGTCACAATATTTTTCGTTTCGACCTGCCGTTTATCGAAACCCGAGCAAAGCGTCATAAAGTTCCACTTTTACTCGGTCGTGATAACTCCAGAATAAAAAAACGTAATTCGCGTTTCAGTGCTGCCGAACGAACTATTAACTATCCGCGTTATGACATATACGGACGGCACGTTGTCGACACCATGCATTTGACAATTTTTTATGACATTAGCCATCGCAACCTCGATAGTTACGGCTTGAAATATGTTGCCAAACACTTTGGCGTTGCCGCTCCAGAACGAACTTACATTGATTCCCATAATATTTGTAATGCATGGAGCGAAGATCGAAACTCATTGTTAAAGTACGCGGTTGACGATGTAATTGAAACTAGAGCGTTATCTGAAATCATGCTGCCTAGCTATTTTTATATGACTCAGCTAATCCCTATGAAATTTCAAGATTGCGTCGTACGTGGTAATGCAACCTGTATTGAGGCAATGCTGATTGCGGAATATTTCAATGCAAGACAGAGTGTTCCACGGAACGAGACGTCACGCAGTTTTACTGGCGGTTTGACGAAAGCGTTTTTAGAAGGAGTTTTCGAGAATGTATGGCATTGTGACGTGCGTTCGCTCTACCCTTCGATTATTCTGGCCAATAAATTAACACCAACGCGTGATGAATTGAAAGCATTTCCTCGATTACTTGGTGAACTGCGCAATTTTCGTTTAGCCGCGAAAGACGCCGAACGTCGCGCCACAACTACCTCAGAACGCAATAATATGAACGCACTTCAGACTACTTTTAAAATTCTCATCAACTCATTTTATGGCTATCTAGGATTTTCGCAAGGGAGTTTTAATGACTTTGCGATGGCAGAAACCGTCACCTCAACCGGACGTGAAATCTTGACTAAAATGATGAATTTTCTCAATAAATCTGGAGCAAAAGTCATTGAAATGGATACTGACGGTATTTATTTTCAACCACCTGCAGGGGTAACAAACACCGCTAAGTTTGAAGAATTGATTCAGAGCGAATTACCGAATGGAATAGAGGTTGAACTCGATGAAACTTATCCTGCGATGTTTTGCTATAAAAGCAAGAATTACGCATTATTGACTGCTAGCGGTGAAGTAACATTAGTCGGCGCTGCGCTAAAATCTCGTGGTTTGGAACCATTTCAGCGTGAATTCATTCGTGAATTGATTTCAATGCTACTTCACCGTCGTGAAGAAGAGATTGATAAAATGATCAAAGACTCTCGCAAAGCAATTGAGAATCGCGAATGGTCACTTGATAAGTTTGCTAAAACAGAAACATTGCGCGATTCGCTTGAGGTTTATAAACGCAAACAAGCAACCGGTGGGCGACGTTCTGCCGCCTATGAACTCGCGGAAGCTTCTAAGCGCGACTATCGAGCCGGTGATCAAGTTTCATTTTATGTTTTTGGCGATAAGAAAAAAGTTTCCGTAGTGGGCAACAGTTGTTTGCTATCCGAAACTCCACCTGAACGCAATGAAAATATCCCTTACTATCTGGATAAATTGGAGAGCTTAATTGATAAGTTTTTAAAGTTTATTCCAGTCACACCAGAAGACGATCTGTTTAGTTGACGCTAATGCGGACGCCATGCTGCCATTCGACATGGGAAAATATATTCACGCTCTATAACTGGGCAAAACTACGAGATTTATACCGAAATAATCTTGTTGGTGAGAAACCCAGATAGGAATGCTTATGCTACCTTTTTCCATCTGAGTAATCTGTGTCCAGCTGCGTTTGAACTCCCCTTCCCTCGTTTCCAACTCTTCGTAAATTGGGGGCTTAACTTCGCGCGCGCATTATG
>DLIO01000050.1:0-23774 GCA_002483765.1 Lentisphaeria bacterium UBA7640 | reverse complement strand
TATGCGCGCGCGAAGTTAAAGAGGAAAATTATGAAATATTATGGAAAGCTGAAGCCCTCTTCCAAATCTTCCATATCAAATTTTGTCCATTCCATCGCCTTTTCATAAGCCATAAATGCGGCATTGATCGTCGGTGCAATAACATCGTCGCCCATTTCGAGTAATGGCGGCGCATGGCTTTTCGAGTCCAATAGGTTTAAGGTTACCGGGCCAGGAATTTTATATGGAGGAATTTCGTTAAGGCGTTTTAAACCTCGGCGAACACCAGCGGCGATTAATTCGCAAGCGCGAGCAGGAATCAATGAACACGCCTGATATGGCGACAATGCTTCTTTTACAATGACAGTTTCGATGTCAGGAATTTTTTCACTAATTTCGGCCGCAATTTTATCATCACCGCTCATCATGACGGTTGGCACGCCAAAATCGCCAGCGATCGCCGCTGCCATTGAACCTTCGCTCAAATATAGTTCACCGCCATTGACTTGCCATTTTGAATGTGGAATAATAGCTTTTGGGGTGCCGCCCATCGCGTGCATGCCAATCAAAATCATGGCATCAAACGAGCTGTCCAACAACGGTAACCAATGAGGTCCGCTGCAATTTCTGCCATGAATAATCCGACAACGCGGATCAAGGTCTTCAAAAACAATATTATATCCTGAACCATGATTATCATTGATCAAAACTTCAGTCGCGCCAGCATCAAAAGCGGCAACAACTGCGGCGTTCACTTCTGCGGTCAAAAGTTTGTACATTCGATAACGGTGTTGAATATTTTCATAGTCACGATTGGCACGGTTTTCGCGATAACAAAAACCCGCTACCCCTTCGATATCAGTTTGAATATAAATTTTCACAGTGCTACTCCTTGATTATTTATTTTAGCTTTTGCTGCTGGACTATTCGGCATCGGAACAATTTCAACTGGTGGACGTTGCTCTTCGGCAAATTCACGCATGGCCTTCTCGTAGCGTTCTTTTTTTACCAAAAACAATACTTTGGCGTGGAATTCCATAATTGAAGCAGAACGAACATTGCGGCTGCTCGGTTGTCCAAATGAGTCGTAAGGTTCCCATTGATCAATATTACGGTTGGGACGAGTTCGACCTCCAAAACTAGCATCACCGGGATCAGTCACGGTATTTTTTCTTACTTCTACGGCTTGAGCAGAAACCACTTGAACCGCATCGACACCACGTTTTTCCGCTTCTGCCAAAATAGATTCCCGAACTTGTTCTTGATCATAATCAGCCGAAACCTCTACAGTAGCGCGCCCTACCACCTGATAAACATCGGGTGGAACGCTTTCAGCATTGTTGTACCACTGAATCATTGCGGTTGGGTCTTCTCTAGTATAAGTCTGACCGACATAGTCAACATTGATACAGCTCGTTAGAATCGCCATTCCAATTGTAACCGCTATAATTTTAAAAATTTGCATAATAAAGGTCTGCCTTCAAAAGATTGTTCAAGTTTAGGAATAGTTGAAATTTATCACTGCCAAAGATAAAATCAAGAGTTTCATCACCTGTAATTTTAATATGATACTGAATCGCCACCAATTATTTGGTTGCGAGCCAATAATGCGGCACCACGTGCGACGGCATTTGCCGGTAACTTGGATATTTCTAGTTTTAAATCCTTGATCGTGCCGGGAAAACAATTCTGTGCCAAAACCCGACTGATAGTTTCCGGTAAAACTGTTCCAAGCGAAGCTAAGCCTCCACTGATAACGATTAACTCAGGATTCAGGAGTGTCGCAATCACTGCCAATGCCGATCCAAGATAACCACAGATCTCTGCCGCGATAATCTTAGCCATTTTGTCATGTTCTGCACATTCCGCGAAATGAGCAATTGAAAAATTTTCAGTGACTAAACATGTATCCACGCCGTTAACCAGAGCCTCGTCAATTCTACGTAAAATGCCAGATTCACCGGCTAAAGCTTCGAGGCAACCACGATTACCGCACTGACAAATCGGCCCGTCCGGTACTATAACAATATGTCCAACCTCCATGGCCCGGTGAAATGAACCGGAAAATAGTTCGCCATTCTTTATAAAACCGCCACCAATACCATCATCGGTTCCCATGTGAAACATACTTTTGGGCGGGTCAAGAAGGCGCGACTGGTATTCCATATAAGTCTTGATCGACTCTGCTGAGAAGATGAAAGAGGGTAATTTAAATTCATGGCGTAGCCATTCAGCAGTGTTAACATTCTCCCAACCTGGAACATTCACTGCGCGAAGCGAAACGCCAGTTTTCGTGTCCACCATGCCCGGATCAGAGAATCCAATAGCATTAATTTTATCAATATTTGGAAATATTTGAGCCTTTAATTCGCGAATGACTTCGGCAATTTCGCGCCGACACTCTTTTAACGAACTACGTTCATGCGCGGGGCGCGTGGTTTCCGCAATAGGTTCACCTTCGGCGTTGATAATGGTGCCAATCGTTTTTTTAACCTGAAAATCAATGCCGACACTCCAGAAGTAATTAGGATTTAATTTTAACTGTGGAGATTTGCGTCCCGTTTTCTTTCCCGAGCGACCTGGTTCAGCGATAATACCCTTTTTTTTTAGCTCATTTACCGCTTCAAGGATGGTTGCTGGGCGCGCTCCGGTGCAAGCTGCAAATTCCTGACGAGTCAGAGTGCCGCGCTCTAGCAATATTTTAAGTATTTTTGTGCTTAACTGCGCTTTCCTATTCATATATTATGGGGCTCTATTTATTATTCTTTTATCGACAATAACCAAGAAGGACTGAAAAACCGCAATGTCAGATATTTCTCGAGGCGGCTTACGTGGTAAAGATAATTATTTGAAGGCGTATTCAATTTCTTGAAGCATAATTCCAGTGCCATTAGCAACGGCATTTAATGGATCTTCAGCTACAAAGACTGGTAAACTAGTTTCTTCACTGATTAGCTTGTCAAGACCGGAAAGTATGGCGCCACCACCCGCAAGAATGATACCGTGATCAATCAGATCGGCTGCCAATTCAGGAGGACAACGTTCCAAAGTACTGCGAACTGCCTCAATAATGCTGGTGATAGGTTCCTGAAGAGCGACTCGGATTTCTCCGCCAGTGATTTTAATAGTTTTTGGCAATCCAGAGACAAAATCACGACCTTTGACTTCCATTTCGACATCTTCTTTCGTCGGATAAGCACTGCCGATATCGATTTTAATGCGTTCCGCAGTACGTTCTCCAATCAATAAATTATAAACACGCTTCATGTATTGACTAATGGCGGCGTCAAGTTCATCACCACCAACCCGTACACTGCGCGACTCAACAATACCAGAAAGAGAAACCACTGCAACTTCAGTAGTACCACCACCGATATCAACAATCATGCTACCACATGGTTCGTAGACTGGAAGTCCAACCCCGACCGCTGCTGCCATCGGTTCTTCAACCAAAACAGTCTGCCAAGCTCCGGCATGCTTGGCGCTGTCTTTGACCGCACGTTTTTCTACTTCGGTAATTCCAGAAGGAACCGCCACCAGAATGCGCGGTGGAAATAAACGTTTATGCCATGGCACTGATTTCATTGCTTTTTGAATAAAATAGCGTAACATTTTCTCGGTGACTTCAAAATCGGCGATAACACCATCCTTCATAGGGCGAATAGCGCGAATGTTGCCTGGAGTACGCCCAACCATGCGTTTAGCCTCAAAGCCTACACTCAGTACCTCTTTGGTACTTTCAGCAATTGCAACGACTGAAGGTTCTGAAAGGATAATCCCACGATTTCGAACAAAAACCACACAGTTGGCGGTTCCAAGATCGATACCGAGGTCGGTCGAAAACATATTTGCCAATTTTCTGAGAAACATTTTGAAGTACCCTCTGGTTGTGTGTTACGAAAAATCGTTATACACTACAGCATCAAACACTCTTGTCAAAACAAAAACTCCTCGATTTAATAAAAAACCGAGGAGAATAATGTTTTTACCAGTCTGGATTTTTTGGTAATGCTTTGTCAAATTCAGCAATCAGCTCATCCTGATATGCTCCGACATAAGTTCCGTTGAAGAAATGTGCCAATCCTTCGTTATTAAGATTGCTCCAGCACTCCTCTTCATGTCCAGGAATAATTGGGAAAAACAGCACGCCATTGGACTGCGCCGCTTTTTGGTCGCCAGGGGCATCACCAATCATCAAAATCTTGTTAGCTTCGTACTTGCCGACGGCACAATATTTAAGATGTTCAGTTTTAGTGCCATGTTCTTGACCACAAATTAATTCGAGATAGCCGTCGATTTTGTTCTCTTTCCATTCGCGCGACAAAGCTTCAAGCGGAGTTTGTGAAACCACAACCATATCGGCGCGGTTTTTTGCTGTTTCAATAATTTCTTTAACGCCAGGAAATGGAGGAATACCATAAACCATATCGGTTATGCGTTCGTTGACTTCCAGGCTCCATGCCAGCATTTTTTTCAGTTCTTCGTTATCACAAGATGCGACTTTTGTGATGAGCGTCGGGTTACCGAGCTTATTTTCTTCCTTCAACCATGCGTCAAGCGCTGTGGTATCTGCGATATCTAAACCACGAGCGATGATCTCTTTACGCGCTTTGCAAAGAGCGATAGCACGCTGCAGAGCGAGAAAGCGGTTGCAACCACGACTTTTACTGTAAAGGTTAACAAATTCCCAGACTTCCCGAGCATACTTGCTAGCAGCTTGGAGTCCATAATGTTTAATGAAAGCTGGACAAAAACACTCTTTCTGTTTGATTTCCATTGTATCAAATACACAACCATCGCTATCAAAGCCGATGAAAAAATCATGTTTCTTTTTTAGTGAAGTCATTTGCGCCATATAATCCATTTGCGGTTTCTCCTGATGTTTGTTTTTAGTTATTAAAAGGTTTAACTCTATAACTATAGTTCAAAAAAAATGAATCTCAAACCAATGAGCGGTCAAAGCGTCAACTTTACGATTTACGTAACCGGTAATGATTTGTTTTTACGGTGAATTTTTTTCAGGTACCATTATTTTAGGACTAAACAAAGTTGCATTTTAAAGGTTCTGTAGTATTATTTATTAGTTGTACCATGAAAACATCAAATAAACAAGGAGCTTATTATGGCTAGTATTAAAGGAACCGAAACCGAAAAGAACCTCTTGAAGTCTTTTGCCGGCGAATCACAAGCACGCAATCGCTACACCTATTTTGCCAGCGTTGCGAAAAAAGAGGGTTACGTGCAAATTTCTAACATTTTTGAAGAGACTGCTAATCAGGAAAAAGAACACGCAAAACGGATGTTTAAATTCCTCGAAGGTGGTGACCTTGAAATCACCGCAACTTATCCTGCTGGAAAAATCGGTACTACCGCTGAAAACTTAGCAGCTGCAGCGCAAGGCGAAAACGAAGAATGGACTGAACTTTATCCTGCATTTGCCAACAAAGCCCGCGAAGAAGGGTTTGAGGCCATTGCTCTGGCATACGAAAATATCGTAATTGCTGAAAAACAGCATGAAAAACGTTATCTTGATCTATTGAAAAATATTAACGAAGGTCGCGTTTTTGAACGCGAAGAGAGCGTTACTTGGCGTTGTATAAATTGTGGCTATCTGCATGAAGGAAAAAACGCCCCGAAGATGTGCCCAGCATGCATACATCCGCAGGCTCATTTCGAAATACTTGGCGAAAACTGGTAATTTTATTGGCCAAATTAATAAACCGCAGACATTGTCTGCGGTTTTTTTATTAAACGCAATCACAACAAGGACTCAGCTTTAAGATGAAGTTTTTTTTATGGCTTATTTTAACTGGATGTTTTGCCATCACTGCCGCCGAAATTAACATTGATGCTAACCCAACACATTTGATTATTTCTTCAGATGCCAAGGTCAGTGAAATAATTTTCACTCCAAAGATCAATGAACAGGCGCTGACGCGGACAGCATTGACAATCCACGAAATTCATCAAGACGGAACATGCAAAAAATATTCTCCAAGAACTGGATCCGATGGCAAGGCTATTTTTAAATTCTCAACAGAACAGCCACCTAAATCTATAATTGCCTCAATCCCGGGTAAAACAGCAGCAGAAGTTTGTATTGGAACGATTCAACCAGATGAGTGGCAACGTAATGGCGAAATGGCAAAGAAAGTCAAACTAAATAAAAATTTGCGTATTCTCTTTTTAGGAGATAGCCTTACTGATTTTAACCGTGGAGAAAACTTTGCCGACAAACTAAATTTCTGGTTAAATTTAAACAATCCCGAGAAAGCATCATTTCGTAATGCCGGTATCGGAGGTGATTATATTACCAGAATGTGGCAACGCATGGCAGGAATTGAGGGTTCGAAAAAAGCTTATCGCCAAGAGATGTATGAAGGACTTTTGAATGAAAAACCCGATCTGATTTTTATTTTTCTTGGGCACAATGATACCAAGACCAACAGCACAAGCAATCATACTACGCCAGTCGTAACGCCGGAAGTCCAGGAGAAAACCTATCGCGATTTAATTAACTTTGTTCAACAGAAAATCGGCGGTAAGATTGTATTAGTTTCTTCATCCTCATCAAACTATGAACTTTGTAAAGCAAATTCTGAGAAACTAGAAAAATCACGTCCCGGCAAGCCTTGTTCCCGTTTTGGTGAACCCAAACACATGGAGGCGTTTAATAACGTTCTGAAGAAAATTGCCGGCGAACTCAAGCTTGATTATGTAGATATTTATCAACCGATGAAGACCCGAGACGACAAAGCAAAACTGTTATCACCGCGGGATGGAGTTCATCTTTCAGAGCACGGCCATGACTTTATTGCCACTGAACTCTTGCGTTATATGGCTTTACAACAATAATTATAATTTAAAGGATGATGTAATTTATGAAAAAGACGACTGTTTCGGCTGTTGGCTGTTCGCTAGCAGACTATCTCTATACTAATCTCGATTTCAGTAGCAAAGCATTTGCGAAATACAAAAGCCAGCGTGATGGCGACGGCGGACTCAGTCCCGGCCACCTGGTATTTACTGAGAACTTGGAGAAATTCAGCGGGGTATCATATTCACAGATTACTGCTGATTTAGGTTGCCCCAACGAACCTAATGCGTTTAATGTCGGTGGCCCTGCCATCGTGGCGATGATTAACGCTGCGCAACTGGAACAAAAAAATGAAACCGAATTTAAATTCTTTGGTGCGTTAGGTAAAGATCAGACTGCCGAGCGCATCTATAATATTCTTCGTCAAACTCCAATAAATACTGATAATTATATTCAGGTTGATGGCATGTCGCCATTCTCTGACTGCTTATCTGATCCAAAATTCCACGACGGTAAAGGTGAAAGACTATTTGTCAACAACATTGGAGCAGCAGGAAAATACACGCCTGAAATGTTGGGAGAAGGTTTTTTTGATAGCGATATTCTATTTTTTGGCGCGACAGCATTGGTTCCGCACATTCACGACAATCTCGGTCAATTATTGAAAAAAGGGCGTGCACAAGGGCGGGTGAATGTCGTTTCAACGGTATTTGATTTCCGCAACGAAATGGCCAATCCTGGGCAACCTTGGCCGCTGGGTGATGGTGACGAATCATTTGCCATGATTGATCTGTTGGTTATGGATTGGGACGAAACGATGAAAATAAGCGGACAGAATAACATTGAAGATGCGTTTGCGTTTTTTATTGAACGCGGCATCGGCAGTCTAGTCGTAACCCATGGAGCAAAAAACACCTATGCTTGGTCCAGCGGGAAACTATTTAAAAAATTAGATTTTACCTTTTTGCCGGTCTGCGCGCTCGTGGACGAAGAGTTGGCCGCACGTCCAGAATTACGTGGCGACACTACCGGTTGCGGCGATAATTTTGCGGGCGGAATTTTGGCGTCTTTAGTTGAAAACCTCAACACCTGTCCACGTGGTGAACTTGATCTCCTAGAAGCTTGCTCATGGGCCGCGGCTTCCGGAGGATTCGCCTGTTTTTACGTCGGTGGTGTTTATCTCGAAAAACATCCCGGCGAAAAGCGTGAAAGAGTCAAACGTTATCACGATGCTTACCGAAAACAAATCGGTCTTGATCGTTAAAAATCAAGACTTATTCTGCCGATAAGAATTTAAAAGGTTCAGCGGGGACAAACTTTGACATGGCGTTGCCATTGTAAGTTTCTCCTCCTGAAAGTTGCAGCTTCTTTACTGGCGTGTTAGGACTAAAATCAAATCCAGCCATTTCCACCCAAAATACGGTCGGGCTAGTAGCCGAGTCAAAGTATAAAACCCGGTTTTTCTGATCATGCACTGTCCGCCAAATAGTACCAGAAATATTTGGTTGGCCAGGGGTGGTCAAGCCAAGTGGCACCGAAACACCACGAATAATGCTAAAGACTGATGCAACAGCTTTTTTGCCGACAGTCTTTTCCGGTATCGCAGAGATGAAAAAAGATGCCCGGGCAAAGCGATCTGACGCACGATTAGTGCCGGGTAAAAATGCCATCCCACCAACACCTTCCCAATATTTATTGATCGCCAACTGTTGACTAAATATTGGAGAATTAGTCATGACCTGATATTCTCGTCCGTGGTGAATCACCAGCTTGCCTTTAACATATTCAAAGATTGCTGAGTCGCCAGCCGGATCAGAAATCGACAAATGGCCTTGAGCAGGAGAACCGTTTGGCAATATCGGCGCAATAATATCAAACGGTTCTTTGCGTAAGGCTTCAACCGCCTCGGATACTGTTGAAAAATTATCCAGCACATATTGTCCCCAAGCAGCGATTGATATCACCGGCTTCTTACCATCTGGTTTGCCGTAATCGGATTCAACTAAAAAAAGCGCGTTGACAACCAAACCCTGTTCATTCATGCCATCAACCGTGCCCACATCATAAAAAGCACAAACGATACTGCCATATTTACTCGTCCAATCAATAGAATTTAGTCCGGCAGCTCCGTTGCGTTTCATCCCTCGCGGGAAACAATAAAGATTAGTGCCAGGATCCTCCGCCCAATCCATTGACCTGCCGACAATAACCGTATTATCAGATCCAAGATAAACACAACGAGTGCAAGCGTGTGAAACGCTCGACAACAAAGCGAGGCCGACAATTCCCGCAACCGTGGCTCTGGAAATAAAAGTGTGTTTCATAGCAAAATTCCTTTTGGTTATTTAGTAGACTTTTAAACGATACAGTTTCAACAAATATTATACAACATTAAAAATTCACTTTTGCAATATTTTTCTTAGATAGTACAGCCATAACTGACTAATTAAATTAGCGCGCGCATAATGCGCGCGCTAATTGAGAACTGGAATTACACCAATTATCTTCCATGTTTTTCTGTGCTTTCAATAGTTAAAATCCACACCCCTCCCACATCGGTGTTCATTGATTGCTAAAATGTGAAATTATTTATTATCGCTTCTTAGTCAAATTTTAATTTACTGATGATTTTATGGTTGATTTCATTGCGTTCTTCATCGGACGCATACGGCTGTTGGCGCCAGTTCCAGCGGAAGCCATCTTCTGCTCCACGCGGAACCACATGCAGGTGAGCGTGCATTACGACCTGCCCTGCACAAGCCCCATCGGCTAAATGAAGGTTAAACCCATCACAATCAAGCGCGCGCTTTAGGGCCACGCCAATACGGCTACCGACGCGAAACATCCTACCGGCGATCTTTTCTCCAATCTCAGAACTGCCGACGTGGTGTTGTTTAGGGATCACCAATGTATGTCCAGGATTAATTGGACCGATATCCAAAAACGCATAAATTAAATCATCTTCGTAAACCTTGTTTGAAGGTATTTCACCACGAATAATTTTACAGAAAATACAGTTTGCTTCTTCGCCCATAATAATCTTTCCTTATTTTTTTGATGGTTTTTTAATAATCTTGGTACCAGCGGATTTATTGTTTTTATCCGTATTAACCAATATCAAAAAACTATAACCTACTAACAACAAAACTACAAACCACAGCTTTTTAGCGGTCAAGGTTTGACTTTATATTTGCTTAGGGTTAGATTGTTTGAGCTTGAAAAATTATCAAAAAAACTAAATTGTTTTGTGATGATTTTAAAAATTCATAAACTAAATTTAAAAAACAAGGATTTAAATGAAAAAACTCTCGAAAATTTTCTCTATCGTCGCATTAACTACGTTTTTAGGTTCCGCAGCGCTTAATGCTCAAACAATGGATACTGAATCGGCTGATAACGAATCAATGATTATCGTCCAAGAAATCGAAGAACCACAAAATAGCAATAATAACAATTTCTACAATATGGGGCGCGGCCTGACTAACGCCGCCACCTGCTGGTTGGAGGTTTTTCGTTGCATGATTTATCGTAATGCTGAAGCGCCGTTTTGGGGTTTTGTTGCTGGTGCCGTTGAAGGTACTGGATTGACTGCAGTAAGAGCTTTCACCGGTGTTACTGATCTGCTCTTTGTAGGCTTTGAGCCGGGCAATATTTTTGAACCGCGTTTTGCTGAATTTGTTTGGCAATCACCATGGCTTCCTGAGCCAAAATTGCAGTATAAAACGCCCAGATTACGTCAAGACTGAAACCGCTGAATTAAACCAATAAAGTTTCTATACAGATTACGAGTATGGAAACTTTTTCACAGAATTATAAAAAATGAAGTTAACTTCTAAATGGCTTTTAAGATGAAATATATTCTTATTTTGCTGATGATTTTTCCTTTATTTTGCGGAGCAGATTCTTTTTTTGTTGAGTTTACTGGGAAACCGCAGCAAAAACTTATTCCAAACAGCCAAAACGAAATCGAAGTCACTCTTCCAGAATCTGGTTCGGCACTGGTCTATCATTCCAAAGACCGCAAAACTATCCGCTTCCAACGCGATGAATTTATTCACAGCAAACTAATTTTTGAATACCGTTTGGAATCCAATTCTAGCGAACCTCTGCGCGGTTGTTTGTTTGTCAAAGATAAAGACGGTTGGTGGTTTCAGGATAGCCGCGAATTCCAATTAAAACCCAGCTCAGAGTGGCAAACTTTGGAATTGGATGTTACTGCTGCAGAAACCACTTTAATGCCAAGCGAACACCAAGCAGCTTGGGGTTCGTATTTCGCGGCGTCGCGCCAAAGCGCCGGATTTTCATTCTACGGCATTAATGGTCAATACAAGCTATACTGTCGCCCGATTGCTACCGGCGGTAAACGCTCACCAACTCCACTCGCTGTCATTAATTGGAAATTACAGGGCAAAACTGATTGCGCTAATGTATTGCAGAGCACATTTGAATTGTCTCGCGAGTACTGTAATCCTTTCGATCCAGATGAGATCATGGTTGATTACGAAGTTTGCCATCCCGACGGACGGATTGAACGTTTCCCTGCATTTTTCACTATCGATTATGCGCGTCGCCGTCATTTCACCAAAGAACTCAATACGCCAGTAGGGCGTCCTTACTGGGCATTTCGTTTTACTCCTGAAAAACCCGGCGCGTATCAGTTTCGTATTGTTATGAAAGATGCTTCCACTGCGACCGCCGAATCCGCAGCTACGCCATGGCGCCAAACTATTGTCTCCGAATCTCCAAACGACGGTTTTGTACGACGCGATCCTGAAGATTCGCGCTGGCTGGAATTTTCCAATGGAAAACATTTTTTCCCAGTCGGCATCAATATTCATACCAACGTCGATCTGCGTAGCGAATCTGACTTCAAATTTGGACATCTGCCTGATCAGGGGACCTATGATTACGATGAATACTTCGAAGCGATGGCCCAAGCCGGGATAAACGCAGTTGAAATATGGATGGCGGCGTGGAGTTTTGCCATTGAATGGAACAGCAGTCGCGCCAATTATCATGGTCTTGGTCGCTATAATTTATGCAACGCGGCTCGCCTTGATCATGTTCTACAGAACGCTAGAAAAAAAGGAATTTATGTTCATTTAACTCTCGATAATCACACTAAAAATACCACTTTGGAATGGTTTGATAACCCGTTCAATAGTTCCAATCCTTTTAAAGTTGCCAACGGTTCATTTCTTGAAAACTCTGAAGAGATGTTCAATGATCAGCGTGCTCGTAAATTTAACCGCCAACGTAACCGTTATATTGCCGCTCGCTGGGGCGCTGAACCCGCTATTGTGGGAGTTGAGTTCTGGAGTGAGATTGATTTAGTGCCGAAATTTACTGAAATGTATGATAATAACATTATCCTCGACTGGCACCGTGAAGTTGCTCGCGAATTCCGCGCCATGAATCAAGGTAAACACCTGCTAACCACTCATTATTGTGGCGATTATAAACGTCTGCTGCGCTGGCATCGTTTAATGGAACTCGATGAATTGGATTACGTCGTTGGCGATGCTTACCGTGATGCTAATAAGCTTCACTTCGTTGACCTGATGATTAGTCATGCCGGCGAAACCGCATATTTTGATCGTCCAGTCATCATTACTGAATATGGTGGACGAAGTTCAGGCGATGACCAACATGCCTATCGGCTCGCCGATCTACATTCCGCGGCTTGGCTAGCGCTGTTTCTCCGTCAAAGCGCCGTGCCATTCACCTGGTGGCATGATTTCGTGCATATCAACAACTACTATCCGCATTATCGTGGTTTTGTCGATTTTATTCATGGAATAGAGCTGCGTGACAATTATCAATACCGCACGCTTCAGGTTGGTCTGCGTCGTGACTGGAGCAATCGACCAATCTCTGCGCCAGGAAGAACGGCTCGGAATCTTTTCCTTAACGGCACCTCAAATAATTGTCATCTTGATCCTGTTTATAATAGTACTGGTTTCCCTGTCGGACTTAATTACGTAATCCAAGGTTTATCGATGGTTCGTCAAGACTTTTGGGCAGGTTGGATCTTCTGTCGTGAATTTATGAACGCATATCCAATGCCTAACCAAGCTCTCAATTTTTTTGAAAACTATGTTATCCAGCTTGATCCAGCATTGCAACCCGGCGTTTACCGTTTGACTTTTTATGACACCATCACCAATAACACGATTAGCGAAACTGAAATTATTGTCGAAAAATCCACAGCGTTAAAACTACTGCCCGTACCAGCGTTTAAAATCGATATCGCGTTCAAGATGGAGCGTGTTAAGCCATGAAATTACTGATTTCACTCATTATACTACTGAATGCAGTTTGGGTAAACTCAGCCACTTCGTGGCAGGTTCCAGATGCTCAATATCGTCTTTCTGTTTCATCTTCCCGGCCAAACGATATCGGTTATTTAGATTTCAACTTGTACGCATTGCCAATACTGTTGAGTAACGGGATTGATGTTCGGACCAGTGATGGCACGAAAATACCGTTTTTTCTTCATCAAACGCTGGGACTAATAATCGCTCCAGCGCCACAGTCCACCGAACGCTTCATCTATTTCGGTTTACCCGAAGTTTCGCCGGTAGATCAATGGGATAAAAAACACGGTTCAATTCCAGCCGACCATCGGCTTTACGGAGCTGCGTTTGCGCGCTGGCACAACCACATGACCGTGCAGGAATGGCTGAAAAATCAAATGCTCGTGTTGGAACGGCGGTTTCAGGCACGTTCGCGCTGGTTTTTAAACTATTTCGCCAGTAATTTTTTACGAAACCCATACAAAATCAAACTCCCTTCCGACTGGAGCAAGCCTTTTGATAATGAAGATTTCCTTTGTTGGCGTTTCCGTGATTACTCGCGCCGTGTCACCTGGTTTACCACCCAGGAGATGGCGACATCCTATGTCAATCCGTATTATACCGCCTCAATCCGGCTCGAATGGGCATGGCGGATGATTCATCAAAACTACTTGCTAACTTACAATAACTCGGAAAAACTACCAGCCCTTTCGCTTATTAGACCTCTTAAAGATTTTCAATCAATCTTCAAATTCACTTCCAAACGGCCAATGAAGTCGTTTTTTGAAGGTAACCTAAATTCCTTGCAAATCACCACTGATTCGTTTGATTCACGTCGCAACTTTGGAATAATTTTCGATATTCAATTGGTTGTTCCGCAAACCGGAGAATATGAATTTTCGTTCAAAACAGAAACCGGAGCTGGAGCGGGGGCGATTCTCGAAGTTGACGGTAAAACGCTCATCACCAACTACTGCGAGTACCAAAGCGAAAATCCAACCAAGATAAAACTTGAATCAGGTTTGCGAAAACTGAAACTTCAGTTTCATCGCGATAATCGCCCCGGCGATCTAGTTGTAAGCTGGAAGAAGCCTGGAGACAAAACAACCACAATCCTTTCGAGCAAAAACTTCGCTCCCGGCTGGCCAAATATTCCAAGCGCTCTGCAAAATCGCGACGGTAAAAACTTACCTTTGATGCGTCGCGTAAGCTCCACTGATATTTTTACTGAAAAACTGAAAAAACTGAACTTAATTGAGGTTCAAGCAATTCCTGAAGGGACAGAGTTAATTTGGTTTTTGGATGGCGCACCCGTTGCCTCCGGTTCAAGCGCAACCATGATCTGTAATCCTGACGCTAAATTTGGAGCGAGCGGAGAAAACTACGAACCAACCCAACTATTTTGGCTCGGGAATCGTTACAATGCAGAATCATATTTACATGCTGGAGCTTTGCGAATGCAGTTGCACACGCCTGATTTCGTTTTTGACGATGAAACTCAAGAGATGTTCATTGAAGCCATCTCCGCATCGCCGATTGATACTACAATACAACTTGAGACCTCCGTGAGCGCTTCCAACTCAATGTTCTCTAATGGAATCAAGACTTTCGTTATTCAGGCAAAGAAAACGGTAACGGAAGACCGTTTTGCTCAAGACGGTTTTTATAAATATGCTATCCGTCTTAATGGTTCGGAACTGCGTTCATCGCTGAACGTATCACTGAAAATGAAAATGCCGGGATTAGTTTTTTCTGAAAAAATCATTCGCTTTATCCCTTTAGCAGAGTTGCCCAAATTAACGTACGATTCAGATGGCAAATTTTATGATGCTAACGGCGCACAGATTATTCCGGTATTACATCGCCCAACTCTGGCTGAATTGCGCAGATGGGAATTGCCACTATTACTTCGTGATCAGATTATCGCTCCAAACCACATGCTGGTTGTCGCTGACGATTTTGGTTCTTTCAGCAGCGCGCTGACTGCAACGCTTTCAGACAAAAATATCCAGACCCAATTCTTGCCATGGCAATCTGAATATTCATTAATCCCGATGCGTGAATCTTTGCCCGAACTGCTACCCGCCATCAAAGAATCCAGCTGCAACACTGCTTTGGTAATTCCGTCAGCATTCGACCTACGCAATCGCGTTCCGCTACGTAGCCAAATCCGTCATCTATCAGCAGTCATTCAAGCATTGCGTGAAAATCAAAAAATTAAAACTATATATCTAGCCACGCCAATTCCTCAAGAGGATAATCTCCAAGCTGAAGATAGTTTAATAGTTGAATTGCGCCGACTCGCCCGTGACTTTGGTTTAAAAATGATCAATCTGAATTTCCGACTGCGTCAAGACGAAACTACTCCAGAATTTTATCAATATGATAACGCCAACCCAAGCTATCGCGAAATATTGCCAATAAAACAGATCCCAACAATCTGTGAATTCCTAGCTAAAGAAATTACCAATCGCTAACAGATTAGAAGTTAGTTTTAACTCTGCGAATTCTTCGTAATTATTGATCACAATTCACGCGCGCATAATGCGCGCGCGAATTTATACCGCACTTACAGAGAGTCGTTGGGACTTCAGAGCTTCGTATCTCTACGTTCAGATTGTGGAATGCTTGACAGAAATTCTAATAATGGATTCCATTAAAATCAACTTCCGATTAGTGATAAAACCTTACCAGATTCTGCGTCTATTTCAACTTTGGCAGCAAAATCGGGTCCTACACTATTGGGCGGTAAGTTGACTGGTAAAATAACAGTATAAATTCCCTCTTTCAACAAAACCTCAATATTCCCCGATTTATCATATTTCATTATGTTCGCCTTTAATGCGATTGATATTGCTTCCTCTCTGGAAATAATTTTATTGTTTATATCTGCTTCAGTTCTTTTATTTAGATCTGTTTTGCTTAGGTTATACAGCGCTTGATTCATAGCTTGTTTCATTAGAGCGGCATATAAACTGGTATCATCACCGACGCGAGCATAAATCCAATGCATAATGTAATCATTGCCATGATAACTGTGTTTCCAAACGGTTTCTCCGGTGGCGCGTTCGACCAATGCGAAATCAACTCCTAGCTGATTATGAGAAACTCCACTTGGAGCACCAATTATCCACAATGCTGGAGATAAAAAATAGGTGATACAGTATGAAAACAGCTTTCCGCGATAACCCAAATCAGTAATCGTACCTTGCCAAATATAATCGGTTTCGGCTTGTTTTAGAGAATTGGCTTTTCCAACCCAACTGAATAGATTGGAATATTTCAAACTTTCAATAGAGGCCGCCGCCAAGTCATTTGCCGGGTCAAAGTCAAAATATCCTAGCGAAACAAAGTCATTACTTTGCTCTGGTAGTTTTTTCTGGACAAACCCGAATGGGAAGAGCGGTAGCAATCCCCAATACAATGAACCGCTGTCGCTATAAATATGTTGTGGACGATCGCCTAAATTAATTATTTCCATGCCACGCTGGTCAAGAAACGGCATCACTGCAATACTTTTTCTTTCGCGAGCTTCAGGAAATTGAACCATTGGGCCGGGCGCATCCGTGTAATCAAATCTGGCAATATTGGTGCAACCGGATAAAAGCACGGTCACCAACACCAATGCACTACTTAAAAACATTGTTTTTATCGACATAATTAGAACTCCTTACCACTCAAATGGTTATTAAATAACAAAAATTCAGATTGTTTGGGTATAATTATTTACCAACCCAAACCACCTCTCACTTTTTTAGTGCCAAACGCTTTGTTGTAACTCCAAATCACTTTACCGCTTTCAATATCGGCGATTTTAAGATTGAAGGAATATACTTGTACAGTTTCCCGCCCTTCCCTAAGTACATTAGAGATAATTGCTCCTTCCATACTTAAACGCGGTGCTTCGAGCGTGTGCTTTTTGATTACAGTCTCTTTTTTGAAGTTGTCATCGCGTTTCAAATCGCGCGCATCAGCAAAAGTCTGAGAAGCATCGCGGCCGGTGGCCAAGGTTATTTCAACCTTGCCAGAATTTAACAGTGTGGCGCACAAGTCATCAGTCACCAAATTTATCTGTAAATCCGGATCATTGGTGTTATTTTTCAAATAGCCAACCTGCATCAGCGGCAACGCTTGTGGATCATTTTTTTCGTTGCGATATTTTTGTAGAAAACGATCAAAGACAGGACTGGTCATGGCATTTTCTGCCGCAGCACGAGCAGCCATAAAACACTCTGCCTGCGAAACGGTGCCAATGGCTCGAGTAGTATTACTGCTCGGATTAGCTGGATCAAAGGTCGAACTTGACGCACAACCGCCGCCAATTAACGCAACCGCGGCCATTCCTAAAAACAATGTTGTTTTCTTCATGTTACTTTACTCCTTATCTGCTTCTTTCAGGTTAATTAAAAAATCTTTGCAATTCTTATTCGGCGCAACTGATTGAATATGAACAGTTTCACCCGGGATTACAGTCAAATCATGCCACGTCGATAAAATAGTATCAAATGCCATGCCATTTTTGTCAAACCAAGTAAACTTATACTGAATTTTATATGGATTATCGCTGGTCATGGAGCTCCAAAACTGAGCAAACACGCCAGTGCGAACATTGACCGCAGTCAGTTGAACTCGCAACAAACCTTCAGACGTTTCCGAAGCCGCAAGTTGCGTCAACTTTAAACGGTCGCGCAAAAAACCATCCGTCACAAAACGCCGATCATTAATAATGTTCGGGGTCATGCTTTTTTCTTGATTTTCAACAGTATTTACTGAACTTTGACAGCCAGTACCAATACCCAACAGCAAACCACATGCTGCTCCAAATAACCAATACTTCTTACTTTTCATCTCAGCATCTCCTTCTATTTTGAATTCATTTCTAGAACATGATACGAAAAAACCTCTGCACTTGGCGCATTGACATAAATAATTGCGGAACGGCACTCTGGCGGTAACGTTACAGTCTGCGCTTTTTCATTATTTCCATCTGGCGTGATTATAATTTTTCGATCCGCTGGCACTGGAAACTGGGTCAATTGGAACTCTTTTGGTAAAATCTCCCAACTCCTCGTGTCTGCGGTGTTAAAAGCTGCACGATAAAATACTGATGAGAGGTAAACTGCAAGTCCAGCCATCCAATTGGCCTGTCCTACCGCGTACGTGGCGCCGTAACTGCCGGCCTCTTTCAGTGCCGTACTGATTACAATTCTCGTAATTATTCCTGATAAACGTTCATTAAATTCCTGAGCCATAATCCCGTCCATGTTTGACAATAACACCGTTTCATATTTATTGCCAGCAGCAACGACCTGAAGTTTTTGATATGGGGCAGGATAATATTCACACATCGGCCATGCGGTCATAATTGGAAAATATATCGCTATCTGTTTCAAAGCAGCACTTCGACCGTTGGCGAAAATTAGATAAACACAATCTCGATCTAATGGAAAAGCAAATGGTTCAATCGTTTTTAAGTTTTGTGGAATCTCCCGATTGGCCGCCTTTAACACGGTCACGTAATATTTTTGAAATAACCGATTATCCGGCATCGCTTCGTAAAGACGTTGAAAATCAATTTGCGCATTTTCATAATTTTCGTCGCGGATCGAACCGAGGCCGGAAAGAAAAATGGCGGCTGGATTTAAAAAACCGCCATAGCCACGATTAGCTACAGTTTTTAATTGCGTTAAACCTTCTTTAAACTCTGTACTGTTAGTTTTCTTTATAATTGCATCATCGCTTTCGCCAACATCCTGAACTGCTCTTGGATTTTTTTCCTTTACTGCCTGAACCTCTGCTTGAGCGGCGGCGAAGAACTTCTGATAATCCTCCATAACTTTTTTTTGTTCGTCACGAAGGCGACGTAACTGAGCCCGAAATGCGTCTTCATTGCGATTGCCTAAATAACCAAGTGCTTTAAAAATAGACAACGCAATCCGGTCACGACAAAAACCACGATATGGCAATGCATTCAAATTAGTCAACGCCATTGCGCCCTCGGAAGCTGTATCACGCATACTGACAATCGCCCGCTCATCATACTCAGCGATTAGCTTTTCTGCGCGCTGAAAATGTTCAATACTCGCGGAGTAATTGCCCGTATTAAAATTGAACGCTCCAGCTTCCAAACGCCACATCACTTCATCACCGGAATTTTCAACGGAAGATATTTTTTTGTTAATTTTCCTTTGAACTTCGTCGTTATGCCCAGCTAAATAATCATTCATCAGCGGCGCTTTCTGGCGATGCGAATTTATAACGCTGGAACATCCCGAAAAAAGAACCATCCCGGCGATTCCAAAGCTGATTATGACGTAGCGCAGAAAAATCATTGTCAGCCCATTTATTTTAGTGCTGAAATAACTTTAGCAATAACCTGCGATAAACCTTTATCGATCAAAAACTTACCGTAATCGGTTGCCACCCAGTCATCTGTATCGTCATCAATATCGTCGAAATCCACGCGCTGGCGGAATGGAATACTGGCAATAACTTCGCCAGTTTTAGTGGAAATAATTCGAATATTGCCATCAATATTACCGAGGTGGCGTTCAATTGTCCGTTTTGAGGATTTGACGTATTCTTTTTTATTTTCAACAGAGAAACGGTTGATTGAAGCTTGCACTAAAAAATCAACACGCAACAATTCGCCGATACGAATAAACATCGCTGGCTCAACTTCATAAAGATTGGATATCTTATTTTGGGTAAGAATTTTGCCGACAGATTGAAGGTTATGCAACCTTATTTTATTTGACAGCAATGCATTCTCTAGACCAACATTAAAATCTTCGCCAAGATAGGCCGGAGTATTGGTGGTTTTTATTTCTGGCGCTAAAATTGCTGACATGCCACTAAATTTAGGTTCGCGACCAATGCCCATCTCTTTGAGCATATCTTTTAATTTATCGGCCAATTCGTCTAAACTATTAACGGTTGCCGAAGCACTTTTATTCGCATCAATTCCGCCAGTTGAAGCATCGATCACCATCAGCGAAATGTTGAATCGCGTTCCAAATTTACCGATAGTCGAGGTTAAAATGTATTGAACGGTTTTCAGTTCGCCCATTCGAGCTTTTTGCGCGGAATCCAAATTTACCAAATCCGAACTTACCGTTAAACCTATTTCAGTCATCATTTGTTGCAAAGCTGAACGAGAAATTAGTTCGTAGCCACCGCCGACAGAGGATTCCAACATTCCCCATAACGCTTCGATTTCAGTCGCAGAAACTCCACCCTTGCCAACCGGTTCAGAAACCGCCAAACGGTCAGCTGCCGTGACGCCAAAATTTAAAGTAAATGCCAACAATGCCACAATAATTATTTTGTTCCACATTTTAATATCTCCTATTATTTTAACAATTTTGCTTCAATAGTCATATCAGAAGTAATATCGAGTTCGCGAACATAAACTTTGTAACCAGGAGCTTTGATCTCAAAACGATGTTTTCCTTCAGGTACACTGAAGGTTTGTTCTCCACTGCCTAATAGTTCTCCGTCCATACTGATTTTTGCAGAGGTGGCTTTGAAAAAGAATCCACCGCTTGGAACAATTTTAACCTTGAACGGTAGTGGCGTCACCGATATTTTATTTTTGCTTCCCGGCTTGGAAACTTCATACAGGTCTTCTGCGGCTTGTTTCAATGCTGAGGTCATCAAACTTTGAAAAACATTATTATCAAACTGGGCACTGCTTAGCGGACGTTGTTCGCGGTAATTCCCAGTGTAGACGTTGCTATAGACGGAATGTCCTCGCACCAGATCGACCACTTTGATTAATACGTCCAGCTGATAGTTGGTGGTTTTAGTCTCAATCCCGTAACCTTTGAATGAATTTTCGCTCGAACGCAGATCCGAAACGGTACCATAAATCAGATGCGTAACTCCAGTATTTTGCGCCAACTTCAACATGAAATCTTTTGGAAAATCTGGTTCTGCCTGCAATCTATTCATCGCCACCATTATCGCTTCGGAATCAACACAATTGAACACTTCGCTTTTATTTCCCAAATATGATGTTAAGTATTCCGCTCCAATAACCATGGGCCGCATTTCACCTTTTACCACAGTGTTATAAAGTTCAATCATCTGGGCATAAGTCCTTTCATTGTCCTGAACTTGAGAAGCACGCTCAGCGGTGCCAGTTCGGCTAGTATCCCAAGCATCAATCATTCGGACAAATCCCTGCATAACACTATTAATAGATTTACGATCATCTTTGTTCAAAGTATTTTGTGCTGGAATCTCGATTTTTTGATTTTTCCCACTCAAAAATCGTTCCTGCCCTTTTATGTCGGTAGAAGTGAAATCGAGTACGCAAACCCGTAACTTAGGCGGGGTGGTTTTCAATGCAGCTGATTCATTTCCCGTAGCAGGGCGAGTGAGTGAAAATATCATCGCAAATAATAATACAATTGCAAATCTTTTTTTAGCGTCCATAAATAGCTCCCGATTTGTTTTGCTCATTTCTTAGCTTTACTGACTATTGGAAATCTACATATACACTAATTTATCAAATCGTTAAATACAAGCTAATAAAGATATGAATTCTATAGAAAACAAGAGGTCTAAAATTAGCGCGCGCATTATGCGCGCGCTAATTTTACAAACAGAACCATTCAATGATGGCACAATCAGACGTCGATAATAAATATCTAAAAACCAATTTGCAATCACTCCAAAACATATCATCTTTATTGCATATTAGAACTTTTTAAAATTGAGAATATCTATGATTGAGTTTCATCCGGGCGAAGTTCCAGCTAAGCCAGGCGTCTACATTTTCCGTGACCGGTTCAGCAAAGTGATTTATGTTGGCAAAGCAATTAATTTGCGTCGTCGCCTAAGCCATTATTTTCAGCCGGCTCAGGCTACCCGCGCCGATCCCAAATTACGCTCATTAATTAATTCTATCAACTATTGGGAGTTCATGGAGGTGCGCAATGAAGATGAATCGTTAATCCTCGAGTCTAGGTTGATAAAACAGTATGCGCCGCGCTATAACGTTTTGATGCGCGATGACAAACGCTATCTGATGGTGAAGATCAATCTCAACGAGCAATGGCCATATTTCAAAATGGCACGAATCCGCAAAGACGATGGCGCGCTCTATTTCGGTCCATTCCCGCAAGGCGGCGCATTAAAAGCGACCATTGACTATTTAACCGCATATTTTGGCCTGCGTTCATGTTCAAACCCCGGGCCAGAAGCGCGTAAACACTGTTTAAAAAGGATTGTCAAAGATTGTTCTCGTCCATGTGACGGCACCATTAGCGAAGACGAATATCGCAACTTGACTGAGAGAATGCTCAATGTTATCAATGGCGATATCTCCGAAGTGACTAATGCGTTAGAGCAAAAAATGAAAGAACAAGCTACCGCTAAGCGTTTTGAACAAGCCGCCAAAACTCGCGACATCATCGCGAATATTAGAAATATTCTCGGCAGCAAAAATCGCAAATTTACTAATACCATCATCTCCACCGTCACTGGAGAAGAATCATTGTTGGATCTTCAACAAGCGTTAGGATTGGAGAAATTACCGACCCGCATTGAATGTTTTGACAACTCTCATCTGGCTGGAACCATGACTGTTGCCAGCGCCGTCTGTTTTATTGACGGCGCTCCAGCGCGCGGACACTATCGCCGTTTCAGAATTAGAAATTCCCAAAATGATGATGTCGCCTCGATGAAAGAGCTCTTCTCACGCCATTTTACGCGTAAACTAGCCGAAAAAAGCGAATTACCATCATTGGTTGTAGTTGACGGTGGCAAAGGACAACTTTCAGCAGCAATTACTGCATTAATAAAAGTTGGTTGCCCTGCCCTGCCCGTGATCGGCTTGGCAGAACGCAATGAAGAGATTTTTCTACCGGGCAAAAGCAAACCTTTGGTCTTAGAACGCCATCGCCCGGCATTGCGTTTATTACAGGCAATCCGTGACGAAGCGCACCGTTTCGCCATCAGTTACAACCGTGAACTGCGTTTACGCCGTATCCAGAATTCGCTACTGGACGATATTCCAGGCATCGGAAAAATCCGTAAAAAAATGTTATTAAAGGAATTTGGTTCAGTCCGCGCATTGCGTCAAGCAACGCCAGAAGAGATCACCCGCCGCGTTCCCGGTATCGGTACCATCTTCGCTCAAAAATTACACGATACATTATCTAAACCATCAAAAATGTAGAAAGTTGGGAAAGAGAGTTTTAACCACGAAAAACACGAAAGGAACGAAAAAGAGAGAAAAGTAAACTGGAAAGTAACCACTAATGGACACTGATTGGCACTAATCGTAAATTGAAAAATGGAAAAGCGGGTTAAATTGTTTTTTAATTCGCGCGCGCATAAAGTTTCGACCATATCGAATGATGTGGCGCGCGAGAATTCAGACGAGTAGTTGCAACAAAAAACACAGGCAGGAATGTCTGTATTACTTTCTTTTTAACAGGCCGGAATGCTTGTGCTATCTTTTTTATCTGTGTTAATCGGTCTCCATCTGTGGTTAAAATCCTCCCCCCTTTTCCCAATTCATAATTCATAATTCATCACTCAACATTCTTCCTTCCCCAACTGTACTTTGCGCCTTCTTTGTTTCCTTTGTGGTTAGACTCTCTTTTCCTAATTCTAACTGCGATCTTCTACATTCTAGATGCTTTTCAAAAAAAAGGTCAATTGAAAAAGTA
>DLIO01000067.1 GCA_002483765.1 Lentisphaeria bacterium UBA7640 | reverse complement strand
TTATAATGTCTACTCGACAGAGAATCTTATTATGTATTTCGTTGTTATCGGCAGTTGCAGTGATGGGGCAATCAGTTAATTTAGTTAAACATCACCGTATTCCGTTAGGAGAGACCTATACCGTAAAATTACCGAATCAACAGAAAATCCCACAATATTTAGCATTTTCTGGACGCATTGACGCGAAAAACTTCAAAAGTGGCGCGACGCAGGCAATGGAAATAATAATAAATGGAATGCCACTTGATGAGACTCGTCTTGTCAATAAAGGTGATTATTTTAGGTTCCGATCAGACCATTTTGTGGATTGGGTTGCTGGTGGTCGGACTATAACATTAGTATATTATCCATGGGAAAATTCAGCTAAAACTATTGACAAAGAGTTCGTCCATGATTTTGTATTTGATTTAACTGGTCTGTTGAGGGAGAAAGACAATAGTATTACTTTTGTCAATATTTTCACAGCATTTCGTGAATCTGGATTGGAGTTGAAAGATGTGCGCTTAATTAATGATGGGTTCCCCAAAGGACCAGCTCTTGAATTGAAAAAACCTCGTAGCATGGGATTGGCAAAATTACGGCATCGTGCCACATCTCTTCATCGGGGAATTGAAAAAGAATTGAAATGTACTGATGATTATGAAGACGCGAAAGCACGTTCTCTTTACGCTCCAGCTATCCCGTCTGTAACTAAAGCTGTTTTTAATATTAACAAAGACGGCACGATGGAGTTGTTGGCGGGGAGTTCTAATAATACGTTCAAGTCAACTTGGTTGGTTAACGGGACTGCAGCTGCACAGGACGGCTTAAACCGTTGGAAAACTAAAGAGTTTGAAGTCACCCGTGTGGTCAAGCAAAGCCCAGAAGTTATCACGATAAGTGATACGATGAAAAACCTAACTCAAGCGGACCTTCCAGTTATTTTTGAAAATAGCATCAAAGTTGACTTAGATAAATTGGACGAATTACGAGTATCTGGTGCAAAATTGCCTAGTTTCACTCTGAATATCGATAATCTTACTAGTCGTGAATTTGCTACTACTCCATTAATTTTCTTCCGGTATGCTGATGCCGGTTTTGGGATTTATTTGGAGGATGATTGCTACCGTAATCAATTTTCAGGAATGGCTGTTGATGATACTTTACATCTTGCTAATGATCTGTTTTATCTAGAACCGAACAGTTCATATACAGTGGTGTGGAAAATCTATCCAATTGCCGATGGAAATTACTACACAATGTTGAATACTTTGCGTCGTGATTATAATATGTATCAGCTAATTCCAGGACTTTTTGGCTTTGTTTATCCATTTAAGGATACCGAATCTTACGGACGATATTATCGAAAAAAACTCGATTCTCCTGAAATGATAAAAAAGTTTTTTGAGGATTCTGGTATCACTATTCCAGCCGTGACACCAGTGTTAGATAATAGTATGACTTACGGCAATGAAAAGAGTGACATATATCGTGAAGGGTTACGCATCCCCGCAAAGTTTCTTAAGGATATAAGGGATGCTGGGCTGGATTTGCCACTGCTGATGTATCTCGATCCTCACTTGTTGAGTACGCAAGGAGCATTTAATATTAATACAAAAGAACGGTGGGAGGATTATTTTAAGGACAGTGTTATGCATAATTCGTTTGGTAAAACAATCCCATATCGAAGTGGTCGCCTTTATCATTTGGCACCTCGGTTGAATAATGCAAGTGGCAAGCAGATCACTAAAAATTTAGACATTGTTCTTAATCAAGAAAAGTTTTCTGGTATGTTTCTTGACGAGTGGAATCATTCTAGAGCACGCATTGCTTATAATCTTTCGGATGGAAAAAGCGCGTTACTAAATCAAGATGGTGAAATCGAAAAGAAAATAGCGATAATTCCTTTGTATTCAAAAGATTTTTTAGTTGAAACTGGCAAGAGGGTTTCGGAAGGACGCGTGACATTTGCCAATCAGTTTGATTGTTTGAAAGAGCTGATGGAGCTACCAATAATTCATTTTGCTGAACCAGTAGCGCACACCTACGGTTATCTTATTCGTGCTGCTCAGGCTGGGCGCACTCCTTTGACTTTGACTTGTAAACGTAACACAACGGCTTGGAGTGATGTCAAGTTTTACTTGCGCTACGGCGTGATTTGCTGTTATTACGCATCACGTATGTATGGCGACCACGTGTTGAAAAAACTTTATCCCATAACGGTCAAAGAAATCTACCCAGGGGTCGTATTTGGTGAAGACCGTATTTTCACCAATCAGTCTGGGAAATTTACTTTAAATCGTGACAAAAATCTTACCGCTTACATTTACAGTGATCCGAAAGGGCACTTTTCAAGAAAGGTAAAAGGTGGCTCTACCATACAACTAAAACTTAATCCTGATAGCGAAGTCGCAGTTATCATTGAAGAATAATCAACAATAAAGAAATACCATTTTTCAGGTAAATATTTATGGAATCTACATTACCTTATTAATGGTATAAACTATGAGAGAGAAAAGAGTTGGCGAGAAATAGTTTCATAGGATTATTGAAATATACTTTCGCTTAATACTGAAAAGCTTTGATAGATCCAGAAATCGACTTTCTCTTGATCAATACTGGCATCCAGAATCTATACACAAATTCTGACGAAAGGATCTTTACTTAAAATTAACTTAAAAAATAAAGGAATTGTTTCAAATGCTAAAAGATCAAATTTTGAAGCCGATTACTGGAACATTTGTGAACATGCTTATCTCCGACACTGGAATAACCAATTCTGGCTTAAAAGAGTGGGAGCAGGATTTCAGAATGATGAAAGCTATTGGAATGAATCATCTTTTTGTTATTCGTACCGAATATGAACAAGATGGAATACAGCTTTCTGCGGAAGATCCACGTTCTACAACATGGGAAGAAGATGCTTCATTGCTTGATATGGTATTTCGTCTCGCCGATAAATATGAAATGGATTTATATCTCGGTGGTCCAGTAGGAATCACTAATCTGCACTTAGGGGACTGGAAAAAGGAGGTCGACAACAACAAACGTTACTACGACAGGACTGTTGAAAAATATGGCAACCATAAATGTTTCAAAGGGTTGTATGTCTCACTTGAAGCTCTACCTTGGCATTTTAATTTTCTTGATATATGTAGCGAGATACTCAAATACATGCGAAAGAATTTTTCCGACAAAAAGACATTCATGTCCCCGAGTTTTGGAGGCCCGACAGGAAATATTAGCCAAAAATACACTCCAGACCAATGGGTAGATATTTACGGACGATATTTCTTTGAAGAAGTTGCAGGAATGTTGGATTATTGCGCACCCCAAGACAAGATAGCTGCTCCTGCATGTTTCTGCGGTGAGATAGAACCAAATGGTCTTAAACAATGGTATCAAAAAGTAGGGGTGCTTTTTGAAAAATGTGGAATAGAAATGTGGAGTAATATTGAAACATTTCAAAGGCCTTTTTCTGGACATGGAGAGCCTTCTGGAGTATTCCGCCAAGTGGATTATCGTTCGTTATACATGAAGCTTTCAGAGGCTTCTCCATGGGTAGAACGCATAATAACTTATGAGTTTTTTAGTTGCATGAGTCCTAACACCGAATGGGGGTCAGCACGCCGTCTACTTGCGCGTTATCTAGAAATAATCGGTAAAGATCCAAAACTGATAGATGAGATATATTCTTGAAAAGCATGTTGTTGAGTGGGGTATGTCCCTTTCAAATGAAAATTTATAGCGCAAATATCCTTATTTGGTGTCCTTGTTTTAACAAAGCGACGTGTAGGATATTAAAATAAGAGGAAAAAGTTTTGAATCAGTCTGCTATTAAATTTGAGGAGCGGTTTCAGCTATGAACAGTCCATCGAATATTCCATCCTTTAGGCGGCTTTTGATAGGAAAAGCGTGTTTGCGCACGCTGGGAAAGTGATAAACTAGGATATTGATTTAAACAAAGAACAAAGCTGTTTACACAAAATTATCGACACACTCAACCAAGAAAATCTATTCGTCAAGGATGAAATTATAATATGTCACAGGAATCTATTAAAAAATATATAGATGTGTTGCCTCAGAAGAACATAATCCTTCAAAAAGATGCTGGCTACAACAAGGCACATAAAATTCGGGTATTAACCTGTAATCTTCGCGGAGCATTTAGTTTTGACGGGACAAATGCGTGGGAAAATCGTTGCCATTTTTGCTTAGAAGAAATCAAGCGTATTAACCCTGATTTGATTGCCAGTCAGGAAATGGTTCAAGATAATTTTAATTTTTTAGTCCCTAATTTGCAAGATTATCGGATTCTGTATACTTTGGATCAAGTTCAGGGTGGACGTCCTATGAATACAATAATGTATCGGAAAGAACGATTTAAATTACTTTCATCTGGTGCGTACTTCCTTTCAGTAACTCCACATGTGATAGGTTCTAAGTCTTGGGATTCTCGTCATCGTCGTCTCGTAAATTGGGCACAGCTCGAAGATACTCTGACTGGAAAGGTTCTATTTTTCATGAATACACATCTTGATAATATTGGGCAGGAAGCACGAGAAAATAGTGCGCGTATGATTTGTGAAAGTGCTAAAGCATGTGACGCTTATCCACAAATTCTTGCTGGCGATATGAATTGCACTTATCAAAATCCTACAATTCAGTATTTGTTGGGTCATGGTTGGACAGATACTTATGCTGTAGCCACGGGAATAAAGAATGAGAAATTCACTTATCATGCATTTTTAGGTGATAAATATCAACCAGAAACTGATGAACTTAAAAACAAGATTGATTGGATTTTTACTCGAGGTAACTTTAGAGCTATTGAATCTTCAATTGTGAGAAACAAAAATGATCTAGGCCATTATCCTAGTGATCATTATTTTGTTTATGCTGATATTGTAGATAAAACTACAACCGAACGGTAATCAAACGGATAATTAAATATTTTGCTTGTATTTTGTATCCAGAATGTCAAAGTCAATATGAGATAATAAAATAAGTGAGATTACAGCGAAAAGAGGCTGTCAAGGGCAAATAGTTTGACTAGGCATTAGCCCGTGTATTAGCTTTAGAGGTAATAGTGATTTCTGGGGATAAAAAATTATTATGAAATTGGTAAAATTTAAGAGAAAAGTATTATGATTAGAGCTTATGCAACGAATGATTTAGATGAGCTAGTGAGGATAGGAAATGCGGCATGGCGTAATATTTATGAATCAATGCGCAATGATTTGGGCGATGAGATTTTTCAGATTGTCAATCCTACCCCTGACACAGTCAAGGGATTGCAAATTATTGAACAGATCAAAAGTCATCCTGAGTGGGTTATGATTTGTGAAGAACAGTGCCAAGTTGTAGGTTTTTTAACTTATCGAATTGATGGCGAAATCGCTGATATATGTAATAATGCGGTTGATCCAGAGTGTGGATTAAAGGGGATTGGACAACAAATCAGAGCTCATTACTTTGAGC
>DLIO01000026.1 GCA_002483765.1 Lentisphaeria bacterium UBA7640 | reverse complement strand
TATACTTCTTTCAGGAAAATCCGGTAAATGTGTCCAAAACGCGGACGATTTCTGCTTGGATTCCGAGGGGCGGGATGGGGATTAATGTTTCTTTCGCAGTGGACCAATGTCGCTTATAACTTAACTCTTTCTGGTAGAAGTTTTGAAAAGCGTAATAGATGTACTTGGTGTTATTAGAAATCGCCTTCAGAATTTTTAAGCCATCAGCACCTTGAACAAAGGCAAAGTCCACATACTTGAGGTGTTCAGAATGGTCGCCAAAAACAACGTATTTGTCAGGTTCGACCGGAGTTATATTGTCATCAGCATAAACCAGCTATGAATTTTATACCTTGATCAATAATTGGGATATTCCCAGTTACACGGTAAGCCTCTTTTTTGAGCTTTACAGGCGCTGTTGCAGTATTAACCACCTCCCCCAGTACCTTCCACTCCACCTCAGCGCCATCAAGCAGCTTTTCCAGAAAGCTCATATTGCTCATGAATGGCCTCCTTTTTTAGCTATATCTTCCAATGAGTTGATGGTGTTCAGGTAGTCTTGTTCGACTTGCTCCAGCGTTTTTGCTTTGTATTTTTTATATTCTACTTTCGCTTTGTTTTCTGATTGGGTGTGCGAAATCGTTCCAGCATTGGCGAGTAATTTTCGCCCTGTGCTTGAGAGTATATTGTCGAGCTCACGCACATAATCGGCCATGCGCATCTCACGTTCTTCGATTGCGTTGAGTTCGGCTAAGTCAAAATAGGCCGAGACCAGGTTATTCAGCACCCGCAGTTCCTGCACGTTTAAATAATTTTTGGCAATCATGGCTTCGGCTTGGGTGGGTTGGCTGCCTTTAAAATTGCTTAATCCGGCAAAAGGCTTATCGCTATCAACCCGCAGGTAAATCACTTCACTGGCGGTGTGGCCATGGGCTGCATAATGCAATTTATTTTGTACGATTTTGAAAAAGGCCGTGCTTTCCTCGCTACAGGGATTGTAATCGGTTGCCGTGGCGTATAATTCCAGCACTTGGCGATACATCACTTTTTCGCTGGAGCGGATGTCGCGAATGCGATCCAGTAGTTCTTTCCAGTAGTTACCGCCGCCGAGCCCTTTTAACCGTTCGTCGTTTAATGCAAAACCTTTTTCGAGATACTCTTTCAGGATACTGGTCGCCCAAATGCGAAACTGTGTACCACGCAATGATTTCACTCTGTAGCCAACCGAGATAATCACATCGAGGTTGTAGTAATCCACCTGATAGGTTTTTCCATCAGCAGCAGTTGTTGCAAATTTTGCAACAACTGACTCTCGCTGCAACTCTCCTTCATCAAATACATTTTTTAGATGGCGGGAAATCGTGGATTTGTCTCGATCAAATAAGTCGGCCATCTGATCTAGTGAAAGCCATGCGGTTTCCGCATCAAAATGGGCACTGACAGAAATTCGACCATCGTCGCTCTTGAAAATTATGATCTGCTGATTTGGGGTTTTCATGGCTAAACTCCCTCAATCGTCGCCACAATGGCATCAATATCCGCACGCAGCTGGTCGATGTTGGCAACCGTGGTTTTCAGCTCGGCATTGAGCTCGGTGATATTCACCACTTCGCGGGTATCTTTGGCTTCTACATAGCTACTGACGGATAGGTTATAATCGTTGGCAGCGATGGCCTCAAAAGGTATCGATTTGGCAAAATGCTCCTTATCGCCTTTGCTGTCGAAGGCCTGCATAATTTGTTCGATGTGTTCATTGGTGAGCGTGTTGGTGTTGGTCTCTTTTTTAAATAGTGCGCTGGCGTCGATAAACTGAGTGTTGGTATCGCTTTTGTGCTTGGATAGCACCAGAATATTGACGGCGATAGTGGTACCAAAAAACAGGTTGGGCGCTAACGAGATGACCGTTTCGACATAGTTGTTATCGACCAGATATTGGCGGATTTTCTGCTCGGCCCCGCCACGGTAAAAAATACCGGGGAAGCAGACAATCGCCGCGCGGCCTTTGCTGGAAAGATAGCTCAAGGCATGGAGCACAAAGGCAAAATCGGCTTTAGATTTGGGGGCGAGTACTCCGGCAGGAGCAAAGCGGTCATCATTAATCAGGGTGGGGTCATCGCTGCCTTTCCACTTCACCGAATACGGGGGGTTGGAGACAATGGCATCAAAGGGTTTGTCATCACCAAAGCGCGGATCAATCAGGGTATTGCCCAGTTGCATATTGAACTTGTCGTAGTTGATGTTGTGCAAAAACATGTTCATGCGCGCCAAGTTATAGGTGGTGTGGCTGATCTCCTGACCCCAAAAGCCGTCTTCAATAATATGGGCGTCAAAGTGTTTTTTGGCTTGCAGCAGCAAGGAGCCTGAACCGCAGGCAGGGTCATAAATTTTATTGACGCTGGTTTGCTTGTGCATGGCCAGTTGGGCAATCAGCTTGGAGACATGCTGTGGGGTAAAAAACTCACCACCGGATTTACCCGCATTGGCGGCATAGTTTGAGATGAGGAATTCGTAGGCATCGCCAAACAGGTCAATATGGTTGCCTTGAAAATCACCAAAGTTCAGCCCGGCTACCCCTTTGAGCACAGCGGCCAAACGGCTGTTTTTATCGGCCACGGTGTTCCCGAGTCGGTTACTGGTGGTATCGAAATCAGCAAACAGGCCTTTGATATCCACTTCAGACGGGTAGCCGTTAGCTGAACTTTCAATAGCAGTAAAAATGGCGGCGAGATCCGTATTTAAACTTTCGTTGGTGTTAGCGCCTGCGGCGATCTTGGCGAACAACTGACTGGGATAAATAAAGTAGCCTTTGGTTTTAATGGCATCGTCTTTGATGTTCGGGGTGATGACTTCATCGCCAACCTCCGCATAATGAATGCTGTCATCGCCGGCTTCGATGTAGCTGGCAAAGTTTTCACTGATAAAACGATAAAACAGGGTACCGAGTACATATTGCTTAAAATCCCAGCCATCCACTGCGCCCCGTACATCATTGGCAATCTGCCATATCTGGCGCTGCAGTGTCACGCGTTGTTGATTGCTTGTCATCTATAAACTCCTGATTATATTATTTTTTCGGCCACTTAGGGCTGTTGATCCTAAGCCGCATCGCCAGTTTCAACTCATGCGTCGAGCTATTCTTTCTTGAACTTCCGCAGACAGTCCATGTGATGAATAGCCTCAATATAAAAACTAAGAAATACTGCAAACACAGCACTCACACTTTAATTTCTCTTACAAATATACCGAAACGAAAGCCTGAAGTCAAATGTTCTTTGCCGATTTCAGGCATTTGGGCTTTGGATTGCAAATATGACCAGCGAGCAACTTCAGGGACAAAGAACACATTTTCCGCTTTGTATTCGTCTTTGTCTTCTGGATCTGCTACAAGTAATCGTCGCGGGTAATCTGTTTGGT
>DLIO01000092.1 GCA_002483765.1 Lentisphaeria bacterium UBA7640 | reverse complement strand
TCATGTTCATTCGGAATTGCTGCTCTCATTTGTTTATGTTGTTTATAGAAAACAATCCCTCTTGAAATTATAAAATCATTGCATTATAGTAAATGTAGTATTAAGCGTGAAGTTTAATCTTTTAAACAAAATAGAGAGGTGAATTATGACCACGAAGGAAAAAATCGCTAAGGCCACGAAAAACAAGAGCATTCCAGCTGCGTCAAAACCTATCAAAAAGAAAAAACGCCATGTTTTCTTTATCGCAGCGGATATAGGAAGTACTGTTTCTGTCGCTGGTTGTTTCAATGATTGGCAACCAAACGACAAAATACTGAAAGATAAAAATGGTGACGGCACTTTCCAGTGTACTTTGTTGCTGGCGCCGGGTTCTTATCAGTACAAGTTCTGCATTAATGACACTTGGTGCATCGACCCAAACAACCCAAAATTCACGCCTAACGATATGGGCACGCTCAACAGCGTACTTGAGATCGAAATTTAATTTTCTTCAATACAACGCGAATGGCACTTACCAAAACTCCAATTAAACGTAGGAGCTTCGAGTAAGCGCCATTAATTTTATACCAATAAAAAAAATTAACTAAGATACGATAACAAAACCAAGGATTTATTTATGCTTAATGTTCAATTATACAACGTCTCCCCATGCATGCCCAAAGAACTGAAATTCCTTGAAGAGTTATCATACAATCTCTGGTGGTGTTGGAATTGGGAAGCAATCGACCTCTTCCGCAAGATTGATATTAGTTTATGGCGTGAAATGCACGGCAATACCCGCCAATTTCTGATTATGGTACCTCAAAGCCGTCTCGAAGAGCTGGCTAAAGATGCAGCTTATCTGCGACACTTGAGGATCGTTGAGGAGGAATTTAAACATCAGGTAAAAAACATCACTGACAAAGTGAAGATGTCCGATCGCCAAATTGCATATTTTTCCTTGGAGTACGGGCTGCACGAGAGTGTTCGCCTTTATTCTGGTGGTCTCGGATTGTTGGCTGGAGATCACTTGAAAGCTGCCGCTGACTTAAAAATGCCAATGGTCGCCGTCGGATTGCTTTATCGTGAAGGATATTTCATGCAAACGCTCGACCGCACCGGAATGCAGGTTGAGCGTTATCCTGAAAATAAAATTAACCACATGCCGTTGACCCGAGCTTGCGATAAAAACGGAAAAGAGTTATTTGTCAAGATATCTTTACTTGACACCGAAGCTGTCGCCGCAGTTTGGAAAATGGAAGTTGGCTGTGTTACCTTAGTTCTACTCGATACAGAACTACCGCAAAATCGCCAGGATGTTCGCAATATTTGTGAACGCCTTTACACCTCAGATCGCAGGCAACGTCTACACCAAGAATTGCTACTTGGTATCGGTGGTTTCAACGCGCTAACCAAAATGGGCATGGAACCTTCGATGTGTCACATGAACGAGGGGCACGCAGCTTTTCTTTCACTAGCACGCATGACTTACTTGATTAAAGAAAAAGGGTTAACGCCAGATGCCGCGCTTGAAGTGGTCTGGCGCACTAACGTCTTTACTACTCACACACCGGTGCCGGCTGGTAATGAAACCTTTGATACCGACCTAGTTCGCCCATATTTAGATATACTTTGCGCTGATATTGGCATTAAACCTGAACGCATTATCAACTGGGCAGTCGGCGCAGAAAACAATAATCCGCATGAATTTTCGATGACCGTACTAGGCTTACGTATGGCTAATTACAGCAACGGCGTCAGCCGTCTGCACGGCGAAGTCGCACGCTCAATGTGGAACCGGTTATGGCCATTGCGCCCTCAGGATGAAATTCCGATTACACACGTTACCAACGGTGTTCACGTTCGCACTTGGATATCCATCCACAATGCGATCCTTTACAATCACTACCTTGGTTCTGGATGGGATGCAAATCCGAAAGTTGAGAAACTTGAAGCTGGCATTGCCGCAATCCCTGATGAAGAACTTTGGATGAGCCATGAACTTTGCCGCCACTCGCTAGTACGCTATGCGCGACTAAACCTGCAAAAGCAATTTAAGTCACGCCATCTCTTCGACCGCGTCAACGTCTCAGCCAAAAGCGCGCTCGATCCAGATATTTTAACTATCGGTTTTGCGCGACGTTTTGCCACTTATAAACGCGCAGATTTGTTATTGCGCGATCCAGACCGGCTCGATGCACTGATTAATAATCCTAATCGTCCGGTTCAGTTCATTTTTGCAGGAAAAGCGCATCCAGCTGATGAGCAAGGCAAAGAGTTAATCCGTCAAGTACTTCAATATGCTCAGCGCCCAAATGTGCGTAACCGCGTGGTTTTTCTTGATGATTACAACATTGCAGTAGCGCGTTATATGGTTCAAGGCGTGGATGTGTGGCTAAACACTCCGCGCAGGCCACAGGAAGCTAGCGGTACATCCGGCATGAAAGGCGCGATTAATGGCGTACTTCATTGCAGTATTCTTGATGGTTGGTGGGATGAAGGTTATGAATTTGATAATAATGCTGGGTGGGCAATTCCTAGTGATGAGGACAATTCAAATATCAATGAAGCCGATGCCAATGAATCAGCCGCACTATTCAGCTTATTAGAAAACGAAGTGATCCCATGCTTCTATGACCGCTCAGACGGCGACCTTCCAAAACGTTGGATCAAAATGATGAAAAATTCTATTAAAATGGGTTTAGGACTCTTTTCAAGTACTCGGATGGTCCAAGATTACGAGAGTAAATTTTACAAACCGGCCTGTGCCGAATATACCAGATTAATGGCAGATAATGCTCAAAATGCAGTTGCTCTGGTCAACGATAAACAGCGTTTAATCAAGAATTTCCCTCGCATTCATGTCGAACAACCGCATGCTGAATGTGATCTGAACGATATTCACACCTGTGATTCTTTCAACGTTTCATTAAAAGTCTATCTGGCTGACCTTAAACCTGAGGAGGTTGATGTTGAAATCTATTACGGCCCTGTTGACGTACATAACGCTATCGTCAAAAGTAACTTTGTTTTGATGAAAACCTTCAAGGAATTGGGCGATGGCAATTATCTGTATACCCATAAAATGTTTTGTGAAATTGCTGGTCGCTTTGGCATGACTGGCCGCGTCACGCCTCTCGGAGACCTCTGGACTCGCAGTATGCCCGGTTTCATGAGGTGGTCTGGACAGTAGAGTTTTCCAGATTTCGACAGGAGATACTTCTAATTGGAGTTCTGAGGCGGTAAATATCTTAAATAATTAGATGACGAGAAAACTATGAAGATCAAAAAAAATCCAAGAATTCTGGTAGTAACGCCAGAAATTACCTATTTGCCAAACGGCATGGGTAACATGGCGAATACGCTCCGTGCCAAAGCTGGCGGGCTCGCCGATGTATCGGCATCATTAGTCGCTGCATTATTCAAACGTGGCGCTGATATTCATGTTGCATTGCCGCATTATCGAAAAATCTTCAATATCGACGTTGGAAAACTACTAAGCTCCGAGCTTCGCGTTTATACTACATTGTTACCAGGTTCGCGGATCCATTTGGCTGAAGACCGCGCATTTTATTATCGCGATCAAATTTACAGCAATTATCACGCTGAAAGTATCCGGCACGCTTTGGCATTCCAACGTGAAGTAATTAACAATATCATACCGGCAGTCAATCCCGATCTGATTCACTGTAATGACTGGATGACCGGTTTAATTCCGGCATTTGCGCGACGTCTAGGCATTCCATGTCTGTTTACCGTTCACAATATTCACACCCACCATCTTACCTTGGCTGAGATCGAGGATCGCGGCATTGACGCTGCCGAATTTTGGGAAAATCTCTATTTTGAACGTCCACCACACAATTATGAAGAGAGTAGATCATGCAATGGCGTTGACCTGCTGACCACTGGAATTTTTGCATCTCATTTTATTAATACAGTCAGCCCGACGTTTTTAAGTGAAGTGGTTGACGGTATGCACAATTTTATTCCTGAAGCTTGTCGCAATGAGATCCGCGGGAAATTCCATTCCGGCTGCGCTTTTGGAATTCTTAACGCGCCGGATGCATCCTTTAATCCATCCACTGACAAATGTTTAGAAGCAAAATTCACCCCAGAAACCTTGATTAACGGGAAAAACCGCAATAAATTGGCACTTCAACATGTCATTGGTTTGGACGAAGATCAAGCTGCGCCGCTTTTACTCTGGCCTTCGCGCCTCGATCCGCTCCAAAAAGGGTGTCAATTGCTCGCCGAAATTATGTACCGGGTAATTTCAGAATATTGGACCGATAATCTTCAAATCGCTATTATTGCTAACGGTGATTACCAGCACGTTTTCAGGGAAATAGTGGAACATCACGGCTTCAATCATCGGGTTGCGGTCTGTGACTTTAATGATGAATTATCGCACTTGGGTTTTGCTGCTTCCGATTTCACCTTGATGCCGTCACTATTTGAACCTTGCGGATTGCCACAAATGGCTTGCCAATATTATGGTTCACTTCCAATTGCGCACGATACTGGCGGATTACACGATACCGTTGAAGATTTTAATTTCGACGCGGGAACTGGTAACGGCTTTTTATTCAAGCATTACGACAGCAACGGCCTATGGTGGGCTATTGAACAAGCCATGAAATTCTATCGTCTGCCTCGCGATGAACGCGAAATTCATCAAGCTCGCATTATGCGTGAGGCCGCTGAGCGCTTCAATCATGACGTCACCGCGCGCGCATATATTGACATTTACGAAAACATGTTACATCGCCCATTAGTGGCAAAACTATGAATTCAATGAGACCACAAAACAGGCGCAAGCCATTGAGCGGTGATGCGTTACTGGACACTTACCTAGAACACCTCTGCCGTCGTTCTGCGATGATTTTGGCTACAGAAAACCGCTTGACTGCCGGAAGTAATCTGAAAGATTTCGCATCTGGTCACGAATATTTCGGGTTGCACTTTCGCGATGACCAATGGGTTTTTCGAGAATGGGCACCGAACGCGTCCGCGATTTTTTTAATCGGCGATTTTTCTGACTGGGAAATTCGTAGCGAATTTGAATTGACGCTCCTTAATCCTAGAGGAATTTGGGAAATCACATTACCGAAGGATACGCTTGCTCACAATATGCTCTACGCGATGCAGGTGTTTTGGGAAGGGGGCGGTGGCATCAGGATTCCGGCATATGCGCGTCGCGTAGTTCAGGACGAACACACCAAATTATTCTGTGCGCAAGTATGGCAACCCAAAACGCCGTTCATATTCAAAAATCGCACTCCAGTAAAAACGCATGAATTGCTGATTTATGAGGCACACGTCGGCATGGCCACTGAAGATGAACGCGTCGGGACATTTGTCGAGTTTGAACGCGACATCCTGCCGCGCATTGCTGCATCTGGTTATAATACGGTTCAATTGATGGCAGTGCTGGAACACCCTTATTACGGTTCTTTCGGCTATCATGTTGCAGGTTATTTTGCATTATCATCACGTTTCGGTACGCCAGAAGAATTCAAGTCGTTGGTTGATACTGCCCATGGTCTAGGTCTGCGCATAATTATCGATTTAGTCCATTCGCACGCGGTTAAAAATCAGCGCGAGGGGCTGGGCAATCTCGATGGGACTTCTTATCAATACTTCCATCAAGGCGAACGCGGACTTCATGCTGGCTGGGACTCGCTATGCTTTGACTATTATAAGCACGAAGTGCTCCACTTTTTGCTCTCAAATTGTCGTTTTTGGCTTGACGAATACCATGTCGATGGGTTCCGCTTTGATGGTGTTACCAGCATGCTATATCACCACCATGGCATAAATTCGGTTTTTACCTCATATAATGATTATTTTAATGATCAAGTCGATGAAGATGCGCTGATCTATCTGGCATTGGCCAACCAACTCATTCACGAAGTCAATCCTGATGCCATTACGATAGCGGAAGACGTTAGCGGTATGCCAGGTTTGGCTAGTTCACTGGAGGAATCCGGCGGTATTGGTTTTGATTACCGCTTGGCAATGGGAGTAACCGATTTTTGGTTTAAATTATTCGATCTACCAGACGAAGTTTGGAACATGGGTGGTTTGTGGCATGAACTGACTAATCGGCGCAAAGACGAATGTACGATAAGTTATGTCGAATGTCACGATCAAGCCATTGTCGGTGGACAAACTTCGATTTTCCGTTTAATCGGCGGTTCAATGTATAACGCCATGCATGCTGGCTCTTCTAACCTTCAGGTCGATCGCGGTATCGCCATTCACAAGATGGCACGACTAGCGACCGCCGCCTCTGCCGCAAATGGCTACCTGAATTTTATGGGAAACGAATTTGGTCATCCAGAATGGATTGATTTTCCTCGCGAAGGTAATGATTGGTCACATCGTTATGCGCGCCGTCAGTGGTCGCTATCCTCAGATCCCGAGTTGCGCTTCCAACCTCTAGCACGCTTTGATCATGCCATGCTATCATTGATTAAACAATATGATCTCTACTCAATGTTGCCACAATTTTTGAAAGCTGATGAACTTGCTCACATCTTGGCTTTTGAGCGTAACGGTTTGATTTTTATCTTTAATTTCCATCCATCTGAATCGCAGGCAGATTATCCGTTAGAGGTCTTACCTGGCGAGTATCATCTAGTTTTAGATTCCGATGCCCACCAATTTGGCGGTTTTAATCGTCTAGAAGCGAATCAAAAATATTTCACATTACCAGATAAAATCGGTTCGGCAATCTGTCATCGGTTACATTTCTATCTCCCATCACGTACCGCGATTGTACTGAAAGAGATTCATTAGTAACCTAATTTTTCGTTTCTTCTGAAAGCTCAATAAAACTGTGGTAATTATCTGCTAGTAGATTGATTGCTTCAATATAAAGCTTGATCTGTTTCCGATCGCCGCAGATGCTGACAATCCCTGAAGTGCCACCGTCAACAGTCGGCATGGCTAAATTACCGATAGACATAAATCCATTCTGCTGAAGATCGCTGAGCGGACTGATAAACATCTCTGCATCGCGAATCACCGTAACTCCGACCGTTCCCAGAATTTCGCCAGTGGTCTTTGGAAATACATAGCGAGCAATATAGTAAAATAGTGGGTGAATCATCGAATATAATTCCAACAATTCGTAGCTTTCACTGCGCCCCATCCGCGTTCGCCAGGTTCGCCAGTTGAAATCTTTTTGAAAGTTAATGAACCCTTGAACTGGATTATCGATGTCGATATATTCGCCTGGACGAATAAATACCAAACTTAATTCACGTTCTTTTTGCGCTTTTGTCGCTAGTTCAACTGGAAATACCACTTTACTTTTGGAAAATGCTGGATGCTGAGCCAAACCCCAAATCAACATTCCAGCAATAGTCGCAGGCCCGCCCATCTGGTTGGCATAAAGCTCATTCATATGTTTACGAATAGCCAGCATTGGTTCAAAATTTACATAAATCCGAGCGCGAAACAGCAGGTTTCCGTAATAGAACATCTCCGGTCTAGCTTCGCGGCTGCCGTGCGCAGGGTACAGTAATTTGCCGTGCGAACCCCAATCGTCTTTAAGCTTACGCAACAGTTCTTGCATCGGCATTCCGTCAACCGGCACGTGATGGTATTGAACCCATAAATCGGCTTCAGCGTAATCAGGGGTAAAACGACAAATAACATTCAAAAGTCCCCAACCTGGGTGCCGATAGGTCTTAATATTTGGCGTCGCTAAACGGCGTCGTAAAAATCGTTCTGGATCTGAACTGAGTTCTTCGCAATGAATAAAAGTGGCGGTCAAAAGGCGATCAACTAACATGCGGAGCTCTAATCGTCCGGCAAATCCAATCCCTTTTTCGCCACGAATAGCCCATCGCCGCATCCGGCGCGATAAAACGGTTGGCCGTTTAAGTTGTTTTACGTTAAGATTGCGATTGTAAACCTTGACCAGCTTATTCAGCGCTTTTTGAATATGCGTCTCGGTTAGAATAGAAAATATTTTACGGCTACTATCCAAATGAGCTTCCAATCGTTCTAAGCGCCCATCTTTTTCCCAGAACGCCTCGACAATATCACTAAAATAGGCCTTGCGCCGTTTCAAACGGAAAAGCCCTGGTTCTACAGACCAATGCAAACTGCTGTTGCTACGCAAAAAATCCGCTAATTTTCCGATCAACTGATGACGTGCACTACCGAAATCTGAAGGAACGTGATTATCCTCATAATAACGCAATCTGAAGGTCGCAAGAGTGAATTTGGAATATTCGTTGCGCATAAAAATCCCAGTTGCTTTGCGCCAGCCATTCTCCTCCGCTCGTAAGCCCATTTTCTTCAAAAGTTGTAGAATTTTCACGAAGATAAAAATCATGATCGCAGTAACACTCCAACGGTCAATCAGATTGCGCATTGAAAGACCGTAATTTGCAGGCGGGGTAGCGGCTAGCTGAGGCTCTACTTTTTTAGTTTCTTTCGGTTTTTCAATAACTATTTTTTCAAATCTTTCAATAATAAATTTTTTAATCAGCGCGACGACAGCTTCAGGATTTTCACGATGTGGAAGATGTCCGCAATCGGGAATGAATTCAATTCGTGAGCCAGCGATATTGCGTTGGAAATATTCAGCGTTGGCCTTGGGTGCCAAACGGTCCTCCGCGCCCCAAATAATCAAAGTCGGAATTGATAGCGAATTTAAAGTACATTGAAATTCTTCCTGTGTCATAATTTGTGTTTGCTGCGCAGCCGCAATCATACACTCTCTGGCGCCAGGTTGACGGAATAACTCCGCATGTTCATCCAACATCTTTCTACTGATATTCCCTTCATGACAATACATTTGCCGCAGCAATAGATAAGCAGTAACATATTCATTTTCAAAACGCAGAATCGGATTGTCGTCAGATAACGCCGAAATCCTCTTGATAAAATACGGCTGGTCACTGTATGCGCTGATGCTGTTAATCAATACCAAACGATCGGCACGTGAACTTATTCCCGGCATATCCAGAGCCAACAGTGCTGCCGTGCCTCCAAGAGAATGAGCCATAAAAATAATATTATTTAACTCAAGTTTGAGAATAAATTGTGCAATGAACGAAGCTTGATGTAGTGGCGACAACTCTTCGCGAGTGACTTTTGATGAATTACCAAATCCTTTTAAATCAAGCGCAGTAAAACGATACTGGGCCGTAGGCATTAATTCAATAATTTTCCGCCATGAGCCGGGAAATGCGGTCAGACCGCCAACACAAAATAATGTTTGACCTCCGCCACCGCTATCGTAATATGCAAAACTCACTGGTTGGCCAGTGGAATCTTTTAATTCAATATTTTTTCTTTCAAAATTCATAATTTATCGTGTCCTAGAATTAGCGCGCGCATTATGCGCGCGTGAATTCTAGAGATTTTTTAGTGTTTAAACCGTAAAACAAAATCATCAATCAATTCACGCGAAATGCTACCGGGGGCCGGAATGTCCGGCAGGCGATCAACAGTAAACCATTTTGCATCATCAATTTCATCGCCATCGGGTTTAAGTTCTCCACCCGCGTATTCGGCAGTGAATCCAGCAATCAGTGAATGCGGAAACGGCCAGCTTTGGCTACCAAAATAACGAATATTTTTTATTCGAATATTCACCTCTTCAGCGGTTTCGCGATGAACACAGTCTTCAAAATTTTCGCCTGATTCAACAAATCCCGCAATACAACTGTAATGTGCAGAACTGAAACGGCGATTATGCGCCAACATAATTTCATTGCCACGCGTAATCCTCACGATAATTGCTGGCGACAAACGCGGGAAAAACTCGATTTGACATGCCCCACATCGCCGCGCGCCGTTATCATCGCAAATTTCAGTCAAAAGTCCGCATGCGCCACAAAAACGATGTTCGCGATTCCAATAGCCAAGTTCCACCGCGCGTGCAACCGCCGCACCGCGATCCTTGCCTAACAGGTGAATGCATTCTCGCAAATCCTCATAATGCAAATTTTCAGGAAGCGCACAATCGCGAGGTATCTCCACGGTATAAAAACATTTTCCGCCAGCTCGCGCTGCCAACATAATTTCCGGGTTATCCAGCCATTCGAAATCTTCACGTTGAGGTAGCGAACCATCAAGGCGACGCACTGTTACAGTTCGTCCAGCGGCCGCTATCCAATAGCCGTCAGCGCAATTTCGTTCTAATTTTCTAGCTTTCTCTGGAAAAAACTTCATTGTGGACGCTCCAAATTCAACATTTTAAATGCATTTGCGGTGGTGATTTCTGCCAACATCTCAACCTTTATACCTTTTTCCGCAGCGACTTTTTCTGCAATCTGTAACAAATATCCAGGGTGATTAGTTTTTCCCCTGAATGGCACTGGCGCCAAATAAGGCGCATCTGTTTCCAGCAACAATCGTTCAACCGGAATAACACTGAGCGTTTCGCGAATATTATGCGCGCGCGGAAACGTCACGATGCCGGTAACTCCCAAATAGAATCCGATCTCAAGGAATTTTTCCGCCCATTTTGGCGAGCCGCCAAAGCAATGTACCGCGCCACCCCCACCAGAGTCAGCAAATTCGCGCAATATCCGCCAGCCTTCGTCGTACGCGGTAAAAACATCATCTTTATCGCGCAGATGAATAATCGCTGGGCGTTGCCATTCCAAAGCCTGCTCTAAAAACAGTTCCAAGATCTTGAATTGCTTTGAACGCTCCGAGTTATCGTAATAAAAATCCAAGCCAAGTTCTCCGACCGCCGCGAATTTTGGATGTTCTGTAAATTCGGCGAAAGCCGCTAAATCAAGCGGACACGTTCCCGCCGAATGCGGGTGAACTCCAGCGGCAAACCACGAATCCTCAATGGTTTCGGCGAATTTCCGAGCGTTTCTGGAACCCTCGAGGTCACCGCCGACTGCCAAGAGAAACCGAACCTCCGGTGCTGGCACTAAATCGCGATATTCCTGTGGCGGCAATTCCGCACTGTAATGAAAATGTGTATCAAATAGTTCCATAGAATCTCAAACAATGGCGCGACGGCCATATTCCGCGTAAAATTTATTGCGATCAACCAAATTAGGATATTCCGCACACGCCCAATCGCTGAAATAACCGCGACTGGAAACCTGCAAAACCGTGTGCGCACAAGCAATAGCCGCGCCATCAACAAAGGATTCTGCATGCGGTTTCAACGCCTCACACTCAAAATCGTCAACCAGTTTCATGCCCGGGGCATTCATCTCTGTGCCGACGACAATCGGCATATTGCGTTCTTTTGCCGCAGCAATAATTCGATTCAGTTCGCCAATCCGTTTTTCTCTGAGTTTCGCATCAGAAAAATTCCAATTGCGCTCGGGAATAATATTCAACATTGCTGCACCATGCTGGATATGTAGATCCAACAGAGCGCCGGGGTCAGCTTCGCCGGGTGAATCGCCATTCAACCACGCAATAGTCGGCAACGCGCCACAAGCGCGAATAAAATCATTCATGTCAGCTAAAGCTGGGAATGACGCTGGATCGGCTTTCACATAGCCTGGCCCGCCTTTTTTCATGGTTTTTGAACGGATTTGCGCTTCCAATGCGACTGGATCAGACGGAAGTTCAGAAGCACAACCAAGAATTTGACACCAGAATGCGCTACGTTCAGTAACATCAGGAAGTATTTTTTCCGCTTTGAGCCGATAAGCGAGGCAAAGATGGCGTTCAGTCACATTGCCCGCGGGCGTCAATCCCATTACATCCGCATCGAAATCCAATGCCGCCGCACCCATAACCGGATTCACCAGTTCAACAATCTGCCGAGTCCGCGTTGCCGCTTTTTCCTTGATTTCCATGGCAAAAGCACGTTGTGATTGTGGAATATTCGCAGTAGTAAATCCGACTCCAACATGATACGCAACTCCTGGTTCGCCCGGAGAATTAATCTCTTTATCCGCCAATTCTTGAACAAATGCCCGAGTTTCAATGCCACAGACGCCACGAACTTTCAAAAGTTTTGCAGCAGCCATAAATTCATCAACAGCGTCCAATACGTCAAAATCAATAATCCCAGCCGCAAACCAGCCAGATTTAAGTGCCAACCAAGCAATATATGACGGCGAATAGTTGTAGCCGTTATAAGAATAGAAAGTGTGACAATGGAGATTATGACTCATTGACGGCTCAGCAGTCAACACTTTACCAGATTCGACCGCAGTTTTCAGCTGTGTTAGTGCAGCACGACGAACTTGCGAATCAAAAAAATTCAATTCATTTTCAAGTTTACAAATATCCATAAATCATCACCCATATTTAAGTATTGTCAAAAGAATAAAATTACATCACATTCCCGTTTTGTCCAATATATCACCATTTTTTACGAGATAATCAGCTACTCCTCTATTCATAAAAACTATAAAAAACTGATCAACACAAAAATTTCATATCCGCTTTGATTCCCCAGACAAGCTGTGCAGAGTTATAAACAGAATGGAATGCGGTGAATTCCTTGCCGTGTTTGAATATGAAAACGAAGAATGTAGGTTAACGGAGTTGTGACAAGCCTTTGGCAACTCCAAAGGAAATGTCGGGAGCGATGTCATTACTCGAAATTTAAATTTAAACACTTGATTCATTGGATTATTTGCGTGGAGATTGGAAGATAAAATGAACGATAGCAAACTTAAAGTTTTGGTGGTTGGTTGCGGCAACATGGGCTATTCTCATGCACTCGCATACCATAAAATCGAAGATTTTGAAATCTGCGGGCTAGTAAGTCGTCCGCAGGATTCAAAACGTCGCGGCGAAGTGGCAAAGGAATTTGGAGTAGTCAATGAATTTGACGATTATTATATTGCCCTGAAAGAAACTAAACCAGATGTCGTGTCAATCAATACCTACCCCGATTCACATGCGGAATACGCAATGGCGGCACTTGACGCCGATTGCCATGTTTTTGTCGAAAAACCTTTGGCAAGCACAGTTGAAGATGCGATCGCAATTGTTCAAAAAGCCGCACTCGCTAAACGAAAGGTCGTCGTCGGCTACATTTTACGGCATCATCCAACTTGGAAAAAATTTGTCGAACTTTCGCACACTTTGGGAAAACCGTTAGTAATACGTATGAATTTAAATCAGCAAAGCTTTGGAAAAAACTGGGAAACCCATAAAGGGCTAATGAGTTCCATTTCGCCAATTGTTGATTGTGGGGTGCATTATGTGGATATGATGTGCTTGATGACACGATCACGGCCGATAAGAGTACAAGCAATCGGAGCTCGACTGAGCGATGAATTAAAACCGGACATGTACAACTATGGACAGTTGCAGGTGGTTTTTGAAGACGATTCAGTCGGCTGGTACGAAGCGGGATGGGGGCCGATGGTCAGTGAGACCGCTCACTTTATCAAAGATGTTTTTGGGCCGGACGGTGCAGTATCTTTCGTCAAAGATGCTTCAAAAGAAAGTTCGGATGCCGTGGATTCGCATGTTCAAACCGAAAAACTACTAGTCCACCACTCACAAATTGGCGCAGACGGTAAGTTTGCCCGAGCAGATGAACTAATTGATGTGGTCGATGAACCAGATCATTACGATCTGTGCCGTTTTGAACAAGAATACTTATTGAGAGCGATCAGGGAAGATATTGACTTGAGCCAACATCTCGAAGATGTAGTCAACAGTCTTCGCATTGTTTTAGCCGCAGACGAGTCAATTCGCAAGAAAAAAACTATCGATCTGTAAAACTCATATTTGTAAAATAAAATACCGTTATCAATGAGCTCAACTTTCATCGTCATTCGTGAATTTGAGCTTAATTATTTTCTGTGTCCTTTATTCAATTTTTCAATAAATGCTTCGACTTCGGCGTAATCTTCTTGCGAGGCTTTGGCCTTATATTTTTCCCATACTATCTCGGAATATGAACTCGAAGCATCCGCCGCCCAATCTATAAATTCATTGCCCGACTCATGCTCTAAGTCGCGTAAACCTTTTAGTATTCCCATGCAATGTATCTTGGCGTGTTCGTGCATGTTCAACTCAAGACAACGTTCCATCTCCTGGACGTGCGGATATATCTCGGATTCGAACATCTCAATAGCAAGGTCATATACGTCAACATAGCCATAGCGAGTGCGACCGGAGTTGTCCCATAATTCTTCCACATCCAAATCGTTAAGCGAGAAAAAAACGCTTTCGGCAATCCCTTCGATGTCAATTTCTTCAATCTCTTCAGCACCAAAGTCCGGCGGTAACTCGCTGGCGATCTTCTCCGCTTGTTGACGAATTCCTGGATTTACGATCAACTGCTGGAACACAAACCGTAACTTCTTTTCAGAAAGCTCTTCAAGTTCTATTTTTTTAGTCATTTTAATATAATGAGGCGTTATGTAATTTTGTTGGATTTCATGTTCCTAATTCGCGCGCGCATTATGCGCGCGTGAATTCAAAAACGTAATTACATCACTTAAAACCATTTAAAATGGGGTTTAATACAGAGTAAATAACCTGAATAATTTTTATTTCATTATTAGAACGCTTGGATCGTAGTCTTCGGGAGCTTCGTAGCCAAGCAGTTCAATGCAGGTTGCACCTAACGAACTGATCCCTAAACCTTCACGCAATACGGTTTCGTATTCATCTTTTGATTCCGGATCATAAATAATGCACGGAACGGGATTTAGCGAATGGCTGGTTTTGCGCGCAGGGACGCCATTAGCGTCAACTTTGACGGAACCGTCTTTGGCGTGTTCATACATATCATCAGCATTGCCATGATCAGCAGAAACAACCATAACGCCACCGGCTTTCTTGACTGCACTAGCAATTCTAGTCACGCTGAGGTCAACTGCACCCATTGCGGTAATCACCGCTGGATAATTGCCAGTATGACCAACCATGTCGCCATTAGGTAGGTTTAAACGGATAAAACGGTGCTTCCCCGCCGCAATTGCAGCGCATACTGCATCGGTTATTTCTGCGGACTTCATCCAGGGACGTTGTTCAAAAGGGATAACATCGGATTTAATCTCAATATAATCCTCTAATTCACTATTAAATTTTCCGGCGCGATTGCCGTTGTAAAAATAAGTGACATGTCCGTATTTTTGCGTTTCACTGATGGCTAGTTGTTTGACGCCATTGGCGCAAAGAAATTCGCCGACGGTACGGTTAATGGTGGGTGGTTCAACTAGAAATAACTTCGGCACTTGAGCGTCTGCATCATATTCCATCATTCCGGCATAAACTACTTTTGGACGACAGCCACGATCGAATTTATCGAAAACTTCATCTTCAAAGGCATTGGTTATTTCTTGGGAACGGTCTCCGCGGAAATTAAAGAATATCACTGAGTCATTGTCGGTAATAGCGCCGATCGGGTTAATGTCGTCATCGGAGATAACAAACGGCGGCAAATCTTGATCAATAGCTCCACTACTTAAGCGCAGTTTTGTGATAGCCTCAGTGGCACTCCGGAAATAGGACCCTTTGCCGTGAACATGCGTATCCCAACCTTTGCGAACCATATCCCAGTTTGCACCGTAACGATCCATCGTAATAACCATCCGGCCACCACCTGATGCAATTCGGTAATCGACGCCATCCGCGTTTAGCTTGGCCAAAAATTCTTCAAGCGGTTGAACGTAATCGAGCGCGGAAGTCTCTGGAACGTCGCGTCCATCCAAAAGAATATGAACACGAATTTTTTTAATATTTTCGCGTTTTGCTTCTTCAATCATGGCGTAAAGTTGAGAGATATTGCTATGAACATTGCCATCAGAAAGCAGACCGAGAAAGTGTAGCGTTGAGTTGTGTTGACAGACGTTGGAAATTAATTTTTTCCAGGTTTCACCAGTAAAAATCGTTTTTTTGTTTACTGCATCTTCCACCAACTTAGCACCTTGCGCAAATACTCGTCCGCAGCCAATAGCATTATGCCCGACTTCGCTATTGCCCATATCTTCATCGGACGGCATACCGACGGCGGTGCCGTGTGCTTTTAAGCGGGTATTTGGGCATAATTTAGTCAGTTCATCGAGTTTCGGCGTATAAGCGGCAAGGACCGCGTCGCCTTCGGAGTATTTTCCAAAACCGACTCCATCCATAATTAACAATACAACAGGGCCGCGGCGATCCTGAAATTTCGAATTTTTCTTTAAAGCTTTAAGCATAATTTTCCTATCTGTTTTTAATCTCTATGACCATCTTCGCGATTAGTCAAAATGCCTCTTTTTGAACTTTCGGCAAATTTAATAAACTCATCTACTTCGGGAATCGGAGGCAGTTCGGCACGACATTTTTCATAAGCCTTGGACAAAATCAATCCGCTACGGAAAACAATTTTGTGTAAATCTTGAATGATTCGTATAGTCTCTCTCTCGAATCCAGCTCTGCGCAAACCGACGATATTAACCATTTTTACCCCGCCATTACGCCCTTCAGCCATCATGAATGGTGGTATATCTTTAGAGAACAACGAGCCTCCGCTAAGAATAGCTAAACGCCCAACCTTGCAAAATTGATGCACAGCACACAGTCCGGAAATGAATGCACGATCTTGAACTTCAACATATCCAGCCAGCAACGCTCCACAAACCAGTACCACACTATTTCCGATAATACAGTTGTGCGCCACGTGTGAGTTCGCCATCATAAAAACTTGGTTACCAAGCACGGTTTCAGTGTTATCTCCAGTGCCTGCGTTTATGGTTATTCCTTCACGAAAAATACCATTATCGCCAATTGTAACCATACATTTCCCGCCTGAATACGCAAAATCTTCAGCAGGAGTTCCGACTGAAGAGAACGGGTAAAATACATTATTTTCGCCGATTGTAGTGTAACCGCCAACATAGCATTGCGAAATCAGTTTAGTCCCACTGCCAATTATCACATTGGGACCAACATAGCACATTGGACCGACTTCGACATCACTAGCAAGTTGTGCGCCTGATTCAACCACTGCGGATGGATGGATTTTTGCCATTTATGCATTCCTTTCAATTTAAATTGAGGCTAATGAGTTTTAATATAATCATACAACGCCTAAAAACAATACTCAAACCGGACTAAAGCGTCGCGAAAAATGGGATAAGTGTTGGATATCAGCACACCATAATGACAGATTGTTTTTCTTAAATCTTGGAATTTTCTCAAAAGCGGTTATTTTGTAAATCCTGCAATCCGTTTTATATTATGTCGTCAATAAATTGAAACCACAAAAACTTAAGGAATAGCCCCCATGAGCTTTCTCGGAGAAAACTACCTGATCGGAAATCAATCTGGGCACAAATTATTTCAAGCGGTGTGCGACTTGCCTATTATTGATGCCCACAACCACGCAAATGTTAAAGAGATTGCTGACAACGGAAATTATCCAGATGTCTGGCAGCTCTTTGCCGCTACCGACCATTATGTTTGGGAAATCATGCGCAAACGCGGAGTACCAGAGGAATTCATCACTGGCAAACGCAGTGCGAAAGAAAAATGGTTAAAGCTTGCTGCCGTCTTTCCTGAATTCGTCGGAAATCCAGTTTATGAGTGGATTCATCTCGACCTCAGCCGTTATCTTAGTATCTCCAAGTTGCTCGGCCCAGAGACTGGCGCCGAAATCTGGAAGGAAGCCAATAAAGTATTGGCACAACCCGACCATAAGCCTTTAGCGTTGCTTGAAAAAATTGGCGTTGAAGTGATGTGTTCAACTGACGATCCAATGGATCTGCTTGAGGAACACCGAATCGCCAATAAAATGGCGGGACGTATATTGGTGCGTCCGACTTGGCGCCCCGATAAAGCGATGAAAATTACCAATCCCAACTGGCGGGAATACATGGAACAGCTGGGCGGCCGTTTTAATTTGCAACTGAAAAATTTCGATGATCTACTTGAAGTGATGCGTTTATCGCATGATTATTTTGCGGAAAACGGTTGTGTCGCTACTGACCATGGACTAGAAGTGATGGTTTCTGGCACCGCGACAAAAGCTGAAGCCGATGCGGTTTTCCTAAAGGCGATAAATGCTAAAGCAATTACTGATGATGAGGCTAATCTGTTTATGAGTTGTTTCCTCGGGGAAGTTTGCGAGCTCAACGCTGAAAAAAATTGGGTTACTCAGCTTCATTTGGGGGCAGTTCGTGACGTTCGGCATTCATTATGGAAAGCTCTCGGCCCAGACGTTGGTGGCGATATCTGCAATCCTATGCAGGATCACATGCAGAATTTAATCCCATTTTTAAACCGCTTTGACGATCGCCTAAAAGTAGTTCTCTATTGCCTTGATCCGAGCCATCAAGCGATGCTGGCTACTTTGGCGCGCGCATTTGGCGCGAAGGTTCGCCTCGGTTCGGCGTGGTGGCTGTTGGATACTCCAGTCGGAATGCGTCGCCAGTTGGAATATATCGGGTCCGTTGATACGTTTGCTAATTTCGCAGGAATGGTTTCTGATTCCCGTAAGCTCTTGAGTTACGGTTCCCGTTTCGAAATGTTCCGTCGCGTCCTGTGCGACGTTTTAGGCGAACACGTTGAGCGTGGACAGGCGCCATACGAAGTGATGGAGCAATTGGCCATCTCAATCTGTTATTCTAACACCAAGGAATTTTACAGCCTTTAAGGACTAAAGTAGATATTAAATTAGCGCGCGCATTATGCGCGCGCGAATTAGAAGAAATAACTTACAACTATTAAGCTAGGGATGATTTATGATTAAAAGGATTAAAAAAGCTATCAACTTCATATTAAAAGATATGTGGGAATATGAAAAATATGATTTAAATCGCAGCCGTTATTCTTGGCTCTTGGTGTTACGAGTTGTTGTAATGTCGATAAACGGGTTCAGAGAGAACCGTTGTCGCTTGTGGGCCTCGGCGTTAACTTTTTATTCTATTTTTGCACTAGTGCCGATTACTGCAATGGCATTCGGAATTGCCAAAGGCTTTGGCATGGATAGCAAGCTGCGAACAACGCTTTATGATAAATTCGTAGATAATCCTGAAATCTTGGATCGTATTTTCGAATACTCCGACTCGATGCTTGAACATACTCGCGGTGGAATGATTGCAGGAATAGGGGTGATTCTTCTATGCTGGACGGTGATAAAAATGCTCGGCAATATCGAAGCGGCTTTTAATATAATTTGGGGCGTTCCTAACCAGCGCCCGCTATCACGTAAATTCAGCGACTATCTTTCGATGGCATTAATCTGTCCAGTCTTAATGATCTCTGCTGGTAGCGTAACTACGCTCGCGCAAAAATATTTATCACACGCCAGCACAAGTGTATTACCAGAAATGCTAAGCGGGCCGTTGGTTGATATTTCTGCAAGGTTGTTTCCTTTCGTAATGCTTTGGGTTTTGTTTCCCATTGTCTACTCTTTTATGCCAAATACCAAAGTGCGGTTACGTTCAGCGATTATTGCAGGGATTTTAATTGGAACGGCGTTCCAGCTGCTACAAACCGGCTATTTATCTGCTCAATTTTTCCTCTCTAAGTACAATACTATCTATGGTAGTTTTTCGGCGTTACCGCTCTTTTTGATCTGGTTACAGCTCAGTTGGCTTTTGATATTGTTTGGGGCAGAAATATCTTGTTCAATCCAAACCGTGGCTGATCACGAATTTGAACCATTGGCAAGAAAACTCAGCCCACTGGCACGAATCAGATTAACTTTAGCCATCGCAACCACTATCGCTAAAGACTTTAGCCAACATGAAGGAAGCAAAAATGGTGAAGAACTGGCATTGGCCACTAATATTCCGTTTCGTTTAGTTCAAGATTCATTGAGTCGTATGACATCGGCTAAATTGATTGTTTGTTCGCAGGAAGATGGCGGCTATTATCCTGCATTGCCATTGAATGATTTTACTGCAATGGCGGTAATCAACCAATTAGGGGTAAGTGGTAAAAATTATACTCCACGCCGTCATACACCTTCTTATGATCATGCCACACAATATCTGGAAGAAGTTAAGAAGGAAATGGGCGGATCCAAGCTCAACAAACCACTTCACGAGTTATGAATGTGACCACCACAGAACAATTTGACGCCATTATTATCGGCGCTGGATTATCAGGATTAGCAGCCGGAATCCGGCTGGCTCATTTCGGTCAAAAAGTCTGTATTTGCGAACGCCATTCGCGCATCGGTGGCCTGAATTCATGGTACTCAAGACAGGGCATGTTGTTAGAAACGGGACTCCACGCCATGACCAATCTAGCGCGGCGGGGCGATCCTAAATCCTTGCCATTAATGAAAATGTTACGCCAATTGCGCATCCCGTTAGATGACCTCCAAATCCGCGAACAAAATCATTCGTTGATTCGTTTTCCCAGCAAAACTCTATGCTTTGATAATCATTTCTCAAGTTTCGAAGATTCCATTGCCGAGGAGTTCCCGCGTGAAATCGATAATTTTCGACGCCTAAATCAATTTGTTGATGGATTTGATGAAGTTAATCTAAATCATCAGTTTTCTTCAGCACGAAGACAGCTTAAACGTTTTCTCGGCGATCCGTTATTAATCGATATGTTACTTTGTCCGCTGTTTTATTATGGCAGCGCAATTGAAGATGATATGGATTTTGCCCAATTCGCGATCATGTACAAAAGTATTTTCCAACAGGGATTTTTCCGCCCAGGTGGTGGTATCAAAGCGTGGTTGAACATATTGGAAAAACGTTTCACGGAATCTGGTGGTGAACTGCGTTTGAATTGTCCAATTGAAGAAATTTTATCGCATAACGGTCAGGCCGTTGGCGTTCGTTGCTCAAATGGCGATCAATTAAACGCGAAGAAAATTCTTTCGTCTGCCGGATTGCCGGAAACGCAACGCTTGAGCGGAATAAAGCCACAAGCCATTCCTGGCAATCTCAGCTTCTTCGAAACATTGGCAGTATTTGAACGATTGAATGATCATCCAGAAACGATTATTTTTTTCTGTAACGATGAAAATCTCGAATACCGCTGTCCCGAATCACCAATTTCGTTGAACAGTGGCGTCATCTGCATGCCCCATAATTTCCAATTCGAGTCTGGCGACGTCATTCCAAGCCCCATGATTCGAACTACCGTACTATCTAATCACCGCGTCTGGAACGATAATCGCTATGGCGAAAAAAAAGTTGCGGCGATGCATGATATTTTTGAAATGACTGGTGAATTGACTGGCACCGATATGAGCGAAGCGTTTTTCACTGATGCGTTTACGCCGAAAACCATCGAACGTTACACTGGACGCATTAATGGCGCAATCTATGGAACGCCGGATAAACAACGCAATGGCCACACGGAATTGCAAGGATTGTATATTTGTGGCACCGATCAAGGTTTTTTAGGGATAACCGGAGCCGCGCTAAGCGGAATATCTATCGCCAATTTGCAACTGTTAGATTAGCTTGAAAATTACATCAATTTGCAGCGTGGTAGATCTTGGACATCAACCAATCCAGTAACGCGTTTTTCAGCGTCAACCGCAATAATGGCGTTGATATGGCGTTTTTCGAGTATCTTCAGCGCCTCAACTGCCAATGAATCTTCAAATACATAAATCGGATTGTTAACCATAACTGTGGCAACTTCGGCACTTAAAACTTCAATGCCATGTTCAACGTGACGGCGAAAATCACCATCAGTAAAAATGCCGAGTAAATGACGTTCGGAATCAATCACTATAGCTGCGCCACTGCGCGCTGATGTAATTTGTAAAAGAGTGTCTTTGACCGTGGTTTCCGGAGAAACCAAAGCTAGGCGTTCGCCAGTACGCATAATGTCGCGTATTCGCATCGTCACTGCACGGCCGATAGCGCCGCCCGGATGGAGACGACCATAATTTTCTTTGGTAAAACCGCGTTCCTGTAGCAATACCATAGCCAAGGCGTCGCCTAAAACCAGTAACGCCGTAGTCGTGGCTGTCGGTGCCAAATTAAACGGACATGCCTCCTGTGGTACCGCCATTTCAACAATTAGCGAACAGTATTCTGAAAGACTTGAGTGTGCGGAACCCGTGATGCCGATAATTTCAATGCCTAATCGTTTTGCTGGACTTAAAATTCCCAATAATTCCTCAGTTTCTCCGCTATAACTTAACGCAATCACCAAATCGCCCTGCTGAAGGATGCCGAGATCGCCATGTAGCGCTTCGACTGGATGCATAAAAACTGATGGCGAACCGACGCTCGATAACGTAGCGGCAATTTTTTTGCCAATATAACCGCTTTTGCCAATGCCAGTAATAACAATCTTACCACCATTTCCGACTACTGCTAAACAGCGTTCCGTCAATGTAATAAAATCTTCACCTAAATTGTTCCGTAATGTTTTTAAGCCACCAATTTCGATGTCGAAAACTTCGCGGGCACGTTCAATAATTCCAGCCATAATCAACTCCTCCGTTACAAACGGCACGAACGCAGATCGCTAACAATAATTCCGCGCGCACCGAGTTCATAAAGTTCATCCATAATTCGATTGCAAGAGACCCGTGACACCATTGCTTTTACCGCAACCCAGTCAGGATTGCTTAGCGGCGCAATCGTCGGCGCTTCAATGCCTGGAGTGACAATACAGGCCGCCTCCAGCTTGCTACGCGGAATATCATATTCCACCATCGCCCAAGAGCGCGCCACCATAATGCCGCGAATACGCCCCAATAAGGTCTGGGTTTCTGGACATTCGGCGACTGATTCAGAACGCGCCACCAACACCGCTTCAGATTTTAGTAACGGTTCGCCAATAACCTTAAGTCCAGCTTCTTTCAATGTCCCACCAGATTCCACCACATCAGCAATAACATCCGCAACGCCAAGCTGAATCGAGATCTCCACCGCGCCGTCCAAAGGGACAATTGTAGCCTCCATGCCACGCTTTTCTAAGTCATCACGCACAATATTCGGATATGAAGTCGCAATGCGTTTGCCACCGAATTTATCTGGCGTTAAATCTGAATCATTCGGCACGGCGTAACAAAATGACGACCGCCCAAAGCTCAACGCCATGATCTCTTGTACTTTAGCATGGCTATCCAGCATCAAATCTCGACCAGTAATGCCCAGATCAATAATCCCTTTGCCAACATAAACCGCGATATCGCGTGGACGCAGAAATAAAAACTCAATTTGGTTTTCAAGATCAGAGATAATCAATTCCCTGCCGTTACGCACGCATTTGTAACCAGCATCTTTCAGTAACTCAACCGTTTTTTCCGATAATGCCCCTTTATTGGGAACCGCGACTTTCAAAACTGACATCTTCTCACCTCACAAATATTTGTAAACATCTTCAAGCTCAAGGTCATTCGCAATCATCATTACCTGAAGATGATATAACAACTGGGAAATTTCTTCAGCGGTTTTTTCTTTACCTTCATACTCCGCCGCCATCCATACTTCGCCGGCTTCTTCAAGTACTTTTTTGCCGATAAAGTGTTTCCCTTTTGCCAGTTCCTTAACGGTACCTGAATTCGGATCACCTGCGGCAACTTTAACCTTCAATTCTGAAAACAGTTCTTCAAAACTCTTCATTACTTGTCCTCATTTATTTTTCGTCTTCCCATCATAAATATTCGCCACTGGAAGCATGCAACAGCAAGAATCGCTACAGCGCAAAGCATAAAACTCGTTCCCGCATTAAACACCTCTGTCACCAAACCACCAGCTAACGCACCAGTAACACTGGCGAATCCCACCGTGATTTCATTAATTCCTACATACCGCGCACTTTTTGACGGATGTGCCAATGAATGAAACACTAAATAAAAATAGATGCACCCAGAGTAAGCGCCGTACAATACCGCGCCAATGAAAAAAGGTGTCAGCGTACCACTAAACGCAAACAATATCACTGCTATAGTTCCAGCCGCTCCAATCAATAGCGTTGGCGCTGGTTTGTACATCCAGTAACGGCTTCGAATTAATAAAAATCCCATCGCCGCCTGTGCATAGCTGACTACCGCCAAAATCATGCCAGCTTCCTCTTTGCCGATTCCAAGCAAATTCGCTCGATATGGAACTAGGCTTCGTACCAGCGAAACCGCCACCGTACCAATCCCAGCAACCACCCAGCCGACCCACGCGTAATCCGGCATTTTAGCATAATTCACGGTGTTAACTTTGGGAGTGGTTGACACAGCATGCCTTTTAATGCCGTGTTTGCGATGCTTCACGTCAATCCACCAAATCGAGCCAGCCATGAATAGTCCCATCAAAGCATTTGTGATAAAACCAGTATTCCGATCTAATAATCCAAACACAAACGGCCCGGTAGCCATTCCAATACTCCACGAAGCGGTGTATAAAGCAGTCGAACGCACGACTCCAGATTGTTGATCTGGCTCCAAGTCTTTCATAAATACTTGAAATGGCGCGCAATAAACTGCCGAGGTCACACCAATCGCCGCAATCCCGATGAATTGTCCAGCAATGCCGGGAAAGATTATAAAAATTAATGAAGATACGCTAATTCCAAAAGCCGCCATCACAATCAGTCGCGCGGCATTTTTTTCGGTGGTAATTTTGGACATCGCCGCTGAAGTCAAAGAATAGATCAACGCCCATGCCGCGATAACGCAAGTAACGACAAAACCGCCATGGCCAGCCACCGAAAATTCATAAGCAGAGATAAAAAAAGTTCCACCAAGAATATAATTGACCAACGCCGGAAACAGATATATAAAAATACGCAATTGCAAAGTTCCTCATTTTGTGAAACCTATAAGATACTCTTCCCCAGCCCAATTTCCACAAAAAAATGAGTTTTATAACATTGCCGCAAAAAAGAAATCCTACCTTCTGCGATATTTTGCATAACGGAATAAAAATTCCTGGTTATGGCAACGATGAGTTATATGATAACGCGCTCCTCTTATCCAGCCCCACTTTTTCGTGGTATAGTATATTCCCTTGGCGATTAGTTATTGCAATTCTATATCAATGAACCACTCTACCGGCTCTTTTTTAGTTTTTTTGATTTAAACTCACTTTTTTGCTCAAAATAGCCTGATTTCTCTTATTTTAATTTTTCACGCCTCACTTTATTGAAATAAGAATGAGTAATAGAGACATTTAAAATAATTTGAGTTTAAATATTTTATTTTTAAGGGACAGACCCCGCTATAGAAAATAAGAATGAGTAATAGAGACATTTAAAATAATTTGAATTTAGATCTTTTATTTTTAAGGGACAGACCCCGCTATAGATCGTTTTGAATGATTGTATAATTTCATCTTTTGCGATAGATAATGCTTGATCATGTGAAATCATTTGTTCAGTAATTTTAGAATTCGGAGCGGAAGTTTTCAATTGCAACGTGGCTTCTAACGTCTCCATGTGTTCTCCCAAAATACATTTTATCACGACAGTTAACTCTTGACCAACTGGCAAACCTGGGGATACAAAATCAGGGATATTTATTGAATTAATACCCCATATTTCGTTTGGATATAAAATAATTTTATCGCTGTGTTGTGGTTTGTTTTTATCGGTTATTTTTTGAGGTGAAATGGCAATAACATTTCTTTTTTTATCGAGAATCGTAATTTGGAGTGTCCTTGATATTACTGGCTTGAAAAAAGTAACAGTAGATTTGCTGTTATTCAATAAAAACAATCTAACTGGAATATTACATGAAGAATAATTATGATCAGATGGTAACAGAGAAATACTTAATACAATATCATTTTCATTCGCATGCCCAAATGCTCCTAACACTGTCATTAAAATTACAACAAAAAATATTTTCATCGTATACTGTTTCCTTTATTTAATTTTTTCTTGGATGGTCTAGTTATTCTCAATTTAAAGATCTAACATTTCTATCGTTCCTTTTTGGATTTATCCACAGCTTAAGGGTTATATTATATCCGCCGTCAAGAGCAATTCGAGGTGCTAACAACTCGCCTTTGCCATAGAAATCTCCACATTTAATGTAAAAAAAGACGCTATTTTTAATGTTAAATGGTAGTTTAATTTCTTTTAAGTTATAACTTTCTTTTGGGGCTTCTTCTAAATAGGTGATGAGTTTATAAGTTGAGACAGTATTTTTTTGCGAATATAAGACAAAACCATCTGTATCAGCACCAGAAATAAACTTTATGATATAGTTTTTAGGAATATTTTGAGGCTTTGGAGTGCCCCTTTGGATGCTTTCCGTTATGATGTTCCCATCACTATCTTTTTCAAAATCTAAATAAATACACTTAGAAAAATTTTGAGGGATATTGTTTTTGTACGTTTTATTTGTAATTTCCTGTTTTTGCAGATTTGACAAATCACAAACCGTTATCTCTTTATTTTGGGGATCGAAATTGATTCTTTCATCATACGTTATTAATCTAACAAGAGTGCCAATTTCGCGCAGAGAAACTTTCAGGTCATTTTGAACCGACGAATCGTGTTCATTTTCTTTTTTCCCTGTATATAGAGTGAAGTTTTTTGCGTGATAACCTTTTTTTAAAAACCTAATAGAAATAGACGTGTACCCCTTCTTTTTTATATGAAAATCGCCGTTTATATTTGCTTTTTCTTCCAAGCTTTCCGTTTCGGTCGCCCAAATATTTTTAGGTCGATTAAATCTAATTCGAACCTCGACATCATCAAGTTTTGTGCCATGCGAATTAACAACGGTTCCCTTTACATTAACCGTAGCAGAATTTATTAGTCTTTCTCTTGCTCTCTTAAGAACATCGTAGCGTCGTTGTCTGTCTGACTTATCATTTCCCAAACAATAAATGCTTAAACCTGTAATTATTATTACTATTAAATACAACATTTTCATATATATTCTCCTTGTACAAAGACAGTGTTAGCCTACTATTTTATTATTTCCGTTTCACTTTTAAAAACTCCAGAAAACCATCTGTGAATATCATATAAAGGTAAAGTTTTCATATCACTATGCTCATCGTTACGCCAACCCCAACTTGTTGCATTACAATTATCGCTTACTGGAGTATCTGTAATTCCTATTGGGTCCGTTAGGGTATCTCTATAAGAATCCGGGGGTTCCAATAAAATTCGCGGTCTTCTCTGGAAAATTTTCATCAATGCAACAATTTCTGGAAGAGAATTTTCCTCTGGCGTCCTATAAGCAGTCGAGTTATCTCGGTTATATTTACTCCTTGTTGAGGCCGCATGCCATAATTTCATCATCTTCAAAGCAAAGTCTGCACCTGTTCTCGAATTTATAAATTTTCTAGAACTATCAGTTGCTTTTTGACCAGTTTGTTGAAACCAAAATGTCCATGAATGACGCTTGAGTTGATCTACAGTATAAGTGATAACATGTCCGGGGTCAGTAGTTGTAGTGTATGCCACATTTGCTTGAGGCCAAAAAGATTCCTCTAGCAATGCTCCTTGAATGCTTACAGCATTTTGCACAAGTTGACTGCCTCCATGCGCTTTATGCAACCTTAGAGCATCCCACATAACCAAATTCCCTAAACTATGTGCTGCTATGCTAACTTTGCCTGCAGGTAAAGATTGCAAGAATGTTCTAACTGACCGCGAAGATCTAAAAGCATTAAAATCATTTTAGCCTCATCAAATTGACTGGTAATATAATACAAATCACCAGTACAAATCTTTAATCGCTCTTTGCTGTTTAATTTTGCCAACTCATCTTCTGTAAAAATCATGCGCTTATAGTCGCAGACTGCTTGTAAACGAGACACTATATTAGGAGTTCCTTTTGAATTTACAATTTTCAATTCTGGATCACATTCAAGAACTCTTATGAAAAAGGGTTTTGCCTCTGCAAATTTACCCTGTGCAACTTTAAAAAAACCAACTCTAAACAAACATTGTTTTTCATTTTCTTCGATGTACCATGATGGAGATGAAGCTGTATTATATAATTTCAACGGGTCTTCCTGATGATACTTTATGCGATCCCAACCTGTAAAACTGGTTGGTTTCTGGGTAGGGGCGGACTGTTTTTTCAGGTCGTCGTTGATGGCGGCGTAGAGACTGACCGCGTCGCGTTTTTCGCGCGCTTTGCGGAACCACTCCAGCGCCTGTGAGTAGTATTTTTCAGCCTCTTTCGCGTTCCACTCAATTTCGAGACTGATTTTGCCGAGCAGCATCAGCGCTTCGCCGCGATAGAAACCGTCAGGCTGCTGTTTGACAAACTTTTCGAGATAGTTCTTGGCCTCTTTGATTTCCTGCTTCGGCGAGTCTTCTTTTAGTCGCGCGGCCATGATTTCGCCTTTGAGGTAACCCGCCGCGGCGGCGAATTGGCTGGCGGGATCAGTTTCCATAATTTCGTCGGCAAGCTTCATGGCTTCTTTTCGATAGCGCGGTGTCCGGGAACGTTTGACAATGCGTTGCAGTCTGCGCAATTTCACGTAATTGCCGTAAGTCGCGCCGAATTTCTGCTTCAACTCCTCTGATTCGATTTCCGCGTTCAGAGCATCGGAATCGTCACGCAACTCGCGCCACGCCGCACCGGTATCGGCAACTTCGCCGCCCTGACCAATGGCGGCGCCGGTATTTTCTTCCGTAGCACGCTTAGAGATAATTTCATC
>DLIO01000024.1:14428-51573 GCA_002483765.1 Lentisphaeria bacterium UBA7640 | reverse complement strand
CATCTCTCATGCTCATTCACAACATTGTCATCAAGCGTAAACTGCGATTTTGCAATACGATTGGCGTAACGTCCAACTATCGCGCCCAAATATGCGTTGTTTGCTAGATATTCTTCCGGGGTAGCATATTGGCGCAGGACTTCACGAAAATTAGCCGCTCGATCAGGAGGTTGCAGCGAGACTAGCGCGGCACCTTGATTAATAATGCCAGCACACATGCCAGATGAATTTGTTAAAGTAAATAATTCAATTAATTGCCCATCTGTGCTGGAACAGAATGGCTTTACAGTGATCACGAATTCTTTTCCCCCGTTACTCGTGCAAAGTTTTTAAAATGAGCTTTGCTCAAATTACGCAGAGCTTGCGCACCATGCTTGTGAAATATCTCGGTTGCAGCAGCATCGGTTTGTGCTGCGCCGCCGCGAGGAAGTTTTATTCCTAATTCAGTCCCAGCTTTGTCTAATGCATTGATAAAAACTTCACGCGCTAAGATGGAAGCAGCCGCAACTGCGGGGTCAGATTCAGCACGCACCCGCTGTTCCAGTTTAATATTTTGTCCGTTCTTCAGCAATGCGTTTTTTATCAGGCTTTCAGCAGCAAATTTATCGGACAATGCGCGCGGACAATCTGGCACTTTCTCCAAGATATTTTCAATAGCGCGCGCATGTCCCCAAGCCAGCAAGCGATTCAGGTTACCAAACTGATCGTAGAGCCGATTATAAGCTTCATTGCCAACATTGACAACAGCAAATTGTCCCTGAACAGTTTTTCGAATAATCCCCGCTAATTGACGAATCTTAACATCGCTTTTTATCGCTTTGGAATCGCGGACACCAAATTCAATCAACTTGCGAGCAGAGAAATCATCAACATAAACAGCAGCAATGACTAACGGTCCAAAAAAATCACCTTTCCCACTTTCGTCAACCCCTGCATGTGGTTCAAAACTTTCCGGTGGCAACTCGAACGGATCATCAGCGCTTTTAAGCCCCAACTCTTTTTCGTAACCAAAGGTCGCTTTTTTCAATATCTCAGGTTCCAGTAGAAACATGACGAAATCAGCAGTGCCCTGCCCCTGCACGGTCAATTTACCACTTTGATAAGCTACTACGTTGACTTTCCCTTTTGACGCTTTCCAGAGGCTATAGGGAACTTCTGAGAAAATCCAATCTTTATCTCGTAAATGTTTTTCAAGCTGCGCCGCCTGTTCCGAAGTTATAGTGATTACATATGAAGTTACTGATTTGGTGGTATTCATAACTTAGACTTTTTTAACCACGCTTCGACAAACATATCGATATCGCCATCAAGCACGCCAGAGGTGTTGCTGGTTTCTACTTCAGTACGCAAATCCTTAACCATCTGGTAAGGCTGTAATACGTAGGAGCGGATCTGGTTTCCCCAGCCCATTTCGGTTTTCACTCCAGTAATGGCATCCGCTTCACGGCGGCGTTTTTCTTCTTTTATTTCATATAAACGGGCCTTCAGCATCTGCATCGCGGAATGGCGGTTTTTATGCTGGGAACGTTCCATCTGACACGAAACCACGACTCCGGTAGGGATGTGAGTAATACGGATTGCGCTGTCAGTCGTATTGACGTGTTGTCCTCCAGCCCCACTGGCCCGAAAAGTGTCAATACGCAAGTCTTTTTCTTCGATTTCGATATCAATCTCTTCATCAATATCAGGAAACACTTCAACCGAACAAAACGAAGTGTGACGACGGGCATTACTGTCAAACGGTGAAATACGCACTAAGCGATGAACCCCTTTTTCCCCTTTGGCATAACCGTAGGCAAATTGACCGTAAACGCGCAGTGTAACGCTCTTTACTCCGGCCTCGTCACCCTGTTGAATGTCGACAATTTCATCTTTCCAGCCGCGGCGTTCAAACCAACGTCGATACATACGCATCAAGATACTTGCCCAATCGCAGGATTCAGTTCCGCCTGCTCCAGCATGGATTGAAAAAAACATATTGCCAGAATCAAACTTACCGGACAGAAAGCTGATCAATTCAAGATCATCAAGGTGTGCGCTGAGTTTTTTCCATGCGCCATCGGCTTCGTCGAGAATCGATTCATCCTCTTCTGCCAACTCTAATAATACTTCAAAATCGCCATATTCCGCTTCAACATCTCGAAACGGTTCAATAACACTTTTACACGCGCTTAACGCTCCTACTGTCGCTTGCGATTTTTCGCGACTGTCCCAAAATCCAGGCTGAGACATCACCGTCTCAAGTTTTTTACGCTCTTCAATTTTATCATCAATTTTAAGGAAATCGCGCAAACGTGTCAGGCGCTCTTTCGCTATGTCTGATATCTCTTTCAGTTCATCAAAAGTCATCTTAAACTCCAATTGTTATAGCCAATTAAAATGCATCCTAAACCGTACCTTTGCAAATTTAAACCTTTCTTATTAAATAAAATGGTAGTGTCAAGAGCCGGCTAATATCATTTTTATCGTGACGTCATTGATATGGTCAACGACTGATAATCCGGGCTTTATTGGTCAAATCGTAGGAAACCGCTTTTATACGGTTGCGAATATTGGTCTCTATACCTTCACGCAATTGCATGAAAGAATGGCTAAAGTCTTGTTTACGTGGAAAATAGACTTTATACTGAGAATTTTTATAAGTAGTGGTAAATAGAATCCGATTAGAATGAGAAATCCACACTTCATTCAGTTCAAATTCTGGAAAATACTTTACTCTAGTCATAATTAAATCAATTACTGGCTGAAGTTCAGGAATATCTTTACCTGGGATTAATTTAAAATTACGGTCAAGGCCAGCAATAATCGGAAAACGCCCTTGAAAATACGATCGCGGAATGATAACCGTAGAGTTATCGATCACAAAGTTAGTGCCAGCAATTTCAGCGCGCGGAATACGCTCTTCCAGCTGTAAACGAATAATATCAGGCAAAATGCGCTCAACTGAAGCATCTTTGATATTTGGAATTGCAATTAGTTGCTTTTTAATTTTTCTGAGGTCAAGCGCGAATAAATTATCTTCATTCAACTTAAGTCCGAGTACAGCTTCGACTTCACGGTTGCGTCCGTTCCAATAGCCAATACTGTTAGTGTCGACGCCGTGGAGAATGAAATGTGGATTAGCTGAGAATAAAGTCCGTCCCAACCATGCGATTAACGCGGTACCACTACCAAGCAAGGCAGAAAGTAACAACATCGCTAATATCAGCTTAAAGATTTTTTTCCCAGTAGTAGTTTTATTTTTATTACGGGAAGTGGTTTTAGATTTTGCCGACATAATCATTCCTTGGAGAAAATTAGATATCACAGATTAAATACATCGTTAATATAACCACTTTGGCAGATTTTTACAGCCTAAGAATCTCTAATAATTTAGAGACAATCGGAAAGTTGTAAATTTCATAGAAAATCACGGTGACGGCATTATAGTTATCTTTGGTAATTATAAAGTTGATAAAGTATGCCATTTTTATTTTTATGATTTCACAAAAAAACAGCCATTAGGAGACGATGCCATGTTAACAAAAAGCAATTCCCATCGCTTCAGAAACCGTAACAAAGTAAGTTATCGCAATAATATTGTATTACTGCTAATGGCGCTAGGGTTAATAGTTTTGAGTGGCTGTGGTGTTACAAAAATGCTTCATCCACCGATTAAGGAAGAACTATATTCTACCGAAGCCACGCGCGCGCTGATCGGCGAATGGCAATTGCAAGATGGTGACACGATAATGCCTGCAGTCGTGACTAAAAACTCTAAATCCACCGAAGAGATCGAGTTTTTATCAATTATCCTGCAAAAGAAAGACACTGATGGTATAATCCGTAGCTATCCTCCATTTATGGGCGTGGTACAAAAAATCGGCGACACATTATTCTTGATCGTCACTTCTGATTTAGAACAATTCACCCAAAATACCGGTTATTTAAACGATCTGTGGCTAGTCGTTCCGGTGTTCCACGCTATTGAGCTGACGCCCGAAGAATCAGGTTATAAGCTTACAGTGATCAATTTTATGGATAATAAAGGTACCGGCTCAAAACCTAAATGGGAACCTCTCAATCCAAAAATAAAACTAGAAGGCGACTTGGTTTTAAATGATACCGATTCGCTGATTGAACTGATCCGCACTGGCCAATGGAAAGCTGGTAAAACACTCATCCTAAAACCAGTGAAGTTATCTCAAAAACAACAAATTCATACTGCCGTTGAAGCAATACAGCATTAATAAAAAAAGGAAAACAACATGTTACTAATAATTTGTCTTGGATTTATGTTTGGCGGAGCCGTAATCGCGGGCTTGACGGTCGGAAAAACGTTAAAGCGTTTTTTCATTGGAGCAGAAATTACCTTGTTGAGCGCGCTACCGTTGATCTTTCTAGCAGTGTTTAAGATGGATATGCTCAAAGATGCCTGCATATCATACCTACAACAAAATTACGCAAATTCTATTAACAGCGTAGGAACCTTTATTCCCGGTTTGATTACGGCTCCAAAAATACCTAGTTATTTTGTATGGTTTTTAGTTATCGCCTTTATACTGTTTACACTTTTCGTTTATATCGCAGCCTTTAACTGCCGAAAAAACGCGAACAACATTTATGCGGCAATCGGAGGAACCATCCTCGCCGGAGTGGTGATTTATTTCTGCACGGTATGGGGATTTTATGGGTTATCTACTTTTATCCAACTTTTACAGAGATATTCCGATAAATTTCCAACCGCTACTACTGTTATTACCACAATAATATTGACGGTCGCTATTCTTGCGGCATGGACAATATTCAGTTTTCGAAGTAAACGCCAAGGTTGGAAAATCTTGTCAATCCCAATAAGCCTTTTTGCCGGAATCTATGCCGTGATCTGGTTGCTCGCGTTCACAACAGCACATTTCTATGGACGCTACGCTGTAAGTCTGGCACACAAAAACGGAGTAACTGCCAACCATTCAATATACGAATCATCAAAAAAAGCACAAGCCGAAAAAAATAATGTAGGCCGATTTCTAAAAAAACATCGAGATTTCGAATTGCCATATTCAAGTATTTACAGCTGGACAAAAGATGGTTCAAGCAGTGATTATGGAAAACCAATTACACAAGCTAAACGTGAATATACTTTGAAATATTTTGATTCAGCTGACTTTGCTGGATACTACCGTTCACGTGAAAAGTTATTGGAATACTACGCTCAAGTTGGAAATAAAAACACCCTTCTCTTTTACCTTTTGAATGATATACGTGCATGCGTCAGAATTCATGCAGGAGTAGCCGCGATGTATAAAGAAACCAATCAGCCTGAAAAAATTTTACCGGAACTAATGAAAACGACTTGGATCGATGCAGATTTATTGAACGATTCCCCATTTCTTATTGTTGAAATGATCCGCATTACCTGCCGTGCCATCTGGTACAATGCAATGGTGCAGGTTGGGCCGAATGACAAAAAATATGCGCCAGTTTATCGCGAAGCATTAGATTTCATGAAATCGCGCAAGGTTAACTTACCGCATGAAGCAGGATATTTCTTAAACATGCTTATCAATGATATTCACATCCCTTTTCAGAAAAAGCTGGGGAAATATGTCGCATGTCTCGTTATACCACCGACAACAGTCACAGTCGCCAAAGGTCTTTTAAATTCATTGTCCATCAGAAAAGAACTCAAAAGAATGAAGAAACAAGAAGTTTTCGAGAACGACGAGCAGCAACCAGACAACACTACGCCAAAATACTATCGGGCCGCCGCCTTGAAGTCAAAATCGTCTATTGTTATGGGCACGACTGCTTTGGCGCTGAAGCTTTATCGCGTTGAAAATGGTCCGTACCCAAATAAACTTGAACGGCTCGTTCCAAAATATCTTGACAGCATTCCGTTATGTCCATTCTCAGGAAAATTGCTCAAATATGAATCAGACGGCAGAAGTTTCACTCTTTCATACGGCGCTGAAAAACACCGTAACATTTACAAACTAACTTCAAATCCAACGTATTAAATATTCTCATTGAGATTATTCAGGCAATACAACATTAATAAAAAAAGGAAAACAACATGTTACTAATAATTTGTCTTGGATTTATGTTTGGCGGAGCCGTAATCGCGGGCTTGACGGCCGGTAAAACGCTAAAACGTTTTTTCGTAGGAGTAAAAATTGTGATGTTGAGCGCGCTACCGTTGATCTTTCTAGCAGTGTTTAAGATGGATACGCTTGAAAAATCCTGCGTATCATACCTACAACAGCGTTCTGATTATTCTGATCTCAGTGAAGGAGCCTTTGTTTCTAATCTGATTACAGCTCCGGGAATTCTCAGCCTTTTTATTGCCGTCTTTATACTGATTGCATTTTCCATTTATATCGCAGCCTTTAACTGCCGAAAAAATACGAACAACATCTATGTCGCGGTCAGCGGAACCATCTTCGCCGGAATAATAATTTATTTTTGCCCGATATGGGGGTTTTATGGACTATCTACTTTCATCCAATTTTCACAACGATATTTAAACAACGTTTCAGCGCTTATTTCAATCCCTGCCACAATAATATTAACTGCCACTATTCTTACTGCATGGACAATATTCAGCTTCCGAAGCAAACGCCAAGGCTGGAAAACCTTGTCGGTACAAATAGCTCTTTTTGCCGGCATCTATGCCACAATCTGGTTGCTTGCGTTCACAACAGCATATTTCTATGGACGCTATGCGCTAAATCAAGCACACAAAAACGGGGTAATTCCCCACTATTGGACCTATAAATTACCAGAAGAAGCACAAGCTGAAAAAGATAACATTGCCCGCTTTATAAAAGAACATAAGAATTTTGAAATGCCTTATAAAAGTGCTTACCACTGGACAAAAAACAGTTCAAAAAATCATCGTAAACGCCTAATTTCACAAGCCAAACGCGAATACACCTTAAAACACTTTAATTCAGCTGATTTTGATGAGTTCTACCGTTCGCGTGAAAAATTATTGGAGTACTACGCTCAGGCTAAAAACAAGAATATCCTTCTCGCTCCCATTTTGAACGATATACGTTCGTATGTTCGAACTCACGCAGGCAAAGCAGCGCTATATAAAGAAACCAATCAGCCTGATAAAATTTTACCAGAACTTATGAAGGTAATCTGGATTGATGCAGAATTATTGAACGACTCTCCGTTTATTATTGTTGAACTGGTCCGCATTGCCTGTCGTTCGGTCTGGTATACTGCAATGGTGCAAGTTGGGCCGAATGACAAAAAATATGCGCCCGTCTATCGCGAAGCGTTAGAGTTTATGAAATCACGCAGAATCTATTTACCGCATGAAGCCGGATATTTCCTATACATGTTATCCAACGATATTTACGCGCATCTTGATATAAAACCGAAAAGTTATACTGCCTGTCTGGTCATGCCATCGGCAATAATTAGAGCCGCCAAAGGTCTTTTAAATTCAATAGCCATCCAGCAAAAACTCAAAAAGATGGAAAAACAAGAGGTTTTCGGTGACAGTGAACAACCACTAAACAACACTACTCAAAACTATAGACTTCCCGCCTTGAAATCAAGAACAACTATTGTGGTGGGCACCACTGCTTTGGCGCTAAAACTTTATCGCGTTGAGCACGGCGCATATCCAGACAAACTTGAAGGGTTAATCCCGGAATACCTTGACAGCATTCCGTCATGTCCATCTTCGGGGGAACCGCTCAAATATGAATCAGACGGCAGAAATTTCACTCTTTCGTACGGCGCTGAAAAATACCGTGACATTTATAAATTGACTTCAATTCCAACGTATTAAAAGTTGTCAAAAAATAAGCTGTACATAGGAGAGTTGGGGAGCCAAGACACATTTTCTAGCCCACAATGGAATAGAAATTCGTCCGCGTCCTATGAATCATGCGATGCTGGGATTTCGGGTACTAAGCTAAAAGTTTGATGGGGTAAAATAACTGTAACTCTGATCCCTAATTTGCGCGCGCATAATGCGCGCGCGAATTAAGAATGATATTTATATGAGATACCAACTCTAAAAACACTCAATAAAATCCAGAAAACAGCGGGAGTTTTTGGGTAGCTCACAACGGTCGGTAATTGTGGTGGGAGAAAAATGGTGGGCCCTGCTGGACTTGAACCAGCGACCAGGGGATTATGAGTCACCTGCTCTAACCAACTGAGCTAAGAGCCCGTCTTAGTAAAAGATATATAATCTATCGTAGCGAATAGTAATTGCAAATCGTTTTTCAGTTTTTTCGCCGAAGCTTTTGTGCTACATCCAGGGCCGTTTGACGGTCTGAGATTTTTCCTTCCAGGCGCAAGTCTTCGATTTTGTGCAACGTTTTCCCAATTTTAGGGCCAGGTTTGAAACCAATAGCGATCAAGTCATGGCCGTTTAATAATGGCGGCGGCAACTCGATTGAACCACCTCGCTCCGCGACTTTGTCTAGCAGAAAAAGATAGTTATTCATCTGTTTGTTACTGCACTGGGAATCAAGACGATGAAGTTCCAATTCGGCTTTAAAATTTGGATGCGCCATTAAACGCGCAAGTTTAGATTTGCGCATTAAATGTGCTGATGAAATACGCATGTGGTTTTTGACAGCGTGAATGACGGCCTCAGTGGTTGCGATCGAGAATTTAAAACGTTGCATAATTTTCTCTGCAATACGTGCTCCAGCGCTTTCATGCTTGTAAAAATGAATGATATTATCAGGCCCGACACTATACATTCGAGGTTTGCCGATATCATGCAACAATACACTCCAAGCCAATGCGACACTGGGGTATTTCATGTGGTCTAACATCAGCATAGTATGAGTAAAAACATCCCCCTCTGGATGATACTGTGGCGGTTGCTCAACTCCGCGAAGAGCTGATACTTCTGGGAGAATCAATTGTAGCAAGCCAAGTTGTTCAAGCAATCGGATCGCCGTTGATGGTCGGGGCCCGGTCAGCATTGCGTTCAACTCATCGCGAATACGTTCCGCCGAAATCTTAGTAATTTTATCTTTTAATTGTATAACAGCATCGCACATCGGTGGATCAATGCGAAAGTTAAACCGCGTGGCAAAGCGTACAGCCCGCAGCATTCTTAGGTGATCCTCATTAAAACGCGTCATGGAATCGCCAACACAACGCAGAATGCCGTTTTCAAGATCAGCTCTACCGTTGAAGAAATCTAAAATCTCAGTAGTGTCTGGATCGTAAAACATTGCATTAATCGTAAAATCACGTCGTGCCGCGTCTAGATATGGATCGCCAGTGTAGGTGATGATTTGCGGATGACGCCCATCGGCGTATTCGCGTTCTTCACGGAATGTCGCGATTTCAAAATTGAAATCTTTGACCGTAACCACGATTACACCAAAAGAGGCACCGACTTGATGACAACGCTTAAATAACGCAACAGTTTGTTCTGGAGTCGCGTTAGTGGCGATGTCAATATCTTTCGGGGGTTTCCCTAACAACATATCTCTGACTGCGCCGCCGACAAAAAAAGCCTTAAAGCCAGCATCTTTTAGTTGCGTCACGACACTTTTGGCGACTGAGAATATGGGGAAACAATTAAAGTATTGGTTTGATATTTTCATTTTTTAGTTTGCCTTTGTGACGAATATAGCTTAAACTACCCTGTAAGACAAACAGGAGTTTTGAATGAGGATAGCTTTTTTTGGTGGAACCTTTGATCCGCCCCATCTGGGGCATAGTGAAATAGCGCGTCGCGTGTTGGAAAACAATTTAACAGACTTGGCGCTATTTGTGCCATCTTGGTCTCCACCGCACAAAGGAGAATCGCCAGTCACGCCATTTTTTCATCGCATGGCAATGTTAAAACTTGCGGTCGATGGCGTCGACGGGTTTGCGATTTCAAACATCGAGGAACGCCTGAAGTTCATCCCATCATATACAGTTAAAATTCTTAAAGAGCTGGATCGTGAATTTCCAAACGACCAGATTCAGCTGATGATTGGAGCGGATAGTTTGTCAACGCTTCATTCTTGGTATTGCAGTGAAGATTTAGTAAAAGGCCGAGAGATTATCGCGTATCCTCGCGAAGGCTTTGAGGTTGATATCAATACCTTGAAAGATCATTGGCCAGCTTCCAAGGCTTCGAAATTGGTTGACGCTATTTGCAACCTGCCGTTCAATGAGGTTTCATCAACTGAAATTCGTTCAAAAATCAGCAAAGGGGAAAATGCTGGTTTAATGATGGAAAAAACTGTTTATGAATATATATTAGAGCACAATTTATATAGGAAATTAAAATTATGACAAAACTTGCGAAGCAGAAAGAGATTGCCGATATCTGTGTTGCCGCAGCCGAAGGGAAATCAGCCGAAGACATTATGATTATGCAAGTCAGTGAAGTATCGTCAATTGCTGATTATTTTGTTTTGGCGACTGCTAATTCCGCTCCACATATCAGCGCAGTGGTGAACGCTGTAGAAAAGACCCTATTTGATAAACTAAAAGTTAAATGTAAACAGGAAGGAACATCAGAAAGTGAATGGGTGTTGCTTGATTGTGGCGGAGCAGTGTTAGTGCACGTCATGACCCCCGAATTCCGGGCCAGATTTCAATTTGAAAGCTTATGGGGCGATGTAGCGAAGAAAAAGAAGAAAGCTCTAAAAGGAGAAAAAAAAGAATAAAATGGCGTCAAACCGGCACAATCGTAATGACTGGAATGAATTCCGTTGGGAACATGAAATCCGCCTCGATGAAAAGCGGATCAAATGCTATTTCCAAGAATTGCCGTGCTGTATTGACCTGCCCGGCGAAGAGGATTACATCATGAAAAAAATGTCGGGCATGCCTGATCTGGTGCCATCACAGAACCAAGATATCTTTTTTTATTTTAGTGACGACGATGATGACGATGACGAAGATGATTTCTTCAGTGGCGAGTGGAGACACAAAAAAGGTGCTGAACTTTATGATCAAATCATAATTATCTCCAAACAATGGAACTCTATTCTAGCGTCTTCGCTAACTGGCGAAGAGTTCAAGAAAGGGATGGCGGCGACCTGTCTTTTGGGCAAGATAGCTTCTCGTATGATAGACATCTTAAATTCTGATGCTAAAATGCAAGGATTGAAAATCAGTTTGCTCAAAAGAGTGCTTTCCGAGTTAAATTCATTGATCGGAATCATACGCGCTACAATTCAAACCAGACGTGTGCTTGAACCGCAGTTATACGAAATAATTGAACAACTGCAAGGCATTCGTGAAAAATTCATTGATCTACTGCAAGAGCTTAGAGGCAGTTAAAAAATAACGCCGCTATTCCCAGGCCTCTTGCCGATATCTTTATGCCAACCCTTGTCTCAGTTTTTGTTTAAAACCCCTTTGGCAGATAAGACGAATTCACGGCATAGCTCTTCATTCAATAAGCCATTCTTCCTAAGCGAAATACCCGCCTCAATGCCAAACAAGTTGAATTTCTTTATGATTTTTGAGGTTTCTGCATCTGGGATATTATTAAACCACCATGGCCCTTTGAATGAAGGAACAACCTTGGCAATAGTGTCCCAATCAGGCAAATCACGCCTTGTACTATTATTGCCGGGTTCAAGATTAGAACAATCCATTGAAACAGCGTCTGCGAAGCGTCCAGAAATCTCAAACTGATTTGCTTTAAAGTTGGGTGACATCGGAAAACAATTCAGAATAACTTTGGCGTAATGTGGCAACTGGTCGCGTAATTTAATCACTTCGGAGGTTTCCCAGCAGTGCAATTGAACTGTATAAATGCCTGAACGTTCCATTAGGTTTGAGATTTCATCATGGTCAGTCATATGCGTGTCCATGACCGGGGCAATGCCTGGAGGCAACAAACGCACTAAACGCGCGGCCGTACTTGGCAAGATAAAAAAAGGCGATGCGTAACATTGGCCAACAAAGATACCGACTTGATCTGCATCACTACGGATGATGATCTCTAATTCATCTTCAGATAAGACGCCATTGATTTTAACGCGCATGATTGAGTTCCCAAGCCCTGCGAACCCCTTGCAAAGTAAAATCAGCCCCGCCAGTCTTTAATTCTGAAATAGCGTCAATGAAGAATGGCGCATCTCCGCCGACTCCATAAAATGCAACCTGTTGTCCGACAAACCTTGCATTGGCTTTATCCATTAAACCCCGAACGAGGCTAATTGCGCCGCCATCGACGCCAAGACGTATCGAATCAAGGGTGTTACAACCAAAAGCCTCTGGCGGCGTCGGAAATAGCTCAATCAACGGCAACTGCCCTGTATAGTCATTGAGCACACGGCGAAGTAGCATGCGTCCGGGAGCGATAGCTCCACCACGAAATCGCCGCTCAGCATCGATAACTTCCATGGTGATTGCGGTGCCAAAGTCAAAACAAACAGCAGGCAAGCAGTTAATCTCTTCAAGTCGAAACAGATTAGCGAGGCGATCTGCCCCGATAGTGGCATGTTCGGTCAAGGAGAAGTCAAGGTTCGATTTAACGGTGGAGTTAACCCAAAAAATATTGTACCCGGATAATTTTTCAGTCATAAAAGGCGCAACTGAGGCACCGGCGATTGGCATTTCGCGTGGAAATAATTTGGTGCTAAAATCAGCGGTTGCACATTGTTCGACCGGCTGAAATCGCTTACCATCGAAGATCGTATATTGGGCGTGAGTATTGCCAATGTTGAAAACAAATAACATAACTAAAAACCTTATAAAATTCTTTGTAACTATCTTCTTCAATTCACGCGCGCATAATGCGCGCGCGAATTAATGACTAATTTAATGTAGTTGAAGTTCTGCCGATTTCTTACATTCGGGGAAGTTATATTTCTCCACCATGGCAAAGATCAATGTACAATCTATCAAGCAAGCTATAAAGTTAATTATTTGCCGGTTCATTAAAGAAATTTAGTCAACGCTGGATCTTGAGACATTTTGGCAACTAACTCTTTAATACGTTGAGCTGATTTGGAGTGGCAAATTAGCGTGGCATCATCAGTATGAACGATGATTAAATCACTAACATCGACTGCAGTGATCAGATGCCTTGAATCGCTTACAATAATTGAATCACGAACATCAACCCCTTCGAAAAGTCCACGCACGACATTATTATTTTTATCAGGTTTTATCTGATTTTTCAGTGCATTCCAGCTACCAACGTCATCCCAGTCGAAAGTTGATTCGGCGACAATGACCTGTTCTGGCGGTAATTTTTCCATCACCGCGTAATCAATAGAAGTTTTTAAGCATTTTTCATATTGTTCTGTCATTGCCTCAATAAAGCGTCCCTCATCATTACCTTTCGCGACCTCATCGGCAATTACTCCGAGTTCAGGAGCAAAACTTTTAAATGCAGCCGTGATGGTTTTAAGTGACCAAATAAATATTCCACCATTCCATTTGTAGTTTCCTTCCGCGATCATAGCTTCGGCCTCTTCAGTACTTGGCTTTTCTGTAAATCCTAGACTTTGGTGAAATACTGTCTTTGACTCAAGGTCTAGTTTTTCTCCACATTTAATATAGCCGTAACCAGAGCTTGCATATGCTGGTTTTATTCCGATAGTCGCAATTTTTCCATTCTTTATTACGGCGTCTGCTGAATCTTCAAGTACTTGGCGCATCGCAGCACTATCGTGGATAACATGATCGCTGGGCAACATAATCATCACAGAATTTTCGTCACCGCCAGATAGACTGCGCACTAAACCAGCCGCAGCTGCAACGCATGGGCCAGTATCCCTGCCAAACGGTTCGCCAATAATATTTTGAGGAGGAATCTGGCTTAACAGTGCGCGCATTGGAGCGACATAATCGGCATTGGTAAGCACCAAAATATTCTCATTTTTGACTAGTGGACTCAAGCGTTCCACTGTTTGTTCAATTAATGTCAAATTCCCAATTAAGCGGAGCAATTGCTTGGGGCGTGATGCTCTGCTTTGAGGCCAGAATCGTTCACCGCGCCCACCAGCCATAACCACTGCGTACAAATTACTGTTGTCCATTTCTATTAACCCAATTTATCAATAATTTTGATCATCGGCATAAACATCGCGATAACAATTCCACCGACGATTACGGCCAGTCCGACAATCATTAAAGGTTCAATCATCGAAGTCAACGCGCCAACCGCGTTGTCGACTTCCTCTTCATAAGTATCAGAAACTTTCACTAACATATCTGGAAGTTTACCAGTTTCTTCACCCACTTCAATCATACTAATAACCATTTCCGGAAAAATCCCAGTTGCGGAAAGTGGTTTAGCAACTCCTTCACCCTCTTTTACCGCGTCATGAACCTTCTGAACAGCAGACGCGACAACAAAGTTACCAGAAGTTTCGCGAACGATGTTCAAGGCGTTCAATACTGGAACCCCGGCTGAGAGCAACGTTCCGAAAGTCTGAGAAAAACGTGAAATCGCGGTTTTCGACACGATCGGCCCGAATAACGGCATATTGTAGGTGATCCAGTCAAAAGCATATTTACCTGGATTGGTTTTCTTGATCAATTTGTAAGCGATAATTAGTACCGCTATCGCAATAAATATGAGATAAATACGTTCTCGCATAAGAGCACTAAGCCACATGACCGACTGGGTCAATGCCGGAAGTGGTTCACCCTCGAGCAGGTCATCGAACACCTTTGCAAAGTTAGGAACAATAAAAATCATCAAACCGGAGGTGATACCGATTGCCACTACCATAACGACTAATGGATAAATCATTGCCGACTTTACTTTTCCAGCGATACGAGCGGACTTTTCCATAAAAATCGCAAGGCGGTCAAGAATACTCTCCATTGCTCCGGCTGCTTCACCAGCACGAACCATATTTAAATACAGTTTGTCAAAAGTTTTTGGACTTTGCGCTAGTGCTTCGGAAAAAGTGGAACCGCCCTCTACAGAATCGGCAGTCTTGCACAAAATTGTTTTGGCCGTTGGGTTTTTAGTTTGGCGTTCAAGGGTACGCAACGACCGAATTAACGGAAGTCCGGCATCAAGCAAAATCGCCAACTGACGCGTGATCGTAGTTAATTCTTTGCGTTTGATTACCGTCGGACCAAGCGAAATATTCAAATTTATTCCGCCGCCTTTGCCCCCCTTACCGCCCTTGCTACTTTTAGCTTTGGAAGGTTTGACTACTGGTTTTATTGAGGTGGGGTGAAGGTTTTGTTTCTTCAAATCTCCAATCGCTACCTCTTCGCTAGCTGCATCAATTTTACCTTTGCGTTCTTCGCCAGTTTTTCCATCGATTGCGACATAATAATATTTAGGCATTTTAGCTCTCCCGAGTTAAATTTTAAAGTTGATTATTGCATTGATTTTACTTTTTCAGCAAGACTATCCGCATCCTGCGCTTTTGTAATCATTTCAGTATAGGCTATTTTGTTGTCTAGATAAAGTTTCAATAGGTGTGAATCCAGTGTGCTCATGCCATACTTTGCCCCAGTTTGGAGTTCTGAACTTATACGGAATGTCTTATTGTCGCGAATCAATGCCTGAATTGAAGAAGTAGTAATCATGATTTCAAATGCGGCAACACGACCTGGTTTATCACAACGTGGCAATAATTCCTGAGAAATAACCGCAACCAAAGATGATGCCAACTGGGTTCTTATCTGTTCTTGCTGGCTAGTCGGAAACGCGTCAACAATCCGGTCAACTGTACGTGCTGCACCGGTAGTGTGAAGCGTGCCGAATACCAAGTGACCAGTTTCTGCTGCGGTAACTGCAGCCTCCATCGTTTCTATGTCACGCATTTCACCAACTAGAATAACATCCGGGTCCTGACGCAAAGAACGGCGCAAAGCTTCAGCAAAGCTTGGCACATCGGAGCCGATTTCTCTCTGAATAACCACGCTACGTTTGTGTTCGTGATAAAATTCTATCGGGTCTTCGACAGTGATGATGTGGCAGGCGCGCTCTTCGTTGATAATATTAAGCATTGATGCAAGCGTGGTGGATTTCCCTGATCCGGTCGGGCCGGTCACCAAAACTAACCCACGTGGGCGATACAGTAAATCTTTAATCGAAAGCGGCAGACCAATCTGTTCCATCGTCAGCAGGGTATTCGGAATTTGACGTAATACAGTGCCGTAGAACCCCTTTTGTTTGAATGCACTAACACGAAAACGTGCCAAGTCACCAAAACTAAACCCGAAGTCAACTGTACCAACCTCCTGTATTTGTTGGAATTGTTCATCTGATGAAATTGATTTCACCAGACGCTCAGTGTCTTCTGGCACTAGAACATCAGTGTCTAGTGGCTGTAAGTCTCCGTGCAGTCGTACACATGGCGGCATGCCAACCTCAATATGAAGGTCACTGATTCCGAGTTCAACCGTCAGTGCCATTAATTCGCTCATTTCAACCATTATTTTACCTCAAAATTCTATGTTAATACGTATTTTACAACTTCTTCCACTGATGACTCGCCGCTCAAAATTGCATTCACACCGTCAGTACGGATATCGCGCATACCTTCTTCAACTGCCTTCTTGGCAATTACTGACGTCGGAGCACTTTTACCAATCAAATCCGAAACACTACCAGATATTGTTAGTAACTCACAGATCGCCTTACGCCCTTTGTATCCAGAGTTATTACAAATCACACATCCCTTTCCATAGTAAAACTTTCTACCATCAAGTGCTTCTCGAGTTATCTGCAAGCGTTGGAGCTCTTCATCAGTTGGCTCGTATGGTGTGCGACAATTCTTGCAAATGCGTCGAATCAGACGTTGGCTCAGCACTGCCACCAAAGATGAGCAGACTAAAAACGGCTGTATTCCCATGTCAAGGAGACGCGTCACACTTCCTGCCGCATCGTTGGTGTGAAGTGTAGAGAATACAAAGTGACCGGTTAGCGAGGCCTGTACCGCCATCTGTGCGGTTTCAAAGTCACGGATCTCTCCGATCATAATACGGTCGGGGTCTTGACGAAGGAAAGCTCGTAATGCGCGCAGGAAATTCATGCCGAAAGCATCGTTGATCGGTAGTTGAATGATCCCTTCGATGTCATACTCAACGGGGTCTTCAGCAGTAAGAATTTTGTCACTAATAAGATTTACTTCTTTTAAACATGAATAAAGTGTGGTAGTTTTCCCAGAACCAGTCGGCCCGGCTACAATCATAATGCCGTTCGGTAACTGAATTAAGTCACGGATCTGTTCCAATACGTCTTTGCCTATACCCAGCACCTCAAGATCAAGATTAACCACGCTTTGGTCTAGAATACGAAGTACAGTTGATTCGCCCCAGGAAGTTGGTAAGCATGATACACGCAAATCAACCCGTTTACCCAGCACCTTCATCTGGATACGACCATCTTGTGGACGTCGCCGTTCGGCAATGTTCAAATTACTTAGAATTTTAATACGGCTGATCACTGGTACGGCCATACTTTTGGGCGGCGTAGGCATTTCACGCATTGAACCATCAACACGGTAACGAATCCGGAAATCGTGTTCAAAAGGTTCAAAGTGAATGTCAGCTGCTTTATCCTTAACGCCCTGGGTTAAAATGACCTCAACAAAACGTATCACAGGAGTTTCGTTAGCTGCCGCCTCTAGGTCGCTGTCAGTTTCAAGCTTCATGCCAGCCTCTCTGCTGACAAATTCTAACAACATATCATGCACAGTACCAATAGACATCGGGTAGAATTTTTCAATAGCGTCGTCAATTTGTGATTCAGAAGCTACTTGAACATTAACATCCACTCCTGTAATGAATCGAATCTCTTCCAAGATATGATAATCAAAAGGATTTTTATAAGTGACGGTCAGAGTGCCATTATCGAATGACAATGGGATAATCCCGTGCGCACGCGCCATTTCAGGGTCGATTAATTTCAACACATTAGAAGGGATTTCGACATAACGAATATCCACTACCTCTGTTCCGAGGTTCTCAGCAGTCAATCGAAGAATTTGTTCTTCGGTCGTGAGACCATAATTAATTACTACATCAGAGAAAGGCTTTCCCGAGCGTACACATTCCTCCTCCATTTCAAGAATCTGTTCTGCAGTACAGATTCCTTCAGAAAGAAATATATCTTTAAGTGATTGGGCTTCTTGATCGGTCATGTTTGTTCTTCCTCTATCATGGTCACTCGGATCACTTCCTCAATGGAGGTCGACCCATCTTCTGCTTTGCGCAGGGCATCTTCACGGAGCCCATGCATGCCATTTCTGCGCCCAGCTTCGCGCAAAACGCTCGATGGTTGATTTTGAAAAATCATTTCAGTAATTTCCGCGTTAATATTTAATATCTCGTATACTCCCATTCGTCCTTTATAACCTCGCGTACAAGCAGGACAACCTGTTCCTTTATAATAGGTTCGGGTTTCGGCATATTCGGCGGTCAAACCGAGCAAGCGAAGTTCACGTTCATTTAGAGTATAATCCTCTTTGCAAAACTTACAGAGACGGCGCACTAAGCGTTGCGCCATTACCGCACGCAAAGATGACGCAATCATAAAACATTTTACCCCCATATCAACCATACGGGAAACCGCACCAGGCGCGTCATTGGTGTGGAGAGTACTGAACACTAAGTGACCGGTTAAAGCTGCATTTATAGAAATTTCAGCAGTTTCCAAGTCACGAATTTCTCCAACCATTATTATATTTGGTGCTTGGCGAAGCATGGAACGTAAAGCTGCCGCAAATGTTAAGTTAACATGCCGATCTACCTGAACCTGGTTAATTCCTGAGAGCTGATACTCAATGGGATCTTCGGCAGTAATGATTTTACGTTGAGGCGTGTTAATGGTATTCAAAAAAGCATAGAGCGAAGTGGTTTTTCCTGAACCAGTCGGACCGGTCACCAAAAATATTCCATCCGGCAAACCAAGAATACGCTCGATTATTTTTGTATCATCTGGATAAAATCCTAGCTGCGAAATCTCGAGCTGAATGCTTGATTTATCTAAAATACGCATGACAATGCTTTCGCCATTGGTCGTGGGAATACTAGATACACGGAGGTCAACATCTTTATCCATCACCCGGATTTGAATACGTCCGTCTTGAGGAATCCGTTTCTCCGCAATATTCATCCTAGACATAATTTTAATACGACTAGTGAGATTGCTTTGAATATATTTGGGTGGAGAATCCATTTCCTGTAAAACTCCGTCAACTCGGCACCTGATGCGGTAACGGTTCTCCAGCGGCTCCCAGTGAATATCACTGGCGCGCAATTTAAATGCTTCCATAATAACCAAAGAGACCAATTTAATGATTGGTGAGTCATCGGCAGAAGTCTCTTCGATATCCCCAATACCACCAACGTCAAATAAACTTTTTTCTTCTTGGTATTGGGCTAAAACCTCTGAAACTGAATCGTTAATAGTATTGTAATGCTTATTAATGATATCATTAATCTGTTCCTCTTTTGCAATTACAGCCTCAACATCGCATCCGAGAAGATAACGAATGGAGTCAACAGCCTCCATGTTCGTTGGGTCACTCATAGCGATAGTCAGGACATTGTCATTTTTCATGACTGGAACTACACCGTATGAAAGCACGACATCGCGAGGTAAAGACTCTACGACTTCCGGCGGCACTTGGTATGCGCTTAAGTCCATTACTTCAAGGCCAAATTGTTGGGCTAACATGTTTTGAATGTCGGTTTCAGAAGTGACACCCATTAAAACCAAAGCATCAATTATATCCATTGCGCCATCGCTCTCATCAGAACGGCGTTGAGCCTCGTCAACCTGTTCTTGGTTGATTATGCCGTAGTCAGCTAGTAACTCAATAGTAAATTTAATATCTCTCAATTGTAACGCCCCAAAAAATTAATGTGTAAATCGACACTATAGCATATCAAAATTAGCAGTGAAGTCTCTTTTTTCAAGTCAGAATCATAAATTAAATTCCGATAATAAGTCATAAAAAAAGATTGATAAGATATCCTATTCACTATTTATTTCCAAGCAATTTAGCCGCATTTAAAGAAAAAATTTTACTTTTCTCTTCACTTGTTAACGGTAAGCGATTGATAAAGTTGACATCACGCGACTGATCGCGCCACGGACTGTCCGAACCAAATAAAACCCAATCAATGCCATGCGAACGTATCATTTCAACAATCTGTTCGTCTGCAACATACCCATCGAGAAAACTGGTATCTAAATAGACTGGTAATCCAATTAGATGCGTTTTAACTTCTTCCCACATTCCCCATGAACCAAAATGCGCTAGGACTAAGGTCAACTCTGGCCAACGCCGATGAAACGCCGCCAAGGATTCAGGATTAGAATGGAAAGGCGGTGCAAAACCAATATCCGCTCCGGCATGGGTCAACAAAAACATGTTATATTTAATCAAACTATGCCAAAGTGGTTCTAGGTCTGGTTCATCAAAAGTAAATTGCTGGTATTCCGGATGTAATTTTACACCTCTAAAGCCATTTTCATGGAGCCATTTTATCTGTTCTTCAGATTCGCTACTTCGGGGATGAATGGTACCAAGCATAATAATTCGTTCACTTTGTTGCTCAAGTGCCCACTGATTAATGGCAGATACATTCTCCGGTTTGTTAGCCAGCGGTAATCCCACCGCTAAATCAATGCCAGCACGGTCGAGTTCCACAATTAATCCGGAACGAGTGCCGTCTGAAGCCGGCGTTACGCCGAATGATTGGCAAAGTTCAACCGCACGCTCGGCGAGATTTTCAGGATAAAAATGTGTGTGAAAATCAATAATCATAACAGTCTCAAGTATAGTGCGGAAAAGTTCACATTTGTGTAATTACTTTACAGCCCATTCGTTTCCAATATTAAAAAAATAACTAGCATAACAATGCACAACGGAACAATAATCAGCCACGGATTTATGCCGAAAAGCTCAGGAAAAGTTTTCTTACCAAACTCACCTTTAAAGAAAAAATGTTTTTTTATTCCCGGATAAAGCGTGGCAAAAATGCCACTACCAATAATGACCCCGGGGATGCCACCCAAAATGGCATCAAGAGCGCCATCACCGCAAGCTCCAGCGAGAGTTCCCGGACAATACCCCAAAATGGCAAATCCAGCTCCAAAAATCAAACCTCCGATTAAGGTCGAACCGATGGAACCGGATTTGATATGCAATTCAATCATATTTCTCTGATGCATAAAATAAATCCCGACCATGCCGACCAGAACCGCACTCATCATTATTTTGAAAACCGTCCAGTCATAAAGCAATAGCTGACCGATAATAACATCGTATGAAGTGGCTCCGCCTTTCTGTAGGAGAAATCCGAAAATAATTCCCATCAGCAACCCCATGACTAACTGTAAACTACGTTTATTGTGGAGTTGGTTAAACATTTTTATTATCTTCTATGCTAGCACTTTGAAAATAATCATTGCAGTGATTATTCCACCGATAAAAAAACAAACCACTGCCAACCAACTGCTGACCGCCAATTGTAAAGTTCCACTAATTCCGTGTCCGCTGGTGCAACCCTGAGTCCAACGCGAACCGAATCCAATTAGTACGCCACCGAACAACGCTGCAATAATTCTTGGAATTGCCGCATCGCCAAATGCCATACTCCAGCGTGATGGAATCAAGGTCCAACTAAAATCTCCAGAACTAAACGTCGCCATAAATGCGCCAATAACTACTCCGACTACCAGCATCCATTCCCAATCGATCTTTGGAGCAAATTCACGATAATAAGGTTTTTGGGTGGTTTCTTTTCCTTTGAAAGATTGTTCGATCATACCGCTGGTTCTCACATAAGCGGTGGAACAACCCAACGGATGGTTGGACAATAAAAAAGTCAACCATGATAAAAACCCTATCCCTATTCCCGCAATATATGGCGACCATCTGGCCCGTAAAAACCACGAGCTCGCAGCTTCTTCGGTTTCCATAATTTGTTCCGATAATTCTTCACCAAAAACCGAAGATGATGCCGCAAATAACCCCAGTATTACTAAAATCAGCCAACCGATTTGTTGCTTATGTTTTGAGCTCATTATAGGAACTCCTTATGAAACTATTTTGCAATTAAGCTGTTTGCACGCGGCAAGGGCCCCAAAACAGTTTTCCACGCATTTATAACCGTTTCTTTTCAGGATTGAGGCCGCGACTAGAGAGCGAGGCCCACTTCCACAAAAAGTAATTATCGGCTGGTCGCGCGGCACTTTATCCAATTGTTCTGGAATGTATCCAAGATACAGATGCATCGCGCCCGGCAAATGTCCCTCTTCAAACTCTTCGACTTGCCGAACATCCAGAATGGTTAATTGTTCCTGACTTTCAACTCTTTTCATCAAATCGCCAACGAATACTCCTGGAATATTATCAAAGGTTTTACCAGCCGCTGTCCAGCCATGAATCCCGTCGTGCAGATAGCCTTTTATCCGATCATAACCGATGCGATAAAGATTTGTGACTGCAACATCCAACGGCGTATCGCCATCACTAATCAAAATGATGTCTTTGTCATAATCAAGTAGCCAACCGGCATAAGCAGGAATCATTTTAGATGGCATGGCGATAGAACCCGGAATAAACAATCCCGCAATGGCCTCAGGGGTTCGGACATCAAGCAATTGCGCTCCGTTTTTTAATGCTTTAGTAACATCTTGTGCTGAAATTGGCGGTAGCAAGCTGTTATCGATGCTTGGAGCTCCCTCAAGATTATATTTTTCCATACGGGCAAAATAAGGAGGCTTATAATGATGTTCTTGGGTTTTTACACGAATAAATTCATCGCGGGAAAGTTGTAACCTGGGATTGAATTTACGTTCATAGCCCAATGACGAAAACTCGCGAGAAGCCATTCCAGAACCACACACTGAGCCCGCGCCGTGAGCCGGATAAATCAACGTTTGATCTCCTAAAGGCAATAAACCTTTGAAGATGCTATCATATAAATTTGCTGCGACTTCCTCAGTACGTTCAGGGAAAAAATCGGTGCGCCCGACATCGCCGACAAACAGCGCATCTCCGGTAAAAACGCCAACAGCTTCATCCCCGAATTCAGAATCATAAATCGCAATTGAAATACTTTCATCGGTATGTCCTGGAGTGTTTATCACCTCAAGCTTAAATTCATCAAACTCAAACACTTGGCCGTTTTTGACTGCATTTCCGTATAAGAACGGCAACTGTTCGCCATGCCAGATTTTGGCTCCAGTTCTTTGTGCTAAAGGAATTGATCCTACTACATAATCTTCATTTCGGTGCGTTTCGAAAACATGTGTAATTGCAACTCTCTTGCGGGCAGCGATTTCGCAATATTCGGAAATGTCGCATCTAGGATCAATAACGATCATCTCTGAATCGTTACCAATAATATATGAGAGATGCGCCAACCCTTCAGATTTTAATGATAACAAATACATTTTTTCTCCTTGCGTGCTCTTTTGATCGGGACTTCAGGTTGATTTGGGGTTGCTCAAGCGGTACAATCTGAGGAGTATGGCAAATAAATTGTCCGACATATATTCCAGAAAACGGTCAATGGGCCATTAAGATTATTTTTTAACAGCCCTAAGATGTAACAATTATTTTTTGATTCCTTCGCATCTGCTCAGAATTCTTCTTTAACAATTTGCCCTTTAGCGATGTTTAAGCTAGAGAGAATCTCTTCCAATGCCTTCATCATAGGTTTGGGGCCACAGATATAGATTTTTTTACTAAGGTCAGTAATTTTCTCTTTGAGAAAAGACTCAGTAATATATCCTTGAGGATAGCCTTTAGCATCTTTATCTGACAAAATATTGATGAAATTTTCGCCTAGCACCTTCTCAAATTCATCCTTTAAAATAATATCAGCTGAAGTTTTATTCGCAAAAATCAACTTATTATCACCAATTTCATGACGCGACTGAAGGTCCCGCAAAATTGCGATAAATGGCGTAACACCAGCACCGCCAGCGATAAAAGTACCTTCACCCTGGTAGGTAATTGTTCCAAAAACATCATGAATAATCAATTCGTCATCTTTCTTAAGTTGAAGGAGTTCGTTGGTCACCCCTTTGTGCGAGGGATAGGTCTTGATGGTGAATTGCAAATAATCTTCCTGGGGCAAATTGGTAAAAGTAAACGGTCTTTTTTCATCTACCCAACCATTCTTGTTGATCGAAATCTCTGTAGCCTGTCCGGGTTTAAACTTAAAATTTTTAGGTTTTTCAACCATAATTTGTAATACGTCGTGAGTAATTTTTTTAACTGACTTAACTTTAACATAATGATTTTTCATAGTAAAAACTCCTGTAATAGATGGTTCAAAAACGGTAACCTCTCGGATTATGCCGGCGAGATTGCCCAAACATGTTTTTATGCGGAAGAGCTGTTCGAAAGCAACTCTTATATTCTCATCTATGACGCAAAAATAAAAAAGATAATTCTCGAACAACTCTTTGACTCTACACTTTTAAATAATTTTATTATTTAAAAGTGTTGTTTTTTTTGTTAGACCTTTTTACCCGTTAGTAGCCCGATGATCAATGCAATAACAAACATGACCAAGAAGATAAAAAATAGAACTTTAGCGATCCCAACTGCGACTGAAACAATTCCTCCGAAACCGAAGATTGCCGCAATTACTGCCACGACTAGAAAAACTACTGCCCAATAAAGCATTTTCGCCTCCTGCGTTGTCCAATTTCTTTTCTGGAAACCTCAGAGATCGGAATTTGGAAACCAATTTCCTATAAAATCTCTGTGTAATACTATAACATCATCATTATTGTTTACAAAAAATAAGAATCATCTGCTGGATAAATTTCACTCAGGTTATTGATTTTAATAAAAACTGCGCTGCGGTTATATTTATATTTCTATGGTCAACAAACAAAATGTAGCACTCTATAGCTAATGCTTAATTCATGCGCTCATAATGCGCGCGCGAATTTAAAAACAAAGTTACGTCGTTTTTAATATTTTAGTTTTGTTACGCAATATTGCGGAACAAATCTTCATTCGTTATTTTTTACTCGGAACAATTACTGGGTCGTCTAAATCCATTTGCAGTTGCACCCCTTCTGACTGTTCAACCCATTCACTAGGAATTTCTCGATCTTTTTGGGATGGCATTAAGTTATCGGATATTTTTTCCAGAGTCGCCGAGGTTTCATTCAATTCTTTACGAGTGTAAATAGTTACTTGCGCAGTGCCGTCTTTGACGACTCTAAGCCATTTGGCGGCAGCACGGGATAAATCAATTATCCGCCCATCCACAAATGGGCCACGATCATTAATTCGCAATGCCAATTTACGGCCGTTTTCTTGATTAACGACTAAGACAGTCGTTCCAAATGGTAAATCTTTATGAGCTGCAGTGTACCAAAAACCGGGCAAAAACCATTCTCCTGATGCAGTACGACGAAAATAAAATCCGTGGTCATAATGTGAAGCGATTCCACTTTGATAATCGTACCATTTGCCCCAAGTAGGTTGTGGCCCATAAAACCAATACCAGATTCCAGTTGTTGCTAAGACTAACACAAATACACTACTGCGAAAAAAGGGGCGACGGTTCATTCCGTTGATAAAAGTATTCAGCAACCAGCCAGGCAACCACCAAATGATGCGCAGAAACTCGCCAGTACCGCGAAAGAAACTATTAAAAGGACGCCAAATACCGTTAAAAGTATCAATTTCACCAAATGCTTTCCAAATACCACCTATAAGTTGCGCCGCACCACGGACAATCAACCAGATTAACATACCCAGTAACCATACTATCTTCCAGGAAAAAAGAATAATTTGGTCAAACGCTACTAGCAACCGGTTTGTCCTTTTAGGCTTCCGAGTCATATCCGGCGCGTATTCTGTCATTTTTTAAACATCCAACCTCGGCTGAGCTTCACGTAGTAATTCTATCGCTCGTGCCGCGCCGTCTCGATGACGGAATACCGCAGTGCCAGCAACCATCATAGCCGCGCCAGCAGCAGCGGCAGTATGAACGGTTTTTTCGTCGATCCCGCCATCAATTTGCAGGTGCACTGGACGTCCACAAGCTTGGATTGCGCGCCTGATTTCTGTGGTTTTAGACATCATCTCTGGCATAAAACTTTGTCCACCGAAGCCGGGTTCAACGCTCATCACCAACACTAGATCAAGTTGATCAAGGTAAGGAATAATCGCCGATGCTGGTGTTTTGGGTTTTAAAGAAATGCCGGCAGCCAAACCAAGTTTATGAATAGCATTTATCACCTCTTTGGGGTCTCGTACCGCTTCAACATGAAAAGTGATACAGTCAGAACCAGACTCTGCGAATGTTTCTAGATATTTCAGCGGTTCTGAGATCATCAGATGAGTATCAAAGATCAATTTGCACTGTTGGCGCAACGCCTTGATTATTGGCGGACCGAATGAGATATTGGGAACAAAATGTCCATCCATGATATCAAGATGCAAAATCTCTGCCCCGCCATTCTCCACCAATTTAATCTCATCGGCAAGATGTAAAAAATCAGCAGCTAAGAGTGACGGTGCCACTGTCACCAAATCATAAGGCAAACTTCTCAGTAATTCAATTTTATTCATTTTTTATAATTTTCTCCATACTAATAAAAGTTACACAATAAACTAATTTGAGTTTTTTTCAATGTTGTTCAACTGTGATCGGTGAACTCCAGAGATAGTTTCCCCACGCAGAGGCCACGTTATGAGGATAATGGAGATGGTCTCCTTTTTCCTTAACTTCGAGCATATACCAGTGCAAGCCGCGCATCGGCGCCGGATCTATCCATTCGCCATTAATGGAATCCGCAATGAATACGGTTTGTCCGTCTTTGATGATCGTCACTGATTCGAGTTCTTGGTGAGCTGTAATATGCCATTTTATCAATGGCGCTTGATCCAAAGTAACCTGACCACCCATAAAACAATCGTTGATTAAAAATATTACCGCAGTACGATTACCAGTGGTGGCAAAACAACGCCCCAGACGCATCGACTCAATAATTGACTCTTGATTTAATTCTTCAGCAAACACCCCAGTTAACGCGCCTGAAAGCCCCGGCATAAAACGATGACTATCGCTGTTGCCAAGAAACGAGAACCGCTTTCCGGCATTAAGATTTTTAGCCACAGTATCGGCGTCAAGAATATAATTTCCCCAGCCAGAGGTTATCTCAACCGCAGGCTCGTCAGCAATCATATCCCAATAGCCATGATGAGGAAAAGTAAAATAACCGTGATCTTTAATGTAGCGGCTAAAATCTTTTTCAGTGTAGCCCAAACTTTCGTTACGCCGCACGGTAACGTTTTCATGCCGCGGATAAATCACAATGCGGTGATTGAAGGAGTGATTGGCGTCGTTCTTATGAAAAGTCCACTCATAACCCGACATTGCAACAAAGTTTTCATCAGAAAATGCCAGCGCATTTTCCGCGATAAATTTGATTTCTGAATCGAGCAATGGTTTAGCCGGATAAAAATCATTGTCAGTAATAGCTACAAAGTCGAGTTGGGCAATATCACGGGAAAAATGATAAAGTTCATCTATCTCACCCTCAGCATCGGGCGAATGAACGCTATGACAATGCAGATCGCCCCAGTAGAGCTTTAATGGAGTTCCATCAGCAAGGGTTGTTTTTATATTGCGGTTCCGCTCGGTTTCATCTTTAAAATCACTATAAGTCCAGTGTTTCCAGTCGATTTCTTCAGGTAGTTTATAGTCTTCGGCAATGCCAAGATCAACCGCGACAGCGATAAAGTCGTTGCCAGATTTGCGATGAACCGATTTCGCTGCAACTTTGAAGTTTCCGTCGGAATATATTTTTTTATCATCAAAAGCAAAACAACACCCCGATTCGAGTAGTTGCAAAACCGGCGAAGGTTCTTGACTATTAATAACTTTTCCGAGCAAAAGACCGTTGGTCAGGTTTTCCCAAACTTCCGTTTCATTTTTCTGCTGTTCCCACACTAAAAGGATCTTATCATCTCGCAACGCCACCAAACGCGGATAACGGCGTAATCCGTCATAACCGAAGTAACGCCTCACCGGCAAAAGTCCCAAATTTATCGGAGTTTCTACCGCCGTGGTCTGCCATTTATTTTCAAAAAACGAGGCAATCATGGCTGAATGATTAAGCCCGGCAACGTCAGCGAAACGAGCTCCTGAAACCTTGAGCCAACTTACCCACAAAATGCCATCGGACGCACAGATAATACTTGGGAACATATTCCAATCATCATCGCTGTATAGTTCGCGCCATTGACCGTCAACAAGCGATAAATCACGCCAGCAGATGATATAGCGTTTATTAACATAAGCATCAGCCACCGCAATAATCTGTCCGGCTTTATTGACAGTTACGCGAGGGCGATTAAGCGAATATTCGTCCCAGCCGAGTTTCTCTTCGTTGCGCCATACTCCGTTTTGTTGTTTAAGCAGATAAAGTGACGCACCGGATTCGCCGTTAACAATTCCGCTATAAATTAGATAAATATCGCCATTAGCGCAGACACTCGCATCAACGTTATAAATACTCTCACAACAACTATTTAGTGAGTCTAAACACTCAGCGTTGTTCTCATGATTAAGTTCATATATTTTAGCTGCCATCTTGCCACCATTGGAAGCAAAGAAAGCAATCATCGGCTTTTTCCTGCTCGCATGATCGATAAACGCTGGGTTAGAATAATATTGATAGTTTTGAGTCAAAGGTATTAATTCACCGTCTGATTCGTGATCTTTAATCGTAAATATAGGATATTCACTGCCCTCTTCACGTAAAATATAGGACATAAATAATGTGTCGTCTTTGGAACACACCGCAATTTTACGTGGGGCCCATTTGCTGTCGATTTCCGGGTTTAGAAACGAATCATCAGCTCCAGGCTTTGCATAGTGACTTTTAATTTTCATTAGTTATTTTCCTGATTTTACTATCATGATTTAAAAAATCGTTATGCTCTATTCCGCGCTACGATAAATTGATTGCATGATGCCGAGACTGGACATGGTCAGCACTATGAATGAGCCGCCGTAGCTGACCAGTGGCAAGGAAAGGCCAGTTACTGGAGTGATTCCTGCACTCATTCCAATATTGACAAAGATGTGGACAAACAGTAATACTCCAATGGTTCCACCCAAATATTTGCCAAAATCATCAGGAGCTCGAATCGCTGAACGCATAACCGAATAAAGTAATAATCCGTATAAAAGAAGTAGGGTCAAAGATCCGATGAAACCAGTTTCTTCAGCGATGACTGAGAATATAAAGTCATTATTGGAGACTGACTTCGGCAAAAAACCCAAAGTATTTTGCGTCCCCTGCCCCACACCTTTACCGGTTATCCCGCCACTGCCAACGGCCAAACGGGCTTGATATTGATTATAACCGCGATTTTGAAGATCACGCTCTGGATCGAAAAAAACCATTATGCGCTGCCATTGATATGGCTTTAACAACGGATAGTATCCTTTGTATTCGTTGACAAATTCGACACTGGCAATAGTAGCAAACAGGGTTGCACCAATAATTATATAACGCCATTTGAGACCGCCCAGAAAAACCACGCCCAAAGTAAGCGGTATTAAGATTAATGCACTCCCTAAATCCGGTTGTCGAACAATCAGTAAAAACGGTGTCGCAGTCAATACACTAATCAGTATCCATGACGATATGCGATTGACATTGAAGTTCATAGTCGCAAGGATTGCGCTTAACATCATAATCAGCGCCAGTTTGACTAATTCTGATGGTTGCAAACGCATTCCACCAGGCAAAGCTAACCAGCGTGTAGAGCCATAAACGTTCATCCCAATTTCCAAAACTAATACCAGTAGTATGAGGCATATACCGTAAAAAACCCATGACATAATGCGAAAACTGCGGTAATCTAGATTAGACAAGGCAAGCCAGCACAATACCCCAGCAATAGTCCAGTAGAGTTGACGTCCAAGAAAATATTGAGCCGTCGCCTCACTGACATTTTGACCAGTAGAATAGATGAAAATGAAACCAATTGCGAGCAGAATAAGCATTACGAGAATTTGCAAAACATCCCAACGCTGAATCAAACGCGGGAAAAAACCAAGCAGCCCGCTATGCCTAGAAGCATCACTGACTGTCTGGAATTTCATGATTATATTCCTGCAAATTAGACATTAAGCTGAAAAAGTCTGCTCCCGCTTAGGTCCGACCGAGATTATGGCAATCTGTGAATTAACCAGCTTAGCAATATATGCGAGATATTTTTTCGCGTTCTCTGGCAAATCATTATAGTCCTGGCACTTCGTAGTGTCAGCCATCCAACCAGGAACCGTTTCATAAACCGGCTTAACCCGCGCTAACTCATCAGCAGAAGACGGTAGCGACTCAATTTTTACGCCATCAATTTCATAAGCAACACAAATCTTTATTTCCGCAAGTTGGTCTAAGACGTCCATTTTTGTAACGGCCAATTTATTAATACCGTTAACCATGCATGAATAACTTGACGCAACTGCGTCAAACCAACCGCAACGGCGTGGACGTCCGGTGGTAGCACCAAATTCATTACCGATGCGACGCAGGGTGTCGCCATCCTCATCAAATAATTCAGTTGGAAAAGGGCCTTCGCCAACACGTGTAGTGTAAGCCTTCAGCACGCCCCAGATATCACGAATATGTGTCGGAGCAATACCAGCGCCGGTGCAGGCGCCACCGCTAATGGTGTTGCTACTAGTAACAAACGGATAAGTTCCGTGGTCAACATCTAGCAGCATTCCTTGAGCGCCTTCACAAAGAATCTTTTTTCCAGCTTTAATTGCGTTGTTTACAGAGATCACGGTATCAGCCACATGTTTTTCTAAGTATGCAGCGGCGTCAGCAACCTTAGTCCAAGATTCATCAATATTGATCAGCTCAACACCTTTACGAGCAAAAATAACATTATATTTTTCAGCCTGTTCGTAAAATGCTTCTTTAAGTTTAGCTGGGTCTTTCAACATCCAACCACGAATTCCACAACGTTCAGCTTTATCGGAATACGCAGGTCCGATACCACGCTTGGTGGTACCAATCTTTTTGTTGCCACCATCAGCAGCTTCTTTGGCACTGTCGATATTGCGGTGGTAATCGAAAATTAGCTGGGCTTTATCACTCAGTTCAACAGTTGAGACATCAAGTCCGCTTTTTTCCAAATTGCGCATTTCAACCGTCAGCGCCACTGGGTCAACCACAACGCCGTTACCGATCAAACAAGCCACTCCTGGACGAAATATTCCAGATGGCACCAAGTGAAGTACAAATTTTTTATCGCCAATTTCTACGGTGTGGCCGGCATTATTGCCACCTTGAAAACGCACTACCATATCACAATCGCGAGTAAGTACGTCAATCAATTTTCCTTTACCTTCGTCTCCCCATTGTGTACCGACTAAAATATCTACTGGCATTTCATATTCCCTGTTGAATGTTGTTTTTACTAAAAAGTTAAACCTTAATATAACCAACGAGCCGGACAAAAACAATCCAACTCCATTGATAAAGTTCTTAAATTAGCGCGCGCATTATGCGCGCGCTAATTTCATGACCGACAAAATCTATCAATTTACATATTTCTCAATCGCGGAAATGTGTTCAATACCGCCAATGAATATTTTATGAAAATCGTCCTGTTCATATATCTCTTTCGGGATATTTTTATTGCTAAAACCTTTCGGCGTTAATTCTCCGGTATAAAGTTTTCGGCATTCGATAATTAACTCCGCTTCGGCAAAACCCGGGGCATCAATATGTTCGGACTCAATCATCGTCAATCCAGCATCGGCAATTTTATTCGTTCCACGCCCAGATTTTGAACCGCATAATTCCAGTGCTCCGCGCATAGTTTCAGGAAATGCGGAGAGTGTAAATGAATCATATTTTTCGATGAATTTCATGGTCCAACGTTGCGGACGCACAACAACTGTCGCCACCGGCCGGTTCCACAAATAACCCAAAAGTCCCCAACTAACCGTCATAGTATTGACTTCGCCAGAAACAAAATCACCTGCAGTTAGCAAAAACCATTGCTGACTAAACAATTCAAAAAGATTTGAGTTGAACTGTTCAGGATTGATGGATAAACGCTCATTCATAATAATTGTTTTTCTTTAAATAAAACTGTGTTTTCAGTAAAAAACTCTGTGCTTTTAGATCACAGAGCTTTTCTGTTTAGGAGCGCTCAAATATCACGCATTTTGGGTTCAAGATAAGCGATACAACTGCTCAGTGTTGCCAGTTCTGGATAATCAGCTTCCGGCACTTGAACTTTGTACTGCTTGCGCAATTCCATCACGATGTCCAAGAAATCCATTGAATCAAGCTCAAGTTGATCACGCAATTTCTTGTCCGGATCAACCTCAGAACAGTCACCTTCCGGTAAAATATCATTTATAATATTAACAATTGCGTCTTTAACCTCTTCTCTCGTCATTCCCGAACTCCGTATATTATTTATTTTTAGCGTTGGCTATTATTTTATGATTGCGAATTATTTAATATAGTCCGACGAGGCTATTTTTCAATCGAAAATTTCTTGGTTTGCAGTTTCTTTATCGATACCTCCAGCCAGCGTACATAACCAGTATTACCCCAAATACTTGAGGGAACATTAATAGCTGGCTCCAAAGGAATAGCATCGCCAGAAATTCCTGGTTACTATTAGACGCTGAGCTGTTGCTCGCGAGCACAATATTGAGAATCTGGACACTTAAAGCAATAGCAAAAAGAGTCCAGCCTAATAATTTAAGTTTAGTAGCCCGCTTCATTTCCGCTCAACGACGATTAGTATAGGCGCAGATATTAATCAAATTATCCTCGAATACGCATGGGTCAAAGACTTCCCCTGGAATCCATCTGCCGTTAAATTCCAGAGTGGGTACAACCCAATCATCGCCACCGTTAATCTCGATCAGTTTTTTTATGATCGGTTCCGGCTGGTCTTCAACTTCTAGGTAAACATACGGGACTTTGCGCTCGTTTAGCCATTTTAATGCTTCGTGGCAGTGTGGACAACCTTTCATTCCATAAACGTGTAACATACCAAACCTCCTTGTTGAATAGTGAAAGTTAGAAAGCCAATTTTCGGAAAACTTTTTAGTATCTTCTCAAATCTTATTTCAACGCTGACAACGCACCAACTTAAAGAAATCTTGCAGCAGAGCTTTGCATTCGGCTTCAAGTACGCCCGATTTTACTGCTACGTTATGAAGCATGCCAGAAAATCCTGTTACATCCAGAGCTCCGCCTGCAGCACCAGAACGTGGATCGCTCAACCCAAAAACCACTCGTTTTATCCGACTATTAACCATTGCTCCGGCGCACATCGCGCAAGGTTCTTTAGTCACATAAATCTCAGCGTTTTCCAATCTCCAGTCACCAAGAGCGGCGGCGGCTTGAGTAATCGCCAAGATTTCCGCATGAGCGGTGGCATCTTTTAACATTTCAACCTGATTCCATGCTCGTGCAATAATTCTACCATCGCAAACCACTACTGCGCCAACAGGAACTTCACCTTTATCAAAAGCATTTTGAGCTTCATTCAACGCCAATCGCATATAGTATTCATCATCAAAAATAATCATTTTCTAATCGTATCGTGTTTGACTTCGGCATGAGTGATTACGTCTTTGATGCCCATAAACGCAAAACGGATATATTGATTATTCCACGTATATTGAAAAACTAAGGTTTCATTGTCCAATACCTTAGCACGTCGAGCGTCTTTAGTTCCAAAAATCGTTAACAGGATATCAGTATCGCGCGCAAAAGTAAAATCAACATTTTGATATAAAACTCGTGCAGCACGAAATTTACGTTCAGCTCCAACTGAACGCATATCAGCCTGCAAGATTGCAATTTCGTGCTTGAATCTAATTGGCACATCAACATCGTTGCACGGCATTTTTTTAGCCTTCATACTTTCGCAACCAGGGGTTAGCAACACTGCGGAAATCAATAATAGTAAAATTTTCCAGTTCATGGTATCTCCAAATTTATAGCGCATTCTCAAACTAAATCCATCACTCACAAAAAGCAAATACGCATATGATAAAAAAATCTTAAAAGTCGTCGTTATCAGCCGCCACTAACAATTTTTATCATCTTAGTGCCAATATCCAGCAATAAGCCGCTTTGATACACAATTAACGAGACCACATATGCTAACAAACTTAGCCCAACCATCTGTCCGATAGTCAAAGTCCATGACAGCGTTTCACGGAACACCACGGCAACCGTTGCCATGCACGGCACCGATAACAAGCAAAAGAGCATAATGCTGAATGCCTGCAACGGCGTGTAATTTTTCTGTAGATGGATTCGGAGCGGGGTTGATTCTTCATCGGCATCACCGACCGCGTAAAGTATTCCTAATTGCGAAACGAATAATTCCTTGGCCGCGAATGCGCCAACTAAAGCCGAATTAACGCGCCAGTCGAACCCTAATGGAGCCATAATCACGTTCATACCACGTCCAATACGGCCAGCCATTGAGTACTGCAAAAGCTCTTTCTTGCGTTCAACTTGGAGTTCGCTAATCCCAGCGTCTTTAGCTTCTCTATTCATCTGTTCAGACTGTTCGATTTTGTTAATGGCCTTATCGTAATCAACCGAAAATTCAGTTTTAATCGGAAAAGTATTGACCAAAAACATGATTACTGAGGCCGCCAGAATCAGTGTCCCTGCTTTTTTCAAATACATAACAGAACGTTCGCTCATATGAATGATCGTACTCCGAATCGTCGGCATACGATACGGGGGAAGTTCCATGACAAAAATCTCACCTTCACCTTTGAATAAAGTAGATTTGAGCAACAGTGCTCCCAACATAGCCATGACAATCCCAGTCAAATAGATGATAAACATAATCATGCCACGATATTGAGTAGCAAAAAAAGCGGGAATTATCAGTGCGTAAATCGGCAACCGCGCTCCACAACTCATCAGTGGCAGCACCATGATGGTCGTTAAACGGTCGCGTTCGGACTCAATGGTACGAGTTGCCATAACCGCAGGAACAGTACAACCGAACCCGAGCAACATCGGAATAAAACTTTTTCCATGGAGTCCAAAAATACGCATAAAACCGTCCATCACAAATGCCGCACGCGACATATATCCGGTTCCTTCCAAGAAGGAAATTGCCAGAAATAGTAACAAGATATTAGGCAAAAACACCAAAACACCCCCTACTCCACCAATAATCCCTTCCGTCAGCAATGCGCGCAACAATGGCATTGTTTCTCTATCCCAAGAGCCCTCTATCGCTTCAGTGGCGAAGGCAAAAAAGCTCTCAATTATTCCCATCAAAGGTTCAGCGAGAATAAAAGTGAATTGAAAAACCAGATACATGATGAGTAAAAAAACTGGTACCCCGAGCCAACGATTAGTCATAATTTTATCGATATTATCTGAGAATTGACGGCGACGTTCGTTTGAGATGCTGATCGCTTCTCGGCAGACGCCAGAGATAAAACCGTAACGGCGGTCAGCCATAAAAGTTTCGGGAGAAACACCATGACGCACTGAAAGTTTTTCCTGAATCGGTAAAATTTCAGCACGTAACGCTTCCAATTCTTGAATACTACAGATAGTTTCATCGTTCTCAAGCATTTTAATCGCCAAATACCGCGCAGGTAAACCATTGGCCATAGGTAACTTAATATCTGCTATTTTTTTACTCAAGCCAACAATCGCAGCATCAGCGCTTTCGCCATATTTTAGGCGACACGGTTCGACTGTCGGTTGGTATTTAAGGAATTCAGCAGTTTTATTTCTAAGTTCTTTCATCCCTTTGCCAGAAGTACCGACAGTAGTGACCACGGTCGCCCCGAAGAACTCCTCGATTTTAGAAAAATCAAACGCCAAGCCGTTATTCTCCGCATCATCGATCATGTTAAAAACCATAATCATCGGAATATTAAGTTCAGCCAACTGCGTGGTCAAATAAAGATTGCGTTGAGGATTGCTGGCATCAATGACATTCAAAATCAGATCAATGTCACTGTCCATTATCTCTTTGAAAACAATTTTCTCTTCAGGAGAAGATGACGAAAGACTGTAAGTACCCGGCAAGTCGATAATCTCTAAATTGAGTTCATCAATTCGACAACGACCAGTTTTACGTTCAACTGTAACCCCTGGATAATTGCCAATATGCTGACGTCCGCCAGTCAATAAGTTAAATATTGTAGTTTTTCCGCAATTAGGATTGCCCGCCAATGCAACACGATAAACTTGTTTCATATATATAAATCCTCGAATTTTATTCGGTTATTTTCACTCTGATATAAGCGGCATCCGACGCACGCATAGAAAGACTGCTACCCATTACGCGAACCCGCAACAGATCGCCAAGTGGCGCACGTCCTTCCATCGTCACTACGGTACCGTTAACCAATCCAAGATCGGCAAACTTCTTAATGCCACGCAAATTTTCACCAACTTTTATGACCATTGCAGTCTCACCAATTGGCAATTCATTAAGCGGAGTCAAATCTTCACGTGAAATTTTGCTGTCAACACAAATTTGGGGCATGGTGACGTCCAAATATTCGCGCAATTGACGACAATCATCACGTTCGTTGATAGCCTCACTTAAAGTAACAAAGCGCGACATCACTTTCTCGCCGATCACATGTTCTATCTCACATGCGACATCTTCCGCCTCATCCTGGTCTATCTTTAAAATTTCGGTGAAAAATCTTTTCAATGCCCGATGACGACGGACGATAACCGCGGCAGTTTCGGCTCCGAGCGCAGTTAAAACTACCGGAGCATGCGATTGATAGCGAATCAAGCCACGAACAGAAAGCGCCTGAAGTGCATTAGTCACCGAAGGCATTTTTACTTGCAAACGTTTCGCGATATCTTTGGTGTGGGCATGACCGTTAACTGCTATTATTTCAGAAATAGCTTCCAAATAATCTTCCAAGCTACTCGATATTTTCTTTTTTGTCATAAAGATTTTAACACTCTTACAGGTTAAGCCTGAAGCCAGGCATTTTTATTGGTTTTATAAGCTACATAAAATATCCTGAAAAACATCATTTACAAACAAATATTGATTTTATTTACCTTGAAAATTGGTTACGTCTAATTTTAATGGAGATTTTTAACAACCACTTAACGAAGGCTGAATAAGGTAAAAAACCGGTTAATCGTAAAATGGTTAAACTATTGCAATAATTCAGATTTATATGATGGAATTAAGTGGATTAAACTTAGCGCGCGCATTATGCGC
>DLIO01000024.1:0-14138 GCA_002483765.1 Lentisphaeria bacterium UBA7640 | reverse complement strand
TGGAAAATGGAAAATGGAAAATGGGAAATCTAACTGCAAAAAACGCGGATAACGCGAAAGACACAAAAAAGGTTTTCCCTGGGAACGCAGAACTAGGGCTCCGCATTTCCAGGGATCTCGTCTCAAACTTTTAAAAGTCGGATTCTTTAACGATAATTTTCCCACTTGGGTTCGTTATAGAATATCCAGTTGTAATAATCGCGAGCTTCTAGTTTTTCAGCTGCGGCTTCATCAGCGACTACAATGCAGTTTGGATGCATTTGCAACGCGGTTGCTGAGATCATTGAGGTCATTGGACCTTCAACGGCTTTGGCTAAAATATCGGCCTTGGCTGCGCCAGTAACCAGCATGATCGCTTGACGAGATTCGAGAATCGTTTTAACGCCCATCGTTAACGCACGTCGTGGCATGCTTTCTGGTGGATCGAACAATGGCGAATTCTGCGCGATAGTCGTTGGAGTCAGTGATTTTTCGCGGGTTCTCGATTGAAACGAAGAGAGTGGTTCATTGAACCCGATATGACCGGAACGTCCAATACCTAACAATTGCAAATCAATGCCGCCATTCTGGCAAATGCTCTCTTCATATAACTCGCATGCTTTCCGCAAATCATCGGCCACACCGCAAGGAAGATGAGTATTACGCATGTCGACATTAATATGTTTGAACAAAAGTTCATTCATATAATGACGATATGAATTGGGGTTTTCTGGTGCCAATCCGATATATTCATCAAGATTGTAGGTGCGGACTAAAGAAAAATCCAAACCAGCTTTATGGCGTTTTACGAGTTTCGCGTAAACGCTTTCCATTGTGCTGCCGGTCGCAAGTCCCATGCACAATGATGGCTTGGCTTTGATTTTATCGGCGATTAGTTGAGCAACTAATTCAGTTGCGTCTTCTGTTGTTGGGCGAATGATTACTTCCATTATTCTGTTCTCCTTAAGATTAATGTTTGTTGATATGATAATCTAAAAATACACTGGTTTTCAGTTTCTTGCAAATCAATTTTATAAAAGGTCGTGGTACTACTTTCTGAAATATTCGATAGTATCGGCTAATCCTGACGCGAAATCGCTCTGTGGTTTAAAACCGGTCGCGTTAAGTTTATCAACCGCCGCCATCGAATGCTTGACATCCCCTGCCCTTTCTGGCAGATATTGAACTTCTGAACTCGATTTTGTAATATCTTTAATGGTGTCGAGCAATTTATTAATGGTGATACGGCCACCGTAAGCGACGTTGAATACGCCAGTATATTCGTGAGTCGCCATAAAAACATTGGCAGCCACGATATCTTTAACATAGATAAAATCACGAGTTTGTTCGCCATCACCGTAAACCGTAATTGGTTCATTAGCAACTGCTTTGCTGATAAAAATCGGCACCGCAGCGGCGTAAGCACTTTTCGGATCCTGACGCGGTCCAAAGACGTTAAAATAACGCAAACATGCAGTTTGTAGTTTGCCGGTCGCGGTAAACATTCCGCAATAATATTCGCCGTCCAACTTTGTAATAGCGTAAGGACTTTTGGGTTCGGGAAACATCTCTTCGCGTTTGGGCATAACGGGATTATCACCGTAAATCGCCGCGCTGGTGCTGAAACAGAGTTTTTTTACTCCAGCTGCCGCCGCTTCTTCCAACACAATTAATAGACCCTTGACGTTAATCTCCGCGCATTCTATCGGTTTAAACATCGATTCCGGCACGCTGATCATTGCCGCGAGATGAAACACATAATCAACGCCAACCATTGCCTTTTTTACAGTTTCGCGATCACAGATGTCGCCTTCGATAAATTCCACTTTCAAACCATCGAGATTTTTGCGATGTCCTGAACGTAGATTATCCAGAACCCGAACCTCGGCTTTGCCCTGGAAATGCTCAGCCAAATGACTGCCAATAAAACCTGATCCGCCGGTAATTAATACTCTCATAATTTTAAATCCTTTATTTTATACTGTTCAAAAGTTCTAACATCTGTGGCATCTGTTCTTCAATCGACGAAACCAATTTAAATTGAGTCCGGCAACGATCAAGATTGTGTTCAGGACGATGAATCTTGAAATAAACGTCGCCAGAAAGATAATCGGTTAAAAACCGTATCCCAATTTCGAGCGTAATCAGTTTCCCGCTGAACGGCAGGTTTTCACGTTCGACCGGAGTCAAAAATCCACCGGCGGATTTCAGATAACCACGCAAAAGCGCTTCAAACATATTAAACTGCATAAAGACTTTGGACAGATCTTTTTCATCCTCCAACGCCGGACTAGTACTGGTTCGCACCATGTCGCCGAAATCGTAATGCACCAAGCCGGGCATAACAGTGTCAAGATCAATGACACAAACGCCTTTGCCAGTGACATCGTCAATCATCACGTTGTTCAATTTAGTGTCGTTATGGGTAATACGTTCAGGAATTGCGCCAGCCGCATTCAGGTCGATCAGTTTTCCAACTTCATCCTTGCGCGCCATGACAAAATCGATCTCAGCTTGGACGTCGCGAACGCGTCCCTTGACGTCATTTTTTATCGCTTCCTCAAGCACTTTGAGGCGTTGCGGAGTATCATGAAAATCTGGAATAGTTTCAAAAAGACGTTCTCCCGGCATATCTGCAAGCGCGTTTTGAAAAACACCAAACGCATACGCTGCTTGATAAGCTTGATCCTCATTTTTGATTACATCATAAGTTTGCGCTTTCTCGATAAACAGATAGGCACGCCAATATTTACCCTCAGCGTCAATCACGAACGGCTTTCCGTCACGCGATGGAATAACCTCTAATGCCCGACGACTGGCATCTTCGGTGCCGGCGATCTTTTGGCCAAGATGTTCAGTCACCCGCCGGATATTATCCATTAGGTTTTCGACGTTCTTAAAAATATTATTATTGATACGTTGATAGATATAATTAACGATAGTTCCAGATTGACTCATAGTCACTTTGTAAGTGTCATTGATATGTCCAGAACCATAAGGCACCGCGCTGATAAAATCACCATACATAACAAAATCATTGTGTAAATTATTAACAATACTCATTTTAACTCCTTAAAACAATTTTTCGGGATAAACCCCGTTTTTAATTAATTCGCGAATGCTGTCAACGACATATTCCTTATCTTCTCGATAGGTAATGCCAAACCATGAATCAGAACTGACCATAACCTTGACTGTCGCCTGATTTTTCTGAATCAAATGATCAACAACTGATGGAATAAAAAATTCCGATTTCATCTCGTTCCCTTGAGTTTTGAGGAATTCCGCGAACAAGGTTTCAAGGTGAGTAAAGATTGATGGAGTAAAACCCCACATGTTCATTGACGCGACTTCATCGCCGCTCAATTTAACTTTTGAACCGTCTTTCATTGTGCTGACCGCCGCGCCCACGCCTGATTTTTCAATTACTGTATTTTCAACGACAGTTTTCAAATTTTTAGCATCGTCGATAGCACAAATCCCACGCGATACTGAACCGTTGTCCGATAACACATTGCGCAGAATAAAACCACACATCGAATAATCCGCTTTATCGCCATCTTTAGCATTATTGAGGTATTTCGCCAGCAGTTCAAAACTATTGCGGCCATAAAAATCGTCGCCGTTAATGGCGGCAAACGGTTCTTTAATCAAATTACGCGCCGCGCGGATGGCGTGCCCAGTTCCCCAGGGCTTGGAGCGCCCCTCTGGAATCTCAAAACCAGTCGGCAAATCCCCTAGCTCCTGAAAAGCGTAATCCACTTCAATTTTACCCGCGTAACGGCTGCCGATAGCTTCTTTGAATTCATTCTCAAATTCATGGCGGATCACAAAGACCGCTTTGCCAAAACCCGCACGGATCGCGTCAAAAACTGAATAATCAATAATCGTTTCGCCATTCGGCCCAATTTGGTCAAGCTGTTTTAGTCCGCCGTAACGACTGCCCATACCAGCTGCCAATACTAACAATGTCGGTTTCATAACTATAATTCTCCTCTAACTTGATTGTCTTAAAATCAGATCGCACTCGACGCGTTCTGATACGATTGATAATTCACCATTCAATATTCGTTGCATAATCTGCACCGATTTTTCACCAATTTCATATAAATTCAGAGCGATAGACGATAATGACGGATTGAAGTAACGCGCCAGACTAATATCGTCAAAACCGATCACCGCGATATCCTGCGGAATGCGTTTGCCGTCGTCAAGAGCCGCTTTCATAAAACCGATTGCCAACACATCATTCGCGCATAACGCGCAATCCACCTGTGGACAATCTCGGGCAATGCGTTCATACGCCAGCGTGCCGTGCCGAAAACTGTAGCCGCCGTCAATAATCAACGGTTCTTCAGCGCAACCTGTGGAACCACGTTTAAACCCACGAATTTTGCCAAGATCGCCAAAACCAGCGATAAACGCCGGATAACGCCGCCCAGTATCCTTGAAATATTTTCCCGCCAAGAATGCCCCCAATTCGTTGTCAAAGTAAACGGCATTGTGTTCGGGAGCCGGCGCTGGCCCGATGCCAACACACGGAATAGCGTTACAGCGACAGAGTTCCACTAATACTTTTGAACCAATGGTTTCGCCGAGAACAATAATCCCGGCAAAACTGCCATCCAGCAACAAATCCAGATATTTATTCATCGCCTTGGCGTCAGAATCACGATCAAAAGGATGAATTTGTAAGGTTTTGTGCAAAGGCAACAAACTGCGATTGATACCAAGCATGATTTCTGCTAGAAAATAATCGGGTTCTTCACCACGCAATTCGGGATAAAACAACGCAATGGTGTCACTGCGCCGCGCAATAAGATTGCGGGCATGAACATTTGGCCGGTAACCGTGTTCAACTGCTTTTTTAAGGATACGTTCCCGCGTCTTATCGCTGATACGCCCTTTATCGCTGAATGCGCGCGAAACCGTCGCCGTCGAAACCCCGACCCGCTCCGCAAATTCAGTAATAGTTATCCGTCGCTGGTTAAACATATAAAATATCCTATTTGTGTAATCGTTTACGCAACCACTAAACTACAGCATATATGATAAAAAGCAAATTAAAATAACAACAATGAGTAAATGCTTTCGCAAGGCTACAAAAAAATTAACCACGGCACGTCATTCGACATGGTGAATACAAAAAACACAAAAGCCACAAAAGGAAAAAGGGAAGCGGGGATATTTAACCACGAAAAATACAGAAAGTCACGGGAAAAGAAAAAAGCTTTTTACCCACGAATGTCGCGAATGCCAATAGAGTAAGCCTAGGGCTGCGCTATTGCAACCCTGAGCTTACTCTATTGTTTTTTGTGGTTAATTCCCCATTCTCCAATCCCCCAACTCTCCACTGTTATTGCTCCTTAACTGCGGTCTAGAATTAGCTCGCGCATTATGCGCTCGTGAATTAGAAATTATATTTACGACTAAATAATAGGTAGACAAAAACCTTAATGAGTCCTTTGCAGAAGGGTTTGACCAGCCATATCACCGGTGCTGATTTTCTTGACATTTTAAAAAAATACTGTATAATGTGTTTGTTAAGCGGTTATGACGTTACGAGTGAGCCCTAGTGGTCCTGGCGTTGTGACCGCTTTTTATTTTTGCTCCGATTAATATGTTTCATTGCAATTTCGGAGAAATACTGTATAATGTGTTTGTTAAGCGGTTATGACGTTACGAGCGTGCCCTTGTGGTCGCTGGCGTTGTGACCGCTTTTTGTTTTTATCTCACTGAATATTTTTACCATCAAAGACTGGTTGCTTCTACGAGTTGAATTTCTTCTTCTGTTAGGCCGTACAGTTTGTACACCAGTTGGTCGATCTCTTTTTCCAAAACTGTCGTGTCTGCCACTGGATCGGCTTGCTTCGCGGCAGAAATCTGAGCGACTAATTCTTCAAATGGTTTTTGGACTTCTTTTGAGATTTTTGGGATGGGGAGTTTCTCTAAAAATACTTTTTTATATCTGAATGTATTTCCCCGTAAATCACCACCAGCGTAGAACGATTTAAAGGAAAAAGTCAGGAGTCTTGAATTTAATAGCGCAGTAATATACTTAATCGACTCTCCCGTCATTATAAATGCAGTTGCTTCTGGATAGAATCCTTTATTGTCAAAATAAAAAGCCGAGTCGTATACGATTTCAGCCCAGATAATCTTTTCCTTTTCAAATTCCTGATAATATGCTATTTGGTCTTGAGTTTCAAACCATTTGTTACTCGTTTTTTTTCTGCACCCTTTTCCTCCGATTTGTTCAAGCCTTGTGCCGAATGTCGCCAAATAGTTTTTTACGGCAGGATAATCATTAATGTTTATATGTAACGCCGGCAATGTTGAGATTAACCACAAATCTGCAAAGTTTGCCGAATATTTTTTAATATCTCTACCGCGTAAAATTGGTTTTATAATTTCTGCGTTTCTGGGGTCTAGCGCAATCAGTTCATCTTTCTTCTTGCCATCAATGATAAATGCTTCATTTAGTCCGGTCAATATCCCACGATAAATTGAAACATCCCAATCCTTGAGCGGCATGCCAACGTCTTCAATTTTCCTCTTAATCGCTGACTGAACACCTTTCAAAATTACAAAAGAAGATTCATCGAACAATGGTTCATAGCCGCCATGCTTTTCCAGTAGTTCTTCCAGCGACGTACTATTTCCGCAGGCGTGACTCAAATCCCAAGCGTGAGTTTTGGTTTTTTGCTCGGTCTTTTCCCAGAGGAGAATATTGGTATAAGTGGTCGCGTTTTCGAAAAACCGCGCATCACCGAAATCAATCAGTTGTGCGATATTGCCATGTTCGACAAAATATTTCCGTAACGATTTCCCATAATTTGCCCGCATCCATTTATTGCTGGTGATGAACGTCAAAACGCCGTTATCTCTGAGTAATTGATAGCCGCGTTCATAAAAGAGCGCGTAAATATCTCCAGTTCGTGCAAAGGTTCTGTACTCGCAACCGGCGAACATATCCGCTAGTTTTCCGCTGTCTTTCTGTAACTGCACATACGGCGGATTGCCGATGATTGCATCAAAACCGATAAACTTGCCGTCGGCATTCAGGACTTCGGGAAATTCGAAACGCCATTCAAAAGCGTTTTCGAAGATTTTATTGCTTTTAACATTTTCGATTTCAGCTTCAAGTTTTTGAATGCCAGCTTTAGTTTTTTTAATCTCTTTCACATCTTTTGGCTTTTCAAAGAGATCGGGGCGTTCGAGGTTTTTCAATCTGTTTTTAAGTTTTTCTAAATTTAATACTCGCTTGTCGGTATGATTGATTTCAGATTCAAAATCATTTTTAATCTGATCAATCAGTTTTTCCATGTCACGTTTTTCGTCTTTACTGGTGGCGTTGCGGTAAGACATAATAGCTTCACGATAACTGGCGATAGTCCATTTGCTTTTACGCAGGGCAGTCTTTATGCCTGAATCGAGGTCATAACGGCCGATAAGCGAATTCCCACACTTGATATTAATGTCGATATTGGGCAGGGTTTCCAGTTCTGCGCTCTTGCCATCATTTTTGTAATAGGAGTTTTTCAGCAGTTCAATCCAAAGACGAAGGCGACAGATTTTTACAGAGTTAGGGTTAATATCCACGCCGAACAAGCAATTTTGGATGATAGTTTGTTTTTCGTCAAATAAAGCTTCCTGCACGAGTTGGCTTTTGAGATTGAGTGGATTGTATTCAAAGAGTCTGCCGTCATCATCGGTGACCACGAGTTCGTCGTTGACGACTTCAAACTGGTAATCGCGGAGAGTTCTACCTTCGCGATTAAGCAGAATTTCCAGATCACTTTTTACTGCGATAATTTCATTGAGTGCGGAAACGAGGAAGTGTCCAGAACCGACGGCGGGATCGCAGATTTTCAGGCTGTTGATAATCTGGTTAGCTTCCGCTTTGTCTCTTATTTCATTGAACAACTGATCCATGTTTTGGCAATTCCAACCTTTGACATCGTTGAATTTCTGGATAACTGCACGGCGAATAGTTTCGCGACAGATATACATGGTGATAAAGCCAGGCGTAAAGAACGAACCATCTTTATAGCCGTTGATTTTTTCAAAGATCAGACCAAGCACCGAAGCGTTAATCAGGGTTTTATTGTTTTCTTGAATATCTTCGGAACCTTCACTGCTGAAATCGTAGGCATTGAGAAATTCAAACAGATATTGCAAGGTGTCCATATTGCCGGAGACTTTTTTGCCGTGTTCATTTTTAAGCACGGTTGAAGCTGGTACGGGAATGGTTTTATTGCTCAACTGGCTGATAAATAATCCAGTATGCTCCAGTTCTGTCGGTTCGAATAATGAACTATTCAGATATGGCACGTTAGCGAAAATATCTTTTACAGCGCCAGTGCGTTCGCCAGTTTGTTTGGCCAGCACTTTGAAAAACAGATCATTCAGTTCGTCAAAGCTAGGAACTTTATTCAGATTCAGAAACGCAAAAGTTTCATCGCTTTTGTGATATTTTATCAGTTGCGCTTCGAGTAGTTTGAGAAAAAGAATACGATTAAGCCAAGTGATGACCAGTTCCAAGCCGACATTGAATAACCGTTCCTGCTGGTTTTCGCCGAACTGTTGCGGCTTGGCGAGTCGCGAAATTTTATCCAGACTATCAAGCTGGCTGATAGCGTTTTCAATCAGTGAACCAGAATCACGTTCGCCCTCTTTTTTTCGTTCAATAAGTTTTTTGCCGCCATCTTTAGTTTCAGTCAAACCGATAATGTGAAGCAGTTCCGCGTAGAAAGCTTTATCCAGACTGTTGCTATCATTAGCAAACGGTAGTTTTAACAAATGCTCTGGCGAAAATATTTTATACAGCGCAATCAGTTTGTTGTCGCCCTCTTTATCGTTACCGTGCAAAGCATGTTGATAATCGCGAATATCAAAATGCGTAAACTCAATAGCATTTTCAACGGCGTTAATCTCAGGCTCGGCGACCTGTTTGTAAAAGAAATCAGTATTATTGCCAGCCAAACGTCCAGCCTCGAAATCTTTGAACTGTTTAACAAACTTACTGTTATGCGCGAAAGCTTTTTCAAAGACCGAAGCATCGAAAATGAACCATTCATAAACATTAGTGGCAATCAGATATTTCATTTCCAGATTGCCGCCAGTAATGCGTTCACGCAGATAGTAAAGCACCATCTCTTGAAACGCTTTGACGTTGATATTGTCTTTGCGCAACATTTCGGCGGTGTTCGTGGGTTTCTTGGCTTCGATAATCACTCCGACTGGACTGTGCGCGTCTTTGCCAGTGTGAATGACCAGATCATTGCGACCTTTGGTGTTGATAGAATATTTATCGCCGTAATAAGTTTTGCGCAGGAACTTGGTCACGAGGTTCTTGTGAAACTCTTCGGTCTCGTTCTCGTTGATTCCTCCCATCAAACTTTTGAAGTTATCCTTAAAGGTGTTAATCTCGTTGCGACTAGGTTTGACCTTGAGAAAAGCTTTATTTAAGGCTTTGTGCGGAGTAATTTCAATTAAATTCATAAACTATAACCTTTGACTAATATGTTGTCACTTTTTAAACCGATCATCCGATTTATGTTTGCGCACTTTTCCTTTATGTTTTTCTTGCCAACCCGCAATAGCGTCAGGATATGCGTCAAAATCAGGAATATATGGTTTTATGTCGAGTAGCGGAGTGCCGTCAAGCATATCAGGATTATCAATATAAATAATATTATCTTCTCGCCTCAGCAATTTTACAACTGATATGCCAATAGGATTTGGCCTTTTAGGGGCTCGAACCGCAAATACTCCATGCACTTCATCTTCCAAAAATGGCGCGATCTTCAATTTAAAGTCTTTAGATTTGTTAAAATGATAAATAAGAATTATATGCGAAAACTCTTCAATATCCTGTAATCCCTCGCTGAATTCAGGAAAAACTTCGACAGTCCCATTGATCCCTAGCGCACCGGGCGGTTGTATCGGCATTCCTGCAGTTTCTTTGAATGGAGTATGAATTATACCGATGGGATTAAATGATATCGTATTTTCGGCCATGGTTATACCTTTTGAGATTTAACAGTTTTGAAACTATTTTTTACTATAAGCCTTTGAGCGCTGTTTGCAATTTGCCACGGCAAAAAATCAGTGATGGAAACGCACAAAACATCAGCCTATTTCGCTGGCAAAAAACAACATAACTATAGCGTCTAATTCGCGCGCGCATTATGCGCGCGATAATTGAAACCATAAGTTACATCATATTATTGGAGGACTGACATGGGAATGAGAAAGGGAGTTTAACACGGAGCCACTGAGACACGGAGAAAAATGATAAAAAAGTAACTTACAAGGAATTTTTTGCTAGTTGATAGGAAAGTGGACGGCCAAGAAAAGGGTGAATTTCCCCAATTCTAACTTCCTTCCTCCCCCGTGGCTCAGTGCCTCGTGTTAAATCTCCCTCTTCGTGAGCCTTTTTCCCTTTCCGTGACTTTCAGTGTATTCCGTGGTTAATTCCCGGCTTTTCCTCCTTAAACCTTATTAGTGTTAATTGGTGAAATTAGTGGAAAAAAACTCCCCCAACCCTCTGTGTTAAATCTTTCTGAATTTTATTCCCTCATCTGTGTTAATCGGTGTCCATCTGCGGTTAAATTCCTTTATTGGATTCTCAAGCGTTTTACTTGTAAATAATTTTCAAAAGATGTAGGTTCTAAGGTAATATCAAAAAAACTGTTTTCACACACTAAACTATGACGGGGAAATATGAAAATCCAAATTGACTGCATACCGTGCTTGATAAGTCAGGCTGTGCATATCGCTAAAATGGTAAGCACCGACGATGCTGTTCGCTATGAAATTATTAAAAAAACACTCGCCGATGCGAGCAATATGGACTTAAGCCTGACTCCACCAGAACAGGCCAGACTTATTCACCAAGCGATTAAAACTATCTCAAAAGTTGATGATCCTTATCTAGAAATCAAAGATATGTCAACCAAATTTGCACTTGAACTTATGCCAGATCTGCGTAAAATTATAGAGAACAGTAAAAATAAATTTGAAACGATCATCCGTTTCGTGATTGCAGGTAATATTATTGACTTCGGCGCAATTCGGGATTTTGATCTCAATACCGCACGCGAACGTGTTTTAGAGGTATTCGATATGCCAATCGACCTCACTGCGATAAAAACCCTTGAACAAAGCATGGATAAAGCAAAGAAGATTTTCTATATTGCGGATAATTGTGGCGAAGCGGTTTTGGACCGACTATTGATCGAACGCTACAGCGATAAAATAACTTTAGGTGTTCGTGGGAAGCCGATTATAAACGACATCACGCCGCGCGAAATAAAAGCGTCAAAACTGGATATCGTTCCTTACGTTGATACTGGCGATATGACTCCAGGAGTTTCTCTGCGTTATTCCAACAAAGAGTTTCTCGACACAATGAACAGCGCGGATTTAGTAATCGCTAAAGGACAGGGGAACTACGAAACCCTTAACGAATACAATAGGCCGATAGTTTTTCTTCTCCGAGCTAAATGCCAAGTCATAACCGACCTAATTGGCAATATAAAACAAGGATCTCTGCAAGTAATCCCTAAAAACATCTAAAACTTTCTGCCCACTGATTTCACGAATTAGCATTAATAATTATTTTTTTCTTTCCCAATTAGTGACCATTCGTGTCCATTCGTGAACAAAAATCTTCTTTCCCATTTCCGTGTTTTCCGTACATTCCGTGGTTAAAACTATCGATGATAATTTTTCAAAGGAAAATTGATTTTGATTGTTCTTAGAGTAATTTAAATTCAAGCTCCTTATAGTTTTTGCACAGGTTCTTACACCACTGGAGGTAGTTATGTTTTTAACCACCATTTTGTCTTTTGTTCTCTTCACCGGATTTGTTGGATTAGTGACTTGGCTGATAACCAGAAAAGATAATCATCGCTCTTCCACTGGGTATTTTCTCGCTGGCAGGAGCCTGACTTTCCCACTGATTGCTGGCTCTTTATTGTTAACTAATTTATCTACCGAACAATTGGTTGGCTTGAACGGTTTGGCTTTTAGCGAAGGACTTAGCGTTTTGGCTTGGGAAATAGTTGCGGTAGTAGCACTGGTGGCAATGGCACTGTTTTTTCTTCCGCGTTTCCTCAAAAGTGGCATCGCCACCCTGCCCCAATTACTCGAGATCCGATTCGACAAACAAACCGCAATGATAACTAACTTTATATTCTTGATTGCTTACATGGTTATCCTCATGCCGATTATTTTATATTCTGGCGCACAAGGTTTATCCAACATGCTGAATCTGAGTGGTTTGCTGGGGATTCAAAACGACACCGCGATCTTGTGGATTACTGTTTGGTTCGTCGGTATAGTCGGTTCTATTTATGCTTTGTGGGGTGGTCTGCGAACAGTGGTGGTATCAGACACTCTTAACGGCATCGGCTTATTAATAGGCGGACTGCTGATCCCATATTTTGCCTTCAATCTGATTAGTGACGGACAAGGGATAATGGAAGGCTGGCGTATTTTAAAAACCGCTCATCCGGAAATGATTAACTCCGTGGGTAAAAGCACACAAAATGTCCCATTTTTCACTCTGTTTACCGGTGTTATGATAATAAATCTTTTCTATTGGTGTACGAATCAACAAATTATTCAACGCACCTTTGGAGCGTCAAGTTTGGCTGAAGGTCAAAAGGGGGTCCTTTTAACCGGCACATTAAAACTTTTAGGCCCTTTATATCTGGTAATCCCTGGACTAATCGCGTTTTATTTATACAATCAACAAGGAATCAAAGCAGACAATGCCTACGGAACCCTAGTTCGCCAAGTGTTGCCGGCTCCGTTGACCGGTTTTTTTGCGGCGGTGATGGTGGGCGCGATTTTATCAAGTTTCAATTCAGCGTTGAACAGCACTTGCACTCTGTTCAGTCTCGGTTTTTATAAAGAGATATTACGAAAAAATGCGACTGATGAACAAGTAGTCAAATCGGGTAAATGGTTTGGTCTGTTCCTAGCAATTGGCGCGATGACAATAGCTCCTTTCCTCGCTAAAACCGAAAGTATTTTCGCTTATTTACAAAAGATGAACGGAATCTATTTTATTCCTATTTTCGCAGTAGTCGTGGTTGGTTTGCTCAGTAAACGGGTTCCAGCTATAGCCGCCCGAGCAGCACTACTCGGAGGTGTTTCTATTATTGCAGCCGGATATTTCATCCCAGGATGTGACACCATGGTGGAATATTTACACGAATATCATTTTCTAACGATTGTATTTGTCGGTTTGATTGTGGCAATGCTCATCTGGGGCAAACTCGCGCCACGCGAAGAAGCCTGGATCCAACAGGATGTTAAAGCGGTAGATTTAACGCCATGGAAATGGGCTGTTCCAACAGGAATCCTGCTCTGTATTATCGTTTGCATTATTTACTACACATTCGCCGACTTCGGAGTTCTTTAACCAGTCATTATTCCGTGTTTCCGGTAATCACCATATTGAATAAAGGACGTAACGTGGATAATACCTTTTTGTCCACTGATTTCACGAATTAGCATTAATAATTATCTTTTTTCCTTTCCAATTCGTGGCCATTCGTGTCCATTCGTGGACAAAAATCTTCTTTCCCATTTCCGTGTTTTCCGTACATTTCGTGGTTAAAGCCTTCTTAGCGTTCCTTTTCGTTGAGGTTGACTTTGAGGAGCCACAACACTATATTTAAATCTTACTATATCTCAAAGTATAATTCATAGGGAAAATTGTATTATATGTCTAATAGTGGCAAAAACAAAAGCGGCAAACGTTTGAAGATTGCCATTGTGCTTAATCGGTTTTATCCAGAAGTTGGTGGAGCGGAAACGAATCTACGTTTTCAGGCATGTGAGCTAAGCAAAAATCATGATGTAACGGTTTTCACTCCTCGACGCAGGAAAGACACTCCAGCCAAAGAACAGATGAATGGCTTTAAGGTCATACGTCCTAAAGACTGGCTAAACCCATTTGGGATTTTTCCGAATATGCGCCGTGACACTTTTATACCTCAAATATTTTTTCATCTTCTTTTCAGAAAATTTGATGTAATCCAGGTTTTCCCGGCTTTAAATAAAAGTAACATCTTAGCCATGCTCGCCGCAAAATTACGGCGGCGACCTTTCATTTTATGGGCTCTTCTGCATTTTGTGTA
>DLIO01000090.1 GCA_002483765.1 Lentisphaeria bacterium UBA7640 | reverse complement strand
CCATCTCTCATGCTCATTCACACTTGTAACAAAGTGGGAAACCATTTTCAGGATACTACAGCTTAATTTCACTAATTCTAACGGCAAGATAAAGTGCCATATAAAAATAATCGACAGAACAGATGCACAGTGAAAATTTATTTGCGAAATACTGTACTTTGGTTAAATGCTACAGATGTAGCTGAGACGCTTGTATCTTGTGCTTTTTGCACAAGGTGTTCGTTGGTTTTAGAAGTATTGACACAAAAAAGGCGCGGCATAAAGCCGCGCCTTGTGGTTTCGTTGTTTGGAAATAGTGGTATGATGAATTACATCATGCCGCCCATTCCACCCATTCCGCCCATGCCACCCATGCCGCCGCCACCCATCGGAGGAGCAGAATTCTCCTCTTCCTTGTCTGCGATCGCGCATTCAGTAGTTAGGAGTAATCCGGCAATTGATGCCGCGTTTTGAAGTGCTGTACGAGCAACTTTTGTCGGATCCAAGATACCGTGTTTCATCATGTCGACATATTCGCCAACGGTAACATCAAAACCTTCGTTGGTTTTCATGTCGCGTACTTTAGCGACGACGATACTACCTTCGTAACCACCGTTTACCGCCAATTGACGCAATGGTTCTTCTAGTGCTTTTCTGACAATATCAACGCCAACAGCTTCTTCGCCACAGAGTTTCAAGTCTTTCAATGCCGCAGCTGCACGGAGCAACGCTACGCCACCGCCAGGAACAATGCCTTCTTCAACTGCTGCACGAGTAGCATGCAAAGCATCTTCGACGCGAGCTTTCTTTTCTTTCATTTCAGATTCAGTAGCTGCACCGACGTTAACGACAGCAACACCACCAGCCAATTTGGCTAAGCGTTCCTGAAGTTTTTCACGATCGTAATCGGAAGTAGTTTCTTCGATTTCGCGACGAATCTGGCTGATACGGCCCATGATTGCACTTTGAGTGCCGCCACCTTCGACGATGGTAGTGTTTTCTTTGTCAATGCTGACGCGTTTAGCTTTTCCGAGCTGGTCGACAGTAACGCTTTCCAGTTTGATTCCGAGGTCTTCGGAGATACAAGTACCGCCAGTCAAAATTGCGATATCGCCGAGCATTGCTTTGCGACGGTCGCCAAATCCAGGAGCTTTAACTGCACAGATATTCAGAGTTCCACGCATTTTATTGATAACTAGAGTCGCAAGGGCTTCGCCTTCGACATCTTCAGCGATAATCAACAACGGTTTACCTTCTTTGGCAACCTGTTGCAATAGTGGCAGAAGATCATTCAGATTGGTGATTTTCTTTTCAAAGATCAGAATGTAAGCATCTTCGAGTGCGACTTCCATCTCTTCAGTATTGGTCACGAAGTATGGTGAAAGGTAACCCTTATCAAACTGCATCCCTTCGACAACAGACAGCGTGGTTTCAATGGTTTTGGCTTCTTCAACGGTGATTGTGCCGTCTTTACCTACTTTTTCCATTGCATCAGCGATGATTTCGCCAATGGTGCTGTCGCCGTTAGCTGAGATAGTAGCGACTTGGGAAATCTGGTCACTATCGCCAACGCTTTTGCTGATTTCGCTAAGCTTAGCAATGACTGCAGCAGTAGCTTTATCAATGCCGCGTTTGAGGCTCATTGGGTTAGCGCCAGCGGTGACATTTTTCAACCCTTCACGATAAATTGCTTCAGCCAAAACTGTTGCAGTGGTGGTACCGTCGCCAGCAATATCAGATGTTTTGCTTGCGACTTCTTTGACCATTTGCGCGCCCATATTTTCATACGGACAGCTTAATTCGATCTCTTTAGCGACGCTGACGCCGTCTTTTGTGATGGTTGGTGAACCAAATTTTTTGTCGATAACTACATTACGTCCCTTTGGGCCGAGGGTAGTTTTTACTGCTCTACTGAGCTGGGTTACGCCGGACAAAATTGCACGGCGGGCTTCATCTCCAAACATAAGCTGTTTAGCCATTAGTGTTACTCCTTAGTTCTATTTTTTAATATTTACGTTTTGTTCGAAATTATCCGACAATCGCGAGGACGTCTTCTACGCTGATAATCTTGTACTCTTTGTCGCAGCACTTGACTTCAGTTCCACCGTACTTGCTGGTGAGGACCATATCGCCGACTTTGACGTCAATAGCGATTTTTACACCCTTGTCGTTAGTTTTGCCAGGGCCAACTGCAACCACTTTGTATTCTTGTGGTTTTTCTTTGGCGCTGTCTGGAATGACGATACCGCCTTTGATTTGTTCAGTCGCTTCTTCGCAAGACTCCAGCAGAACTCTGTCGCCGAGCGGTTTAATGTTGACTTTTGCCATTTTTTTCTCCTTTAGTTTGGTTAATGGTTTGTCTTTTATCTTAATCTTCAACGACTTCGGCATCTACTACGCCGTCATCGTTTTCCTTGTTTGGTTCACTTTGCGGGACACCGTCTTGAGCAGCATCGGCTCCTTCAGCTCCTTTTTGAGCATAGACTTGCTCGCCAAGTTTCATCAGATGCTGTTCAAGTTCAGTCATTGTGGCTTTCATGCCGTCAGTATCATCAGCCTTGATTTGATCTTTGAGTTTAGCAAGTCCCTCTTCGATCGGTTTTTTAACATCATCGCTGATCTTGTCTTCAAACTCTTTGAGCTGTTTTTCGGTTTGATAAACCATCGAGTCGGCATGGTTTTTGGTTTCAATCTTATCTTTAGCCAACTTGTCGTCTTCAGCGTGGGATTTCGCGTCATTAACCATTTTCTCAATCTCCTGTTCACTTAGACCGGAGTTTGCAGTAATAGTTATTTTCTGTTCTTTTCCTGTGCCTAAATCTTTGGCACTGACATTGAGAATGCCGTTAGCGTCGATATCAAACTCTACTTGGATTTGTGGAACACCACGTGGTGCTGTAGCAATCCCGTCCAGCTTAAATCGGCCAATGGTTTTGTTGTCACGCGAAAACTCTCTTTCACCTTGCAGGACATGAATATCAACTGCTGGTTGATTGTCAGCAGCGGTACTGAATACTTCACTGCGTTTGGTTGGGATAGTGGTATTGCGCTCGATCAAACGAGTCGTAACTCCACCAAGGGTTTCAATGCCGAGTGACAATGGCGTTACGTCTAGAAGAACCACGTCATTGACTTCTTTATTGAATATTCCACCTTGAATCGCGGCGCCGCATGCGACAACTTCATCAGGGTTGACTCCCTTATTCGGCTCTTTACCGAAAATCTCTTTGGTTTTTTGAATAACTGCTGGCATCCGGGTCATGCCGCCAACCAGAATAACTTCTTGAATGCTAGATTTTTCAACCCCTGCATCTTTAATACAAGCTTCGCATGGACGTACTGAACGTGAAATCAACGGATCGGTGATTTTTTCAAGTTCGGCACGACTGAGCGGGCGGTTCAAGTGAACCGGTCCGTCTTGGTTCATTGTAATGAACGGCAGGTTTATATCAGTACTCATGCTACTTGAAAGTTCACATTTTGCTTTTTCTGCGGCTTCTTTTAATCTTTGCAGCGCTTGAGGATCTTTACGCAGATCGACTCCGCTTTCTTTTTGGAAGTCATCGGCGAGAATATCGATCAGCACGTGGTCGAAGTCATCTCCGCCAAGGTGAGTGTCGCCATTAGTGGATTTTACTTCAAAAACACCGTCGCCAATTTCAAGAATTGAAATATCGAACGTTCCACCACCCAAGTCATAAACAGCGATGGTTTCTTCAGATTTTTTATCTAACCCGTATGCCAAAGAAGCGGCAGTCGGCTCGTTGATAATACGGCGAACTTCAAGACCGGCAATTTTACCTGCATCTTTAGTCGCTTGACGCTGACTATCATTGAAGTATGCGGGAACTGTGATAACCACTTCCTTGACCTCTTCGCCGAGATAGTTCTCAGCATCAGCTTTTAGCTTTTGAAGGATCATTGCCGAGATTTCTGGTGGCGAATAAAGTTTTTCGCCAATTTTGATATGAGCATCGCCATTGGGCGCAGCTATCACTTCATACGGGATGTTAGCCAGCTCGTCCTTTAGTTCGGAAAACTTGCGGCCCATAAAACGTTTTACCGAAAAAATAGTGTTTTTCGGGTTAGTTACCGCTTGTCGTTTTGCGGTTTGTCCCACCAACCGTTCACCACTTTTTGAAAAAGCGACGATTGACGGAGTAGTCCGATTGCCTTCGGCGTTCGGAATAACTGTTACATCACCATGTTCCATAACAGCCATACAGCTGTTCGTGGTACCAAGGTCGATTCCAATAATTTTTGCCATAATTTATTCTCCTAATTTACTAGTTCTTATATGGATTTTAGTTAATCTTAAAAACAATGAGACAGAACTACTAGCATTACGCATGCCAACTTTGTTGCAAAGGTTGTAAGATTCTAATTGTCAAGATGTTACTGTTTTATTGTTTTTAGACAGTACTAAAGATATGGTGGTAATCATGTGGCACACACTGCAACAGTGTGACAACGTGACGCAATGCGTTGTCACAGCGAAAAAGCTGTAATGATGCTTTGAAGTTTTTTATATTCTTGTTTGTTTTTTGATTGTAAAAATGTCATAATCATGTATTGTATTCACCTCAATATCCAATCTTAAAACATTAAACTAAATTAAGAGGCTTACTAATGAGAGTTTACAATTTTAGCGCTGGCCCATCAATGATTCCAGATGAAGTAATGCAAATTGCTCAGGCAGAGTTTTGTGATTTCCAGAATTGCGGCAGTGGAGTCATGGAGATTTCACATCGTGGCGCGTTGTTCAGCAATGTTATCAAGCGTGCCGAAGCTAACGTTCGCGAGTTAATGCATATTGGCGATGAATATGCAATCTGTTTTGTGGCAGGTGGAGCTTGGATGCAGTTTGGCATGATCCCGATGAATCTATTGAATGGTGGTTCTGCTGATTATGCCGATACCGGAACATGGTCTGCTTCAGCAATAAAAGAAGCTGGTCGTTACGGCACTGTAAACGTTATTGCCAGTAGCAAAGAAACCAAATATGATCGTATTCCGAATATCCGTCATTGGAAGCCGACTTCCGGCGCGAAATATCTGCATATTACCAGTAATAACACTGTTTACGGTACTCAGTATCACGAACTTCCGCCAGCTATTGACGGTATCCCGATGATTGCAGATATGTCAAGTGATATTATGTCTAGAGTAGTCAATGTCAATGACTTTGGATTGATTTATGCAGGGTTGCAGAAGAATCTTGGACCAAGCGGTATGGCGATGGTTATTATTCGTAAAGATTTGGTTAAGGATGACGAGTTGCCGAAATGGGTTCCAAGCATGCTGCGCTACAAAAATTATATAGAAAAAGACAATATGTTCAACACTCCTCCAACTTTTGCTGTTTATATGTTATCACTGGTCACGGACTGGTTGAAAAGACAAGGCGGCTTGAAGGTTGTCGAAGATATTAATAACGCTAAATCTGAAGCGATTTACGAAACATTGAATAGAAGTGATTTTTATACTTCGCCAGTGCAACCGGATTCACGTTCCAAGATGAACGTCGTGTTCCGTATGCCGAACGAAACGCTTGAAGCTAAATTCGTCAAAGAAGCCGAGGCGGCTGGTATGACTGGCTTGAAAGGGCATCGTTCAGTTGGTGGAATCCGTGCCAGTATTTATAATGCCGTGCCTTTGGCCGGGGTTGAAAAACTGGTTGATTTCATGAACGAATTTGAAAGAAAAAATCGCTAAAGATCAGGTCGACACGTCAAGTACGCGATTGCGTTTCTGAGTATACTAAAGTTTTGAAGGAGATTATGTGATGCAGGTCCCATTATTAGATTTACGTGAGCAATATGCCACTTTAAAAGATGAGTTTATGCAAGAAGTCGCGGAGATCTGCGATAGCCAACGTTTTATTCTTGGCGATAAGGTTGCCAAGCTGGAAAAAGAGCTGGCTGATTATTGCGGAGCCCCATTTGTTTGTGGCGTTACTTCTGGTTCTGACGCGCTGTTGATTGCGCTGATGATTGAAGGAATTGGAGCTGGCGACGAAGTTATCACTACTCCGTTTTCATTTTTTGCCACCGCTGGTGCGATCTCGCGTGTCGGTGCAACCCCGGTTTTTGTCGATATTGAACCTGGAACCTATAATATTGATCCTGAATTGATTGCAGATGCGATTACATCCTCAACTAAAGCGATTATTCCAGTACATCTATTTGGTCAATGTTGCGATATGGATAAAATTAACGCTATTGCCAAGAAGCATGACTTGATTGTCATTGAAGATGCTTGTCAGTCGATTGGTGCTGAATATAAAGGCAAAAGCGCAGGGAGTTTAGGTGATTATGGCTGTTTTTCATTTTTTCCAAGCAAAAATTTAGGATGCTTTGGGGACGGTGGCGCAGTGTCGACTAACTCTCCTGAACGTATGGAGTTGTTGAAAATCTACCGTAATCATGGGCAAGGTTCTACTTACATCCACAAACACATTGGTGGTAATTTTCGACTTGACGCGCTTCAGGCCGGAATCCTTTCAATAAAATTACGTGAATTAGACCAATGGCATGCGGGACGTGCTCGCAATGCGGAAATTTACCGTAAACTGTTTGCGTCTGCCCAAAATATGGAAGAGGTCACTTTGCCACAAGTAGCCGACTATACGACGCGCCATATTTACAACCAGTTCAGTATTCGTATTGGCAATGGTAAACGCGATGCAGTCAAGAAGTTTTTGACTGAGAATGAGGTTGGTTGTAATATTTATTACCCACTACCTTTGCATTTACAGGAGTGCTTTGCTGATCTTGGTGGCAAGAAGGGTGATTGTCCAATTAGCGAGACTATCGCTGGAGAGATTTTGGCGTTACCGATTTATCCTGAATTGAAATCGAAACAACTCGAATTTGTCGTTTCTTGTATCGAAAAAGCGTTGGCTTAAATATGAGCAGAAAAGATGTAAATGATCATGATACCAAAGGGGAAAGTTACCTTCGCCTTCTTCGCTATTCTAAACCATACTGGAAACGCTTGACCGTTGGTATTTTGGCTGGTTTTGTTGTTGGCGGATCGTTGTTCGGAAGCTTGATGGTGATTCCCAATATGATGATGGTGGTTGAACGCGATATGGGGCATAATAACGCCGCGGCGCAAGCAGAAGTTCAGCTAGAAACACCAGATATAGTAGCTGTTGATCTGGTTGAGTCTGATAAAGAATTGGCCAAGACGATGAACAAAATGCGTTATTATTCAGAAAAATTCAATTTGCCGTTGACGGTGAAACAAACGGCTGTCGATATAAATTGGCCAGCTCAATTCACCATTCCGGTAGTCACTGAAACCGGACGCATCTCATGGCAATTTTTCAGTATCTTTATCTTTTTGTTTTTAATGGCATGGTTGTTAAAAAATATTGCAACTTTTATCAATCGTTATTATACTCGGTGGGTTGGTGCTCGGGTAGTAACTGATATGCGTAATGAAATCTATGAGAAATTGATGAGTCAATCATTGAAATTTTATGGCAATCAGGACATTGGGCATTTAATCAGTCGTTGCACTAATGATACCGCAGCGATCGAAAGTTCCGTATCAAATACGATTGCCGACGCTACGCGCTGTCCCATTGAGATTATTGCTTGTGGCAGTGCTATCTTGATTGCCAGTTATCAATATAATAATTTTGGCTTATTAATTTTGTTGTTTATTGGCATGCCGTTGTCTATTTTACCACTTATGATCATTTCACGAAGAATCCGCAAAGTTTATAAACGTTCGTTTGCTAAAATTGCCGAAGTGGTGTCGCGGATGCACGAAACTTTTACTGGAATTATGGTGGTTAAAGCTTATAATACAGAAAAAAAAGAACAGGAACGTTTTCGCCATACTAATCATCGTTATTTCAAGAATATAATCAAAGCACTTCGGCTACAACTTTTAATGCAACCGTTGATGGAAGTGGTTACAGTATCGGCAACCCTAATCTTTTTGCTGATCTCTTATAGTCACGGTGTTACTGTGACCGAGCTTGCCGTGATTTTGATCCCTGCAGTCATGGCCTATCGTCCAATCAAAGATTTGGCTAAAGTCGTGACAAACTTGCAACGCAGCATGGCTGCGGCAGATCGTTACTTTGAGATTATTGATACAGATACTGCGCTGGTTGAAAAAAGTAACGGTGTAATACTGAAAGATTTTTGTAATGAGATAGAATTTAAGAATGTTGAGTTCTCCTACGATGGTAATCGTAATATTTTAGATGACGTTTCTTTCAAAATAAAGAGAGGAAGTATGGTCGCAGTGGTCGGCGAGACTGGGTCGGGAAAAACCACTATCGCCAACTTGATTGCCCGTTTTTACGATGCCACTGCCGGTGAAATCACTATTGATGGAGTTAACGTCCAAGATTTCCAGATAAAATCATTGCGCGAACATATCGGTATTGTTACTCAGGATCCGACACTGTTTAATGACACCATTGCTGATAATATTGCTTACGGTTGTCCTGACGTCACGCGTGATGAAATCATCAAGGCTGCCGAACAAGCCAACGCTCATCAATTTATTGTCGATGGACGACATCCAGAGGGCTATGATACGGAAGTCGGCGAAAAAGGATTTAAGCTGAGCGGAGGCGAAAAACAACGCGTCGCAATTGCTCGCGCTATTCTTAAAAATCCCCCAATTTTGATTTTGGACGAAGCCACAAGTGCTCTAGATACTGTGACTGAACGTCTCGTACAAGATGCCCTAAATAAGGTCATGACTAATCGCACTGTTTTTGCTATTGCCCACCGCTTGAGCACTATTAAAAATGCCGATATGATCATCGTTTTAAAGCAGGGTAAAATTGTTGAATCGGGCAGTCATGCAGAATTGCTGGCATATTCCGGTTCCTATAAAACCCTCTACGAAACCCAATTCGGTCAAGCAGACTAAAAAATAATTGGGCAGTTAGAATCGCCAAAATTATCTTCACATTGCTCAATTCCAGTTCACGCATTCCGTGTCAGGTATTATGCCAAATTCACGTTGTAAATTCACGCGCGCATAATGCGCGCGCGAATTAGGCAGTCACTTTACATGTTTATTTTAATCCTAGTTCCATAGAAAACATAAGGGCGAAACCGGTGTTCCGCATTCCCAAAGAAAGCTTTTTCTTCTTCCGTGGACATTGTGTCAAACTTTCATTGCTTCGGTTTCGCGTTTGGTCAATCGGTAATTGTGAATTCCAGCGCAGTGGAATTTCCTTGGAGTTCTGGGACTTGTGTTGAAGCAGCTATTGCGGGTAGGGCGGTAAAAACCCCTTTGGTTTCGGCTTTGAGACGATAACGTAAAATGGTCGTTCCACGCTTCAAACGTTGCAAGTAAAAATTTGTAGTGCTATTCTGGAGTTCAACGTATGCACCGAAAAAATCTGGGCGGTAACCACTACCGATCTCTAACGGTTCAAATCCGGCCGCTTTGTGGTCTTGTACCATAATGTAATCATAATCATTGGCAGATTCAATGGTTAACTCAATTTCAATCAAATCACCAAGCTTTAACGGCGTTTTGTGTGAGAATGGGGTGCGTTGCCATGATTCGGTTTTAACCTCCTCTTGAGCCGAGACGGGCTGTTTAATTGGGGAATGAGTTAACAAGTAAGCTGTACGCCTTATCGTCAGCTTTTCTCCAGCTGTTGGCAACGGTTTAGCTTGATTAAAATAGGACAAGTTGACCGCAAAGTAAACTGGAGCGGTACCAGTACAACGTCGGATCTCGACAGTATGTTTACTATTGACGACTAATTCAGGATTAACAAGCAGCGATTGGGACGGCAAGCCCAAGTGTGTCGGTTCGATGGTTTGTTTTGTAATAGATTTCCCATCAAATTTGATCTCGATCTCTGCTTTTTGCTGTAATTCTTTGGAGTTTTTTAAATAAGCGGACATCGCTTCAACACACTGGGCATTTTGACGAACGGCTGATTCTAATGCTGCATGTTTTCGGTTTTCTATAATATAATTAGCGACCATTGCGGCGTGTGGATTTTTCACTTCACCGCTTGAGAGTAATTTAAGATAGGCAGCATTGGCAGCAAGTTCATCATTCCACCAGTTCCACCACGATGAGTCTTCTGGTAACTTCAGATACGCGGTTTGCGTGCGCGGATTTTTATAGAGAAATTGTTCGAGATTGCGTAATAACATTTTTTGTTCTTCGCTGTCACTGGTGGATTGCGCCAGTATGGCCAAAGCCTGTAATGACAGCTTGGAACGGTGTTCATAGAGCAGATTAAACACCTCAGAGTCTGGCATCCCCGCTTCCGTCAACGCCTGATTAACCAACACCGCTAAATCGTTGACTTGATCAGGTTTTTTACAGTGGGTTGCGCGGTATGCTTTGAGCCATTCGAGACCTTTTTTTTGCATGTTTTCATCAAATGAAAGTCCCGAGTTTTTGGCTAGATTTAACGCATGAACGGCGTAGGCCGTGGTTTCCGCGCGTGATGTTTCATAGTATCCGCTAAACCAACCCCAGCCGCCGTCGTTATTCTGCATTGCTTTCAGTTGTTTGCCAGCGGCGCAGACGGTTTTATTGAAAGCTTTCTGATCGTAAATTTGTTCAAAGCCAGCTGGAATCTCGACTTTTTTGATGAGATTTGTTGGTGAACCGGCTGGTTTTAATAGTTCTTTGGCGGCCACTAATGCTGAAAAACGATTTGCAACAGAAAAAATATCGATTTTCTTTTCGTCCAGTAAGTAAGGTAAGATGTCAATCATTGCGGATGCTGGGGAAGTGGTGTAGTCGATTTTTAACTTGACGGTTTTCGATGATACGTTATGAGGCAAATTTAACGGAATAAAAAGGCTATCCGAATTATCAGGTTCAATCTTTCCTGAAACATTGAACCATTGTTGGATTCCATAGGTCAATATTGGTAGTTTTATTTTGACTGCATCACTACAATCTGCAGTTTTAGCGAACAAAGTAAGGCCCGGATTTGCTGTGGCGAGCGCTTCGATTTGCCACTCCGCTTGAGCTTGTCCATTTTGTGGAATGTTGTCTTTGTGCCTTTTTTCTTCAATATCCAACGATTTACTATCTGAAGTCAAATTTATTTCAGTGGTTTGAGTTGATGATGTGTAGTTATGAATTAATCCAGAGATGGTTGCGGTGTCACCAGTGATAAGAAAACGCGGCATGATTAGTCGGGCCAGCAGATCTTTTTTCACTATAAATTCTGTTTTCCCCTGTCCAGTAGCGCATTTTGAATCAATGACCCATGCGATGGCCTGCCAGGTTGTTACTGAATCTGGTAAGGTGAAGCTGACTTCTGCTGAACCATTTCCATCGGTTTCGACTGCGCCATTCCAGTACGCCCCTGTGCGGAAATCAGAACGGATTTGGGTATGATCTGTTTGAGTTGTCTCTGCAGAAAAAGCCATCGTCGCGTTAAGGCTAGTGGCCATTTTGGGGCTAGTAGCAGTGCCTCCTAAGCTTATGCCCTGAGGATAATTGTATAGCGACAACAGTTGTCCTGAACTGGGAAACTTATAATTCATGCTAAATTGGTAATACGGAAAATTGGGTTGCCGACGCCAGCCCCAGAATGCTTGGCGAATATCTGGGATTGCAGTTGTGCTAATATACTCCAGTGCTTTATCATAAACAGTAATAGCGAGTTTGCCCTGGACTGGTTGCCCATCACTAGCGGTGATATTAATTTTAAGTTTAGCATCCGTACCCGGAGAATATTCTTTTTTGTCGGCTATAATTGTAACTTTTAAAGTTTTGTCGAATGGTGGGATTTTAATTTGGCAAGCCGCAGTGGATAATTTACCATCATGAATCATTGCTACGTAACTGAATATATTAGGGGTGTCATCTTCTGTGATAGTTATTTCACGAATGATGAAACCATTTTCCAGAGTCAATACTTCTGGCATGGCGTTTGGATCATTTGAGCGTGAAACCCAGAAAACTTTAGCATCTTTGATATTGGAACTAATCAATAGTTTTGCGGTATCGCCGGGTTTGTATAATTCGCGTTCGGGAGTAATATCCAGTTTTTTGAAACCATAATCAATAGCGGATTCGGTTCCAATAATAATGGTGTCGACAGTCGCATTACAGCTGTATCCAGAGGCAATATTGCAAGTTGCTTTTAAACGATACACTCCGGCTGTTTCAACCTTGAAATTGTGTTTCAAGGTTCCAGTCGCATCTATTTTTAAGTTTTCCCAAACATTCAAAATTTTCTCTGTATCTTTTTCCACTCTGTATAGACCTATGGAAGCGGCACATGGAGTTGGGTTGCCTTTTGCGTCGCTGATGAGGATGTCAGCGGTTAAATCTGTACCAACAGCGGCATATCCATGGCTGAGCTCGATTGACGCATGATAAGGGGTTGCGGTTGCGATAACCGATGTACTGGCCGATATTGAACGCTGTGAGGCATCAACGACTTCTGCAGAAATTTTATATTCCTGATTTTGGCCTTCGCTGAGACTCTTCCCGGACGCCGTGTCGATTTCAATTGTAAATGTGCCGTCATGGTCCAGTTCAGCAATGCCGTTCATTACTAGTTCATCGGGCTGACGTATTGGCGGAAAAATCATTGTTTTACCATAAAGCCATCCCCATTTATCAGGGCGGAGCAATAATTGAATCTCGGCATTTCTGATGACTTTATAGTTGACCAGTGCCTTAGTTACTGGTGCTCCAAAATAATATTTAGCGCTGATCTTGGCAGAAAATTTATCACCCAACACTACTGTATTTGGCGTGGTTTGAATGTTAACCTCATATTCTGGTATACGATACTCTTCGATAGTGGCATTGATGGTGCCAAAAACACGGTCAGCAGATTTTTTGCTTTTGAGGTTTAGCAAGATTCGCATTGTTCCATGCTCAACATTATCAGGCAATTCGAAATCTCCTGAAAGTGCCGCATTTTTATCTGTAGTGAAGCTTTTTTTAAATAATTCAGCGCCACGACCAGTTATGACGGTGATTTCTGCTTCATGTTCGGCATAATTTAACACACTTTCATTGTCATTGGCGGTATCGCGAACCCAGAATTGAAAATTCACTTTATCCCCGGGCTTGTAGACTGGGCAATCGGAAACTCCAAACGCTTGAACCCGTTTATGTGGGTATGAATGATTGATGTAGCTCCGATGATTCAAGATTATGGCGAAAGATGCAGGATTTTTGTTTTCTCGCAACCTAATGATGTAGCTGTAATCTTTTTTAAGTTTGCCTTGTTCCAGAAAAATGATGCCATCTTTGTCAGTAGTCGCTTTAAATTGGTCGATTTCACGTTTAACGGATTTTACATTACGCGGTTCTTTCCAGCCAAAAAATTCAATGGTGTGTTCGGATAATGGTTGCCCATTATTGGCGTCAGCAATACTACAAATGGTGCGGTTACCAATCGTATATACAGTTAATGCGGACTTCGAGATACAGATGATTTGGCTAAATTCTTTGACGTCTCGGACGTGTCCAGTTAACAAATAAACCCCGGGCTTGAGATTTGGCAGGGGAAGCGTGGCTTTTTGCTGGAGATGTTCACTGCCCGGCTGTAATTTTACGAGCCACTGTTCAATGGTTGGCCCCAGCAACGCTTCTTGTTCTTTCAGTGGTAACAAGCTTAATACTTCTGTGAAATCATGGATTTTTCCTAAAAATTCCTGGTTTTTTAATGTGAACTCTGCACTGTTAAAAAATTTATCAACATCAAACTGGCGTATCACTAAATCAATATTTTGCGTATTTTTATATTTTAATGTTGCAACTAGTTTATGTTGATCGGTAAAGACCCCAGCGGTTTCAAATTCTGCTTTGTTGCTAGTAATCTCAGTATAAAGTTTAGTGATTTGTGGTGAGGCAGCATCACCGTGTTCATTCAACCATTGTTTTAAAACAGTTGCCGCCGCGACATATTGGAGACGTCGGCTATATATTGCGGACAACGCTAAATAAGGTTCCGGGCGTGGCGTTCCTAGCAGCGAACGGTAAATTTTGAGAGGATTAAATTCATCGGACAACTGGAAGCGTTGGCTACCATTAGCTAGACGTGCATAAGCCTCGTCATCTCGAAGCGATGGTAGTTCTTCGCGTTCTGAAGAATAGCCTAAAGTTTGAACTCCAAATTGTTGGTCTAAAAATTCTGCCCAACGCATTTTTACTTCAACAACCAGACCAAGTTTTTCGGCTTGATGAAGCGCAAAACGCCATCTCTCACCATCGTTTGTGGCTGTTTTAAAACTTTTTGGAGCGCGATATAACACTGGATACCCAGAGCTGTCAACAGGCGCATCGTTCGGCGCATCAAATAAAATTTCTTCATAATCGGGCAAAAGCTCCAGATTACTCAGTTTTTGCAACTGCCAGGAGTAGCGTCCGTTGTGCCGAAACATCAATGCATCCGCCAAGGTTAAATAAAACTCAGCTTGGCAAGATTTGGATATTTTATCCGCTTCCGGAATTACGTTTGCCAAAACTTTGAGCGCCACAATACGGTCACGTTTCGCGCTGTAAATATTTTTACCGCGTGAATAACCGCGGGTGAAAGATTGGCCAATGGTGCGCCCCTGGTGTGGCAATGCTTCAGAGGTTAGTATTCGACCGACTGCCGACATAACCGCTACGGAATTCGGTCTGAGTGCTATTAATGTTTCGGTGAAATCGTCGAATTCATCAATCAGTCCTGCCAGTGACATATTCGCTACAGCTTTTAAGTACGCTTGCGCACACTGTTCTGAGGATGTTTTTTCATCTAGGGCTATTTGACGATACTCTTGGTATTTATCACGATAATTAAGGTCTTGGTCGGCAATTTTAGAAAAATCTAATGTCCGTAGAATGGCCGTTTGTTGGCCAAACCCCATAAAAGTAGACAAAAATAGAGTAATGGTCAAAAATATTTTAAAAACAGACATTCCCACCGTGATTTCTCCTATTTATTTGAAATTATTGTGATGTCGCCTCGGTCATCTCCAAAACGGCATTTTTTACGAATGGAATTAAATTCATTTTTCCATTTTGTGACATCTGATTCATCTAATTTAGAACCATCAGTAAATACTGGATTAATAAAGGTTGTCGGACAATTCGCGAGCGCCGCAGCTAAGGATAGATCTCCCCATTTGAGGAATCCGGGAATATGCATGGCCATTGAGGCATTAATAGGAATTTTGTCTCCAAAAAACTGATAACTTAATGGTGCACTCTCCAGCGTTACTGAACTAACTTTGCCATAAAGAGTTGCTGCGAATAATGCTGCTAGTCCAGTGTCGCCATAGCCATGAAATGAAACATTATCTGCTTTATAACGTAGACGCAACACCGAGTTTACACAATCCAGTTCACGCGTCCATTCGCCCATTAAAGTGCGTCCCAGCCATAATAAACTGCGCGATAATTGATGAAAATTACAGACTCTCGGCTCTAGTTCAGCCGTTTGGCCAGTTCCGCTCAAATCGACTAATACGATATTATATTGCTCTTTTTGTGCCTTTTGCAATATTTCATCTGGAATTTTTTCCATTCCTGCAGAGTGAGTAAAGATGCGATATTCTAAACTTTTTTTATTCGCTTTTAATAAAATCGGTAGCATTTTTCCACAATTAGTTTCAATACAAAGTTTATCCCAACCTTTCTGTTTGCCGTATTCGTGGATTATTGGCTCAAGCGGCATTCCGACGAGTAACATTGCTTCAAGCTTTTTGCGTTCGGTTTTTTCGCTGAATGAAGTTCGTTTTAGAAAAGTTTTTCGTAGTTCCGTGCCTTTGCTGTTGCAGTAAGCGGCAATAGAGATCACTTCGGCAGGACGTTTGCCGGTTTCGAAAATCATTAAATCTTGTTCTGGTAATTCACCGAATGGGGCTTCTTGTTTTGGCGCGCCGATTCCCTTGCCTTTAAGGTGTAGCTCAAACCAACCCAGCATACTTTCACGTATTTCTGGGAAGAAACCGTGCGGACGATTAAAGATTTGGTAACTTTGCTGGTCTTCAGCTTTATAAAGTGAGAATATTTGTCGTGCAGCATTGTAAGTGCGCAACATTTCGGATGGAGAGAAAGTTGGGTTGCAGTCATGGAGGCAGTTGCATATTTTGACCGCACGTGGTGCCATTAACGCGATAATTGCCGACTCTTCAGCAATAGTCAACCCTTCCGGCAATAATTCGCAGACGCAGTTGGTTCCTCCAACGTATGACTCGAAAGTCCCGACACTGACTACCGGAACCGCCGCAACAATGCGTTCATCCATCGCAGCTAGCCACATTGTCTGGTTGCCGCCACCACTGGCGCCGGTTGCACCAATTTTTTCAGCATTAACATATTTTAATGACGCAAGTAAACTGACGCCGTTCATGTTATCGACGACTTGTGCTCCCATTAGGGTTTCACCGATATTCATTAACGAAGCGCCGAGGTTTGAGCCGTGATATTCATATTCGCCATGGCGGGAAGAGCGTTCTCCAGAACCCCAAGCATCCAGGCACAAGCAGACATAACCGTTTTGCGCCAATGAATGGCCGCGACTTTGAACGCGCCCAGCCAGTCGTCCTTGTGACCAGTGACCGTGCATATTTATCACCGCTGGAAATGGGCCAGGACCATCGGGAACATAGAGGTTGCCAGTAGTGTAAATTCCAGGCCTGCTTTGCCAGGTAATGTTTTTGACTGAATAGCCTTTCATTTTAACGCTACCAGTCTCTTGCATATTCAGTGCTAAATTTGGTTCATAAACAGTACCAAGTTTTTTCCAGATTTTCTCCCGAAGTTCTTTGGCGTATGATTTCCAGTGGCTTAGGCTGTCGGTCGGTAATTGATGGGTCGCAAAGCGTTTGGTTGCTTCAAGTTTGAGGTTATCGATAACATAATTATTTAAATCCTCAAACCATGGCCGTGGTAATTCATTCATCGTGCAAAACTCCTGATTTTTCGCTTAATTATAAAAAGTAATATATGACATTTTTCATGAAATGAAAAGTATTTTCATTCAATAAGTCAAACATTATCTTTGGTGCAATCCATAAACAACTGCATATTTATGGCCACTCTGAAAAAATTATTTTGCGGGAATGGAATTTTTCTTGATGTAACGATCAAGGAGTTCTTTTTGCGCTTCTGTAGTCATTAGCAGTAAATAAGCACGAAGATTGTGTGCAAATTCTGGCGAAGACATAATCCCCATGTGAGCAGCCTTAATGTGAATCATCATATTCCAATTTACTGCTGAATTTATAAAAGGATGCCAAGTTTTTTGTGATACATCGTCAAAGCGTGCGCTGGCTGCCAGAACCTTTCCATCGCCAGCGTCGTATTCGCTAATGGCGATTTTACCGGTTTCGCGATCAATTTCCAGTTTTCTGACCGTGTTGACTGCATCGCCGACAAACAAACCTGCCATCACATCTTTTGGCGTGGGGGGCATTTTGCGTATCATCGCCTTGGTAAATAGTTCTGCCCGCGCCAAGCATTTCTGTAAATGGTCAAAAGCGATTTTTCGGCGCTGACTCGTGTTTTTCACCTCAGGTAATAATATCTGTAGAATAGCGTCTTGCTGAGGATCTACTAAACCCCATTTCAACTCTAGCCAAGTTTGAGGTGAAAAAATATCAATGGGTTCACGATCTTGTTTGTTTTTCCAAGACAACGCTTGCAGAATAGGTTGTGGTAACATTTGATAATAAGATGGGAATGTTCCCAAAAGGGCAGGGGGATAGACTGGCGCGCCTGGCGCTAGTTGTAAACCGTTGACCATTTCCGTGACCGTGTCGGCATAGCCAGCATTTGGAGTGGCGATGATAATCACCTTATCAACATGTTTGCTACCACCCCAGTCTGGCTTGGGCATGGAACCATCTTCCGGCAAATCTTGATTGCCATAGCGCAAGTAGTAACGCGAAATCAAGCCACCCATAGAATGTGCAACTAGATCGAATTGAACGTCATAGTCTTCAATGCCGTAGAGGCGTCGATAATGGCGTTGCAAATAAGACTTTTTTAGCATAATAAATTCATGGAGTCGTGCGGCATTTTCCTGCAAGTCGCGTCTCCAATCATAGTAAAAAATGAATTGAGAATAAAAATTACGGCCCGCTGGTAGGGCGCGGTCTTCACTGGAATAACCGCAGTCATGCAATATATCAATTAAATGGCTATAACCTGAAACTGAAAATGAAAAACCAAGCACTTTGATATTAACATGTTCAAGCATTGAATAAGCAACGGTGGTGCCTTTTAGTTCGGATAACGGTTTACCAATTGCCATTGGATGCGCCATCAAGCGGAGTTCTTTAGCGTTTGGTGGATATGCACTGAAAGTCCCCCAAACCTCTTTGCCAGTAGTGTCTTGAAGTTTTGCTCCGAGAAAGCCGTGGATAACAATAACAGGATTGCGCAGAACACCTTCATAACCAAATGCGCGTCGTGCTTGCGTGCTTAGTAATGGTTCATCAAAAGCCTGCATCGATTGATAGGAACCCGTTGGATTGCTACAGCCTAAAACTACAAAGGCAAATATGACCTGAACTAACAGATAAAATCGTTTGAATGAAAATCTGGTGATTTTTACCATGAGAAAGTTCCTTGAGTTGGTAAGTTGTATTTAGTATTTACAAAATATAAGGTGCCACGCAAAATACAAGGGGAATGACTGAAAACTATTGTGCCAAACTGATTACTTTGGCCGTCTTTATCGCGGCATAAAATAAATTTTGTTAGCGTAGCAGGAGAAGAATTTAATGTGATAGTGATGCCAAGTTGGATATTGCGCATAACTAGTATGAGGTACGAAATAAAAAGACTTCCACAACTAGTGTGGAAGTTTTATGGCTTCTAAAATATAAATTGAATTAGCGCGCGCATAATGCGCGCGCTAATTTAAAAGCGAATTTACGCTATTTTATTTGCCAGCCATCATTGCTGCAATATCACTTTGCGCATCGGTAGTTGGTTTCAGATTAAAGGTCTTAACCAGCACGTCTGCCACGTTAGGTGATAAGAACGCAGGAAGCGTTGGGCCAAGGCGAATACCTTTGAAGCCGAGTGACAATAATGCCAACAAGACTACTACCGCTTTCTGTTCATACCATGCCACGTCAAACGACAATGGTAGGTCGTTGATGTCTTCTAGTCCGAAGACTTCTTGTAGTTTTAGAGCAATTACAGCTAACGAATACGAATCGTTGCACTGTCCTGCGTCAAGTACTCGCGGAATACCGCCAATATCGCCGAGGTTCAGTTTGTTGTAACGATATTTCGCACATCCAGCAGTCAGGATTATGGTGTCAGCAGGTAGACCTTCTGCCACATCGGTGAAATATTGGCGATCTTTCATCCGTCCGTCGCAACCAGCCATCACTACAAAGCGTTTGATCGCTCCGGATTTGACTGCGGCAACGACTTTGTCTGCGAGAGCAATGACTTGATTGTGAGCGAAACCGCCAACAATGGTGCCATTTTCGAGCTCTGTAGGAGCTGGACATTTTTTCGCCAGTGCGATGATTTCAGAGAAATCTTTCTGTTTGCCTTTTTCGCGTAGACCGACGTGTTTAACGCCAGGATAACCAGCAGTGCCAGTAGTAAATATCCGATCACGATATTCGTCGCGAACTGGAATAATACAGTTGGTGGTCATTAGAATTGGCCCGTTGAACGAAGCAAATTCTTTATTTTGGTGCCACCATGAACCGCCATAATTGCCGTACAGGTGTGGATATTTTTTCAATTTCGGATAGTAATGTGTCGGTAACATTTCTGAATGCGTGTAGATGTCAATACCTTGTCCTTCAGTTTGCTGTAGGAGTTCGTCGATATCGCGCAGATCGTGGCCTGACACCAAAATTCCGGGGCGAGTTCCGACGCCGGTCTTAACACTAGTGATCTCTGGATTGCCGTAGGTACTGGTATTTGCCTCATCAAGCAACGCCATCGTTGTCACTGCTGTACTGCCGCATTCCATTACCAAAGCAACCATCTCATCAACGCTTAATTCTTTGGTCGTTGAAGCTAATGCCTTGACCAAGAATTGATAGATTCCAGGTTTTTCATAACCGAGAACACAGGCGTGCTCAGCATAGGCAGCCATCCCTTTTATTCCGTAAATCAATAATTCACGAAGCGAACGGACATCCTCGTTTTCTGTAGCCAATACTCCGACTTTTTCAGCTTTCGCAGCAAAATCGGCAATCGAACTGCCAGTCCAAGACAAAATTGCTGGCAAATTTCCTTGAAATTTGTCAGGCGATTGTTTGATAATGCGATCACGAACTGTCAAGGCTTCTTTGATTTTAGCGGCAACGCGTTCATTACTGAAGTTGGCGTTAGTGATGGTCATAAATAATGACTCAGCAATAAAAGCACCAGCTTCATTGTCAATGGCTTTGCCACTAGTTTCTACTGCGACAGCAATGCCGCGCAGTGCGTCAATCAATACGTCCATTAAATTGGATGTATCACTCTCTTTGCCGCATACGCCACGGACTGTGCATCCAGTATTGCGAGCGGTTTCCTGACATTGATAACAGAACATACTCATAACTCAATCTCCTCTTGTTGTTTGGTTATGTTTTCTAATGTGGTCGTGGAGAAATATTTCCACGCCCTCTCATTTTCTTCAACTATGAAGTTCTTTAAAATACACGGGGAAAAATTACAAATTGGTTTTTCGAAAATACATGCAACATTTGGGAATTGGCCGTCAATAGCCTCGTAGACGTCTAAAAGTGAAATTTCATTGGGGGTTTTTGCTAAAGCAAAACCACCATTCGGGCCAGAAACCGATTTCAAGATTCCAGCTACCACTAAACGGCGCATTACTTTGGAAAGATGTGCCGCCGAAGCTTGGAATTTTTTCGCTAAATCAGGCGTACTCCATTTTTCTTTGCCGCCAGCAATAATTGCGCAAGCATGTATCCCAAGCGCGACGGCTTCCGAAATGTGTAAAATACTTGGCACTCTTTAAATTCCTCTTTCTTATTGTGGTGTTGCAATGCTATAATTATAACTCCACAATAAACTTTGTCAAACTTTTTATAAAAAAATTCTTTAAAAATAATATTGGAAGTGATTTTTAATCACCGATCGGGAAACGGAGTAACCACAAAGAACCCCAAGAAGGCACAAAGTACACGGATGAAGTTGGCGAAGGAAAATCCGTGGACAATACTCCTTTTTAAATTTTTTTCTGTCCACGAATTACACGAATTTACACTAATAATGCTTGTTTTTATTTTATTTTCTCTGAGTCACCGTGCCTCTGTGTTAAATCCCCGCTCTCACGCTTTTCCCATCTGTGTTAATTTGTTTCTATCTGTGGTTAAAAACTCCCTTCCCCAACTCTTTTTTGTCCACGAATTACACGAATTTACACTAATGAAATGCTTGTTCTTTTTCTCTTTTCCCATCTGTGTTAATTTGTGTCTATCTGTGGTTAAAAACTCCCTTCCCCAACTCTTTTTCTGTCCACGAATTACACGAATTTACACTAATAATTTTTTTATATTTGTAAAAAACTTTCCCCATTCGTGACCATTCGTGACATTAGTGGACAAAAACTCCCTTCCCGCCATAATTTAGATGAAAATTATAGGATTAACCGAATAGTGGTTTGTTTTTTTCGTTCAAAGCTATATTTTAAATCTCTTTGAAGTCGGGATGTGGCGCAGCTTGGATAGCGCGTTTGACTGGGGGTCAAAAGGTCGCAAGTTCAAATCTTGTCATCCCGACCATTTTTATTTTCAGAAGTTGAATGTTTTCAGTTTAAAAACCATTCCGCGCCTTTATCTGCGCCATCTGAGAATCAATTTTTTTCTCTCAAATATTGAATTGTTTTCAGCGCTGACGCAGTGCGGAGTTGGAATAGCACATAATCGCGCGATGATAGATTGCGGATAAGATATTCCGCATAAATTTCATTCCGATGCGGTTATGCTTGGTGATCAGACTGTATTCATATTGAGGAAAATGTTTCTTCAGGTAAAGTATTGAACGGTAGAGTTCGCGCAAATAACCCAGATAGAAGAACTTCAGCAGTTTTCGGGGCATCACGCGTTTGTAATGACCGAGGTTGTGTAGCAACAGAGATGAATTAAGAACCTTAAATCCCTGAAAATGATAGAAAATCAAATCTTCTCCGTCAACTAGCAATTTCCCATTGCTATCGTATTCGAAATTATACTGCCACCAGTTCCACGGCGCAAGCCCTGCGCCCTTCAGTTGAGACGCTATGACGCCGTCAAATAATTCAATTATCTGGTTGAGATATTTCTGATCGGCGAAGCGTTCCTCTTCAACAACATCATAGCACCATTCAATACATTTTCTCCGCCACCATTGCAAAGCTTTCATGGTGTTATCGTCACGTCTGTATATCTGTAAACTGACATTATAAAGACCAAATTTTTCCCGCCACTTAATTTTTTCAGGGAAACGGTGCGGAGTAATCAACATTGAGTTTGTTCCCAATTCATCATAGAGTGCTTGCGGAGAACTATAAAAATAAAGATCAGCGTCAAGGTAGGTCAACAGATCAACTTCAGGATATTGTTGAAAAATATACAAAGGCATAACTGGCGTCAAAGTAAAAAAATACTCGTAGATGGAACGATTGTTACGACTAGCAGCATATTCAGGATCAAAAGTTTCAATATCACTCAGCTTTATGGGAATGATAATATTTGGAGCCGCTTGGCTTAACACCTCAAAAACTTTATCATCCATGCAGATGACAAATAATTTGAACGATTCAACAGTATTCTGCAAAGAACGAAATAGTGTCCAACCTTGTTGAATATAGTTAAAATCAAAATAGGTGCAAAAATATTTCATTGAAAGAATTCTCTAATTTTTTCAGTCACATAAATAACCATTTCTTGAGACATTTCGGGGAAGATCGGTAGACTCAGAATATCGTCAAGGGTTTTTAAATCCCCCAATACATACGGCGCGAACAATGGTTGCTGATGCAACATTTTGGGATAATGAATAGCGGTGCCGATCCCTTGATCCGCTAGATATTGCTGCAACTGATCACGTTTTGGAGTACGTATGACAAACTGATGATACACGTGCTGGTGTCCAGTGAACGTAATGGGTAAAATAATTGGCAAATCACTCAGTTCTTGTAAATATTGCGCCGCTATCTTCTGGCGTTGTCCATTATCGTTTTCTAGATTCTTCAGCTTTACGCGTAAAATCGCCGCCTGTAATTCATCAAGGCGACTGTTGACGCCATAAGAACCGCATGAAAAACGTTCTGCCCAGCCATACTGCCGAAGCAATGCAAGCTTTCGCAACAATGCCGTATCCGAACTGATTACCGCCCCGCCATCGCCCATTGCTCCAAGGTTCTTTGTTGGATAGAAACTGAATGCGCCACATTTTCCGAAAGTGCCGACTTTTTGTCCCGCGATAGTCGCGCCATGAGCCTGCGCGCAGTCTTCAATAACCGGAATACCTTTAGCATCGGTCAAGGTCATGATTTTCTTCATATCAGCCGGAGCGCCATAAAGATGAACAACTACGACAGCGGCGATATCAGGATTTTCCTCAATAGCTTCAGATAAGCATTCAGGTGAAATATTATAAGTCCTTTCATCAATATCTACAAAAACTGGAATTAATCCAGCCCGGAGAATCGCGATACCGGTGGCTGAAGCGGTATGTGAGGTAACCGCTACGCAAGCCTGTTCAGGTAACTCCAGAGAACGCAATGCCAATTCAAGCGCGTCAGTTCCACTTGCGACTCCGACTGCGCCGCTACAATCATGCCAAGCCGCATACTCTTGTTCGAACGCCTTTACCGCATTGCCTAGGATATATCGTCCGGAATTCAACACTTCAGTGATTGCCGAATCGATCGCTTCACGATTAGCTATATAGTTCAGATACGGATTACATTGTGGGATTTTCATGATTGTTCTCCGATAAATGCCAAAAACTCATCATAATCTCTAATGTAATCGGCTTCATTATAATAATCACTTGCCACCACCAGTAAGATGCAACCACTGGAGAAACTGTGCATTTCATGCCATAGACCGGTTCCAAGAATAACGCCCACATTATCGCGCCACATCAGTATGTCTTGTTTATTTAGACCATCATCAAGTGACAATATAAAACTACCATTGATGCAGAAGATCACCTGTTGCAAAGCTTTATGAGCATGTTTGCCACGTACGCTCTGGAGGTTCTCGAGATGATTTATGTAATATACGCGTTTTATGTCGAACGGAATATCTTTATTCCCCTCCATTATGCTCAGCACACCGTCGCGTTCGTCAACTACTCGCGGCAACTCAATATAACCGCTGTTTTTCACTATAATTTTTTTCATATTCATCATTCTTCCTTACTTGACTGTTTTTGAGCTACAACAATATTATCCAACAGAGCTCATTACTTTGAGCAAG
>DLIO01000053.1:15641-28001 GCA_002483765.1 Lentisphaeria bacterium UBA7640 | reverse complement strand
CTTTGCTTGGCGCACTCATTTTTAATTTCCTTGTTTTTGGGATCAGCAAATTAAACATTTTCCATTCCTCCATCTTAATTTTGGGTTTCTTTTTTGTCAAAGATTCATTCATTTTAATTTGTCTCCTCTCGGTTTGGGGCGATTTAAGTTGATTGTTTTATTAGTAATGCTCCTGGAATCTGCTTATGGAGCCCCTTCCACTCTTTGCCGTTGATTCCATCAATTACCATACGACAGGCGGTTTTACCCGCTTCAAAATTATTAGTCTGGCTGTAAGTAAGTTCCGGTATCAAATTATTGAAAGTTACACCTGAAGCATATCCGACAACCCCCAAATCATCTCCTATTTTTAGTCCTTTTTGTCGAGCATAATCATAGATAAATGGTACTAAATCGGTATGTAAACAAAAGATAGCACTACGCTTACGAGACAACAATTTTTCGAGTTTTAGCAATGAATCTTTACACGATTGTTCATTTATTTCCGACATTTCAATAGCCAAATACTCTACCAATAAATTTCGTTCTCTGGCCGCTTCAATTGCTACACCTATTTTATATTTGTCATATTCAATATGTGACTCTTGCCCAATCATCAACAACTGTTCGAATGACCGTTGGGATAAGTGAACGACTATTTCTTCCATCGCTGTTGCAAAATCATGTGATACCGTTGCTACTGTATGATTGATTATATCTGGACTCGAGCCCATCTGAACGACACAGGGTTTATCCATACTCAACATGTTGTCTCGTAGTTGGTGTAGTTGTTCTCCGATAAAAACGGCGCCATCATAATTTTTAGCTCTGCGCAATTGCCGGGCTAATTGGATTTCATTTTCGGGTTCCTCAAAATGCTGAAAAATAATCTCAGTATTTTGGGTTGAGGCCTCAGCCAACATTCCACGATAAAATTCAGAAGTAATTCCCCAGTTCTCCAGTGAGCCCAATGAGTCAATCCCGATCGCCGCCTCTGGAAAAGGAAAAATTATCCGCTTTGCACTTAACTCATGCTTGACATCATCAGCAACAAAAGTTCCCCGAGCAGGGATGCGTTCGATATAATTTTGTTGTTCCAGTAATGACAAAGCCTCGATCACGGTTCCGCGGCTGACGCCAAATCGTTGCGCCAACATCCGTTCGCCGGGAAGACGTTTCCCGCGCTTCAACTTGCCAAGCCGGATATCCTGAATCAGGTTTTCGCTAACTTGAACCAGTAAAGTGGTTTTGCTATCTTTGTCGATCTCTACTAACATTTAAATCCTCTTAAAAGTTTCCGAACCATGCCGGACTAGTCCAGCTGTTAATCATTATAATCTAATTTTTGGTTATGTCAAGAGTATTTTGAAAGTTTTTCTGTATTTGTTTTTTCGTTTTTCGAGGAAACTCGAAGAATCTCGCACGAAACAAAGAAAAATAACCTTGGTGACCCAGTATGGGAATGGGGAGTTTAACACGGAGGCACGGAGGCACGGAGAAAAATGATGGAAAAGTAACTTACAGGGAATCCTTGTTATTTGATAGGGAAGTGGACGGGCGAGGAAAGTGTAGATTTTCCCAATTCTAAATTCTTTCCTCCTCCGTGGCTCAGTGCCTCTGCGTTAAACTTTCCAGTCCTCCAACTCTACCTTTGCGTACTTTGCGCCTTCTTGGTATACTTTGTGGTTGGAATTTTACTTTTTTTTCAATTTCTCATTAGTGCCCAATTAGTGTCCATTAGTGGTAAAAACTCCCTCTCCCCTTTTTTTCATCGGTGTTAATCGGTGTCTATTTGTGGTTTCTTCCCCATGCTTTATTTCTGAGGATTATGCGTGGAGGGCGGCTTGTTGTTTTATCATGTCGATTAGGACGATGGCTGCCATTGCTTCGATTACCGGAACAATCCGAGGGCACAAACAGGGATCGTGACGTCCGACGATTTCGCAGGTTATCGCTTCACCGGAACTGCTGATTGACGGTTGTGGCAGTGAAATTGAACTCGTTGGTTTAACGACGGCTCGGAAAACTATTTGATCGCCATTAGAGATGCCACCAAGAATGCCACCAGCATGATTGCTGGCAAAACCGTTTGGCGTAATTGGATCATTGTGTTGTGAACCATTCATTGCCGCAGCGGCGAATCCAGTGCCAAATTCAATACCTTTGACGCCACCTAGCGACATTATTGCTTTGGCCAGTTCAGCATCAAGTTTGCTGAATACGGGTTCGCCAAGCCCGGCAGGAACACCGTTGATGCGGCATTCGATGATTCCGCCGACGCTGTCGCCGCGTTCTGAAGCGGCCAAGATTTGTTGTTCCATCTGCTGAGCAGCGACGGGGTCAGCCGCGCGCACTGGGTTTTTTTCAATTACCGTTGGATCAAAGGTTTTTCCATGTATTCCACCAATGGCGGCACTAAAAGCAGTAATTTTAATATTATATTTGGCCAGTAGTTTTTTAGCGATAGCACCGGCGGCAACGCGCGCGGCGGTTTCGCGTCCCGAAGAACGCCCCCCCCCGCGATAATCGCGAATGCCATATTTGCGATCATAGGTAATATCGGCATGTCCGGGACGAAATAGTTCGGCGAGATTGCCATAATCCCTGGAACGTTGATCCCAATTCATGATCATCATCATAATTGGTGCGCCAGTGGTTTTGCCTTCGAATACGCCAGATAGAATTTGGACTTTATCCGCTTCCGAGCGCGGCGTAGTGACTGCCGATTGTCCAGGACGACGGCGATCCATATCGTGTTGGATATCTTCAGGACAAAGCGGAACTCCTGGAGTTACTCCATCCACCACTACTCCAATACCACCGCCGTGCGATTCACCAAATGTCGATATAGTAAAATTCTTTCCGTAACTGCTACCACTCATTGTTATATCTCCAGTCATAATTGATGCTCTTAATTAGCGCGCGCCACATCATTCGATATGGTCGAAACATTATGCGCGCGCGAATTAAGTATATTAGTTATGTCATTTTATTCGATTAATTTTTAATTCGTTAACGATTCTTTCGAGGTTGTGTTTCGGCGTATCATTGCCAGAACAAACCACAGTGAACTCTGCCAATTCGTCATAGATTTTTTCACGTTCTTGAAACGATTCCATAAAACTTTCAAAAGGGCGTTGCGCGTCGATGAACGGCGGGAAACCATTTTTTTCAATGCGTTTGAAAATTATTTCAGGTTCCACTTTCAGGTAAACCAGTGAACCTAATTTCGGCAAAATCTGTCGCGCCGCTGGATTCATCGGCAAACCGCCGCCTAATCCGATTACTCGCGATTTAGGCTGAAGTCCTGATTGCAATTGTTGTACTGCCTCCAATTCAAGAGTGCGAAAAAAATCGCCACCGTGCCGAGTGAATATTTCGCGACAGTTCAGTTTTTCACCGTAACTTTGCTGATAAAGTGCTTCAACTAAGTCATCAGTATCGGCGAATTGGCAGTTCATAGTTTTCGCCAATAATTTTCCAGCGGTTGTTTTGCCACAATGTTTCATGCCGGTCAGCACAATTCTCATTTCACATAACCAGAACGGGTGATCTCAGTGCCAATACCTTCGTCGGTAAAAATTTCCAAAAGCAAAGAATGTTTAATCCGTCCATCAATCATGTGAACTTTGTTAGTACCAGCTTTGAGTGCTCGAATGCTACTTAACACTTTGGGAATCATTCCGCCTGAGATGATTTTATTTTCAATCATTCCCTCGACGTCTTCCGCACGAATGCTCGAAATAACGGTTGATTCATCTTTTGCATCACGCATGATGCCGGGAACGTCACTCAAAAACACCAATTTACGCGACCGCAAGCTCTCTGCAATACGGCACGCCGCAATATCGGCATTGATATTATAAATTTTGCCATCTTCGCCTTTGGCCAGCGGGGTGATAATCGGCATAATGCCATTATTGATAGCGGTCATCAGTTGTTCACGATCAACTTCCACAACATCCCCAACGAAACCGATGTCAATTTTTTGCCCAGTCTCTTTATCGGTCGAATACATTTTTTCAGCTTTCAAGATATTTTTGCCAGAAATCGCGACTGGGTGTCCACCAAATTCAGTGGCAAAATCAACTAAAGAGCGGTTAATAACGTCATGAAGCACTTCATCAACGACGCCAATGGTTTTATCGCAGGTCACGCGCAAACCATTGATGAATTTGGTTTCAATATTCTGACGCGCCAGTTCCGCGGTAATGGCTTTCCCGCCACCGTGGACAACAACTGGACGCATACCGATGCACTCCATCAGCACAATATCGCGCATGGTACTCCGAACTAAGTCTGGATCTTCCATGGAACTACCGCCAAATTTCACGACCACAATTTCGTCACGAAATTTCTGAATATAGGGCAAAGCCGCGACTAAAACATCAGATTTTTCGATTAAATCTTTCATCAAAACCATTATTTACCTCAAATTTAGTATTACAAGCATAAAGATAAAAAATACCGCCATGCTTGAAAATTACAATTAAATCAGCTATTTATGCGCTAGAAATTTCACGCTTTCACTTAGAAACAGCAGAAGCGGCACTGACCGACAATCCGTCCTGACAATGCTTATCAGGAGTTACAGAAATTATCTGATGCAATGGAATATTAGCAGCGTCGCTAGAAATTTTTATATAGTTATCCGACCAACCGCTAGTAATGCCATTTCGAGTTTTTTCAAAAATTACTGGAAGCGCACGATTGAGCTGACTTTGACGGAATTTCAACGCTGAAGCAGTCGCAATTTCATCAAGAATACGATAGCGCTCTTTGACTATCGCAGTTGGAACCTGATTCTCCATTGTAGCTGCCGGTGTTCCTTGACGTGGCGAAAAACTGAAAATATGAATATTAGCGAACTCCATTGCTTGCACTAATTGACAGGACTCGGCAAATAAAGCATCGGTTTCTCCAGGAAATCCCACAATCAGATCGGTACCGATGTGAATATCTGGAATTGCTTCACGAGCGGTTTCGACAAATTTACGATAATCAGCCGCCGTATATTGGCGTTTCATCACTTTTAAAATGGGGTCAGCACCGTGCTGAAGCGCAAGATGCAAAAAACGGCAAACCTTGGGGTTTCGCGCCATTGCGTCAATTAATTCAAAATTATTCGGATGTGGTTCGGTCGAACTTAAACGAATTCGATAGGTTCCAGAAAATGAAGCCAAACGATCAATCAATTCGGGTAAACGCCAACCGCGATCCGCATAAGAACAAATATTGACGCCAGTCAACACGATCTCTTGAAAACCGCTCGCTAATAGTTGTTGAAAATCAGCGATTATTTCGTCGCGATCACGTGAACGTTCCGGCCCGCGCGCATAGGGAACGATGCAGTAAGAACAAAAATTTTCGCAACCCTCTTGAATCTTGAGGAATGCGCGACTTTTAAACGGGAATTCTGCTGAAGCGGATTCATGAAAAACCGAGCCGGATAATTCATCCATGCTGAATGGCAATGGTGGAGTGGAAAGATTTTGAGTCCCAAACAGATCACCAATCAATTCAATCATTTTCTTTTTACCGGGATTGGTAACCACTAAATCGATTGCTGGATCTTTTAATAGTTTTTCTTGGTCAATTTCGGCGCTGCAACCTGTAACCACCACTTTTGCGTTCGGATGCATTTTTTTAAAACGCCGTGCGGCCTGACGGCTTTTTTGTGCGGCGGCGGCTGTTACTGTACAGGAATTAATGATAAACAGGTCGATATTTAAATCGGCATTGGATTCCGTTAATTCCCAGCCAGCGTCGCGCAATCTTCCGGAAAGAAGCGCGGAATCAGCCTGATTAAGTCGGCAACCAATCGTATGAATAGCGGCAATTTTAGTCATCTGCTTTCACCGACTGGTTTTGTTTTTTCTCTATGGCAGAATGTTGTTCCAAAGTCTCGACGACCATAATTTGTCCAATCGCGATAGTCAGTCCAAAAATAGCAAGAAGCAACAGATTGCGATCATGGCCCTTGATCCCTTTTTTAAGATTCAGCGTCGCTAACATAAAAACGCCAAAGGCCATTCCAGGAACCATCAATGGTATTTTTACTCCATCTTTCAAAAGTGAAAAATGAAGCGCAAACAAGATCACCAAAGCAACTGCGGGAACAAACCGTATCATCTGGAAAAACCACCAGCGCAAAAGCGTTACAGAACGAAAATGCCACGGATTATTGATAAACCAAGCCGCGATCAACGCGAGCGGAGGAATCATATTCAAACGACCCGGCAAAAACAGCGCAACCAGCAACCAAATCAACGGCAGCATGAGTTTAAATTTATAAGTTAACGGTTTACGCCATAACATTAAAAAAATGGCAACCGCTACGCTGACGATTGTCGGCAAATAAACCGCAGTCGCTGCGGTTCGCACCGCAACCAGCAACGGATAACAACTGAACGCCAGCAGTGCTACAGCAATTCCGTAGCGCACCGAATACATTTTCGCACCGATCAAGAAAACCGCTACCAGCAACAACGCCGCAGCGATGGCGCCCGGCAACGCCAAAGTCAACGGATTGATTCCGCCAACAGACGACGTGCAACGCATCAAAAACAGTGGCACCGACACAGAATCACCATTATCCGTTATGGCGCGCACAGCTTCGGCCGCCTGGATATTGGCGTCGGTAAAAATCGCCTCACGCAAACCAGCGCAATAAACCAACAGCGCGCTAGCGAAAATGAGTATCGAGGCTTTGATAAGAGTCATGAGTTTAATGCCGTTTTAATTTTAGAATTTTTATTCGCGGCTTTGACCGGAACCGAAAATCAGATATTTATATGAAGTCAATTCCTCTAAGCCCATCGGTCCTCTGGCGTGAAGTTTATCGGTGCTGATACCAATCTCTGCGCCCATGCCGAATTCGCTACCATCAGTGAAACGGGTCGAAGCATTATGATAAACGGTGGCAGAATCAACTTCAGCCATGAATTTCTCCACATGTTCAGGATTGGTGGTCACAATGCAATCACTGTGCTTTGAACCGTATTGGTTTATATGAGCAATCGCTTCATCAATTGAATCAACAACTTTGACGGCCAGTATCAAATCCAGATATTCCTCATAATAATCAGCTTCAGATGCAAGCTTGACGTTTGGTGCTAATTTTCGGAAACGTTCGTCAGCACGCAGTTCGACTCCATGCTTCTCCATGGATTGGAGAAATGGTTCGATAAATTTTGGCAATGCCTTGGCGTCAACTAATAGCGTTTCCAGCGCATTGCAGGCACTTGGTCGTTGAATCTTCGCATTCTCAACAATAGACAACGCCGCAGTCAAATCAGATTCTGCGTCGATGTAAATATGGCAAACGCCTTTGTAGTGTTTAATAACCGGGATGGTCGATTGTTCCACCACCGTTCTGATCAAGCCTTCGCCGCCGCGTGGAATAATCAAACTGATATAGTCATCCATTTTCAAAAGCACACTAATGGCTTGACGGTCGGTATAGGGTACGAGCTGAACCGCTCCATCTGGCAATCCTGCGGCAACTCCAGCTTCATTCATACATTTCGCCAAAATCATATTGGAATTGAATGCTTCAGAACCACCGCGCAAAATAACTGCGTTACCAGCTTTTAAGCAGAGTCCAGCAGCATCAACAGTAACATTCGGCCGTGACTCATAAATAATGCCAATAACTCCGAGTGGAACTGAAATCTTTTTAATTTTGAGCCCATTGGGCCGTTCTATTTCAGATAACACGCGACCAACTGGATCGTTCAATCCAGCAACATAGCGCAATCCGTCAGACATTTCGCGAACTCGTTTTTCATCCAACCGAAGTCGATCAAGCATTGCGACAGACAAACCGGCTTTATTTCCAGCATCCAAGTCCTTAGCATTGGCTTTTATTATTTCTGCTGACATGGCGTCAATGGCGTCGGCCATCTTATTCAAAATATTATTTTTAGCTTCCGGTTTAAGATTCGCCAAAACTCGAGAAGCGATTAAAGCATTTCGTCCCATTTCATGAAGGGCTGTCTTTATCTCTTGTGCAATTGTATCCATAATTAATCCTCCAAAAATTGATGATATATACTCGTTTCAGTTGGAACCTTAAATTCCGTTTGTCGCTTTTTGACATATTTTATGCCTCGTTTTTCGCACAACGTTAGCATTGCCCTTCAAAAAGAGGTAAAAAATCTACTAAATAATCCACGGCGCGTTTCTTTAAGTTTTCGCCATCAAAGAGTATAAAGCGTGGAATATAGCATCATTTGATCTCTTTGGAAAACTTAGTTGCCCAAATATCAACAAACCTAGTAGCAAACAAAGTATTGAATTTGTAATTTATTGATCGCACCGCTAATTTTTCAGTTATGTTTAAACAATTTACATCTTTTGTTTCGCGACTGTTTTATGAATTAAAGCCGAAGAGTGCGCATGATTTTTTCATCCCACGCTTGACCCGCATATACCTGATTCGGATAGCGGTTATTATTCTGCTCTGCTTCACAATTTTCGGATTTGTGCTGAGACCAGCCTGGGTCAAGGGTGGCAGTATGGAGCCAACCTATCGCAAAATCGGCCTTAATTTTATCTATCTATTGAAATATTGGCACTCAAAACCACAGCGCGGCGATATCGTCGCGATTTATTACGAAAAAAAGGTGATGTTTTTAAAACGCATTGTCGCGCTCCCAGACGAGACTGTTGAATTTCGTGATGGAAAACTCTACGTTAATGGCCAGAAACTGGACGAACCATACGTGAAAAAACCTTGTGACTGGGAGTTGCCACCACGCACGGTGCAATATGGCTATTATTATGTTGTCGGCGACAATCGCAATCAACCGATTGAACGCCATCAGTTCGGACAGGTTGCCCAAAGACGCATTATCGGAGTACCGTTATGGTGATACGCTACAAATACATCGGCATCACTGCCGTAATTTTAATTCTCGGCGCAATGGTTTTCTGGTGGTTTTACGAAGGAGAAACCGAAGATGATAAAATTCGGCGACTGTTAACTGGAGTCGTCGAAAATGTCAATCGACGTCACGACGAAGGCACCTCTGGAAATTTATTGCGTTCCAATCGTTTACCTAAATATTTCACTGATCCGTGTGATGTCAGTATTGGCGTTAGCGAAGTCGGTGGGGTTTACTCCGAAGCCCAAATCACTAACAACTCCATGCGAGCCCGCGCGATGTTTAAAACCATTTCCGCACAAATAAGCGATATCCATATTATTCACCGTCCAGATAGCGAACGCGCCATCGCCGAATTTTCAGCAACTCTCGACGGTGTTTTCAATAACGACGAAACGGTTCACGGCGTTCGCGACCTGCGTTGTGAACTGGAAAAACAGGACGGACAGTGGAAAATCAGCACTATTAATATTCGTCAAGTTCTGGAAAAATGAACAGAGATTAGGCATTCTGATTTGCTAATAGCGAATTTTTAGCTATTTTTAGAAGATGTTTTACTGCATAATAAGGAAAATATGAATAAAAATATTTATTTGAATATAACGATGACCATTTTTATGGTTATTGCAATATTTTTGGGTGTGATGATTATTAATGCTCTTGACCGAGTACGTTTTGAACAAGAAAAAGTTCGTGACGCTCTGGAAAACTTACAAAATAGCGCAATTCATCCAACCCCCAAAAACACTCTAGCTTCTACGTCGAGTTCCACGAAAGGACATGAAAATGTGGCGAATCTAGAATTTTTTGATCCTGCATCGACTCCAGGTGGACGGATTATTCGGGTAATTTCAGCAGACACCGGCAACATGAATTATCTGATCAACAACGAATCTTCAGTCTCCGATTTTTACAGTATCTGCAACTCCTCACTGGCAGCGCGCAACTACGCTAAACCGGAAAAATTTGAACCACTAATGGCGGAAAGCTGGAGCATTTCTGAAGACAAACTGAGCTATCTCATTAAACTGCGCCGCGGTATCCTGTGGCACGACTTCACCGATCCGGTAACCGGTAAAGAGTGGAAAAACCGTGAAGTCACCGCGCACGATTTTAAGTTTTTTATCGATGTAGTGCAAAACCCCGACACTAATTGCGCGCCATTAAGAATTTTCATGCAGGACATTGAAAAAATTGAAGTCATTAACGACTATGAATTCAAAATTATCTGGAAACGGCGTTATTTCCTTTCAGAAAGCATTTCGCTTGGATTGTCACCATTACCGCGCCATCTTTATCATGCTTATGAAGGCCCGTTTGACGGATTAAAATTCAACGACGATCATCGGCGCAACCGTTTAATCGTTGGTTGTGGCCCCTATCGTTTTTTGCGCTGGGATAAAGATTCACGCGTAATTTTTACCCGCTGGGATAAATATTTCGGTAATAAATTGGGCATCCGTCCTGCCATTGAAAATATCTGTTACGAAATCATTAAAATGCCAAACACCCAATTCCAAGCTTTAACCTCGGGGCGCATCGACTGGATGGGACTAAGTCCGGAACAATGGGAAACGCGCGCCGATGTCCCTGCATTTGATCAGGATAAAGGTTTTTTGACTAAAATGCGCTACCTAAATCGCAACTACTTTTATATCGGCTATAATCTAACTAATCCGTTATTCTCTGACCGTAATGTACGACTGGCATTGACCCATCTAGTTGACCGCGAACGTATTCTCAAGGATATTTATTACGGATTAGGCCAGATCGTTACTGGACCATTTTACAATGAAAGCCCGTATAATGACCAAGCGATTGCGCCGTGGCCGTTCGATATTGCCAAAGCAGTTAAAATCCTAAACGACGCCGGCTGGCGCGATACTGACAACGATGGCATCTTGGATAAAGATGGACAAAAATTCCAATTTACCATCATGTCTGTCGCAAACCACCCCATTCAAACCAGAATGTTGCCGATTATCAAAGAAGATATGGCCAAAGCCGGAATCGACATGAAAATTCAATCTTTCGAATGGTCGGTTTATGTTCAGCGGCTGGAACAAAAAAACTTTGAAGTTTGCACTCTGGGCTGGCGCGGCGGTTATGAATCCGATCCGTACCAGATCTGGCATTCATCGCAGGCAGAACTGCTCGGCAGCAGCAACCATATTGGTTTTAAAAACGCCGAAGCAGATCGCTTAATTGAAGAAATACGCGTTGAATTCGATTTTGAAAAAAGAGTAAAATTAGCCAATAAACTTCACCGTTTGCTTCACGAAGAGCAACCTTACACGTTTTTATTCGCGCCGGACAGCCTGTTGGCAATCGCGCGACGCTATCAAAACGTTCACAAATTCCCACTCGGCATTGCTGATGACATCATCTGGACGCCGAACAATCAACAACTAGCAATACCATAAAGAGGTAAAAAAATGATTAAAGTAGTAATTATCGGAGCTGGCGGACGCATGGGGCGTCGCCTCATTGCCAATATCATGGAATCTGACGACTTACAATTAGTCGGCGCTATCGAAGTGCCGGGCAATCCGCTGTTAGGCCAAGATGCCGGGATTGTCGCCGGATGCGGAGCTAACAAAATACTAATGACTGATGATTTAAAAGCAGTTTGCGTCGGCGCCGACGCGGTAATCAACTTCAGTACTGGCAATGTCGCCAAAGACGCTGAAATCGCGACCGCAGCAGGATGCGCCAGCGTTATCGGTACCACCGCATTAGACGATGCCGAAAAAGCCAAATTACGTGAATTAGCCGATAATGGCGCGCGCATTGTATTCGCCCCCAATATGAGTGTTGGCGTTAACCTGCTTTTCCATCTTTGTGGACAAGTCTCCACACTGCTTGGCGAAGATTACGATATCGAAATTGTTGAGATGCACCACAATCTAAAAAAAGATGCTCCGAGTGGCACTGCTGTTAGGCTCGGCGAAATCGCTGCTGCCGCCCGTGGTTTGTCATACGAAAAAGATATTCGCCACGGCCGCGAAGGAATTACCGGCGCACGAACCAAAAAAGAGATCGGAATGCATGCGCTACGTGGCGGCGACGTCGTCGGCGATCACACAGTGATCTATGCCACTGGCGGAGAACGTCTAGAATTAACTCACAAAGCCTCCAGTCGCGACACCTTCGCTAAAGGCGCATTGCGCGCCGCACGTTTCCTAGCCAACGCCAAACCCGGCCTATACGACATGCAGGACGTACTCGGACTGAAGTAAAAGTTAGGGAGTAACCACAGAGAACGCAAAGGAAAACAGGGAGTTTTTATCCACGAATTACGCAAATGGCACTAATGAGTTAGGGGAAAGTTTTTGTCCACGAATTACGCAAATGGTACTAATGAGATAGGGAAAGTTTTTTGGCCACGAATTACGCAAATGGCACTAATGAGTTGGGGAAAGTTTTTTGGCCACGAATTACGCAAATGGCACTAATGAGTTGGGGAAAAGTTTTGTCCACGAATTACGCAAAT
>DLIO01000053.1:0-15413 GCA_002483765.1 Lentisphaeria bacterium UBA7640 | reverse complement strand
ATTACGCAAATGGCACTAATGAGATGGGGAAAAGTTTTTGTCCACGAATTACGCAAATGGCACTAATGAGTTGGGGAAAGTTTTTTATCCACGAATTACGCAAATGGCACTAATGGGATGGAGAAAGTTTTTGTCCACGCTATGGCATTTGACATAGAGGTGTAAAAACAGTGGAATTTGAGTCTTGAATTAGCGCGCGCATAATGCGCGCGTGAATTAAGTATCATATTTACAAATAAATTACTGTCATTAAATCGTTAGCCAGAACGTGTAAAACCATAGCTCCAAGAGAAACCTTTAAAATGTCCCCGCTTATAATTCCCTTCACCCTTCAAGATACATGCCTTTTCTTGCCATCCGATGTTTTCATGCCTTAATAGCTCTTGAATCGCCGCTTCCCTTTACCAGTGTCATGGTCAAAATATATATTTTCATGAATAAAAAATCTCCCTTTTTCCCATACTTTGCCATGGCCGGGCGTCTTGCGTCCACCATATGCTGTATTCTTACCACTGTCGAAAAAAATAGGATATTTCGCGCATATCTTTGCAAAGCATAAAACCAGTGACATATTTAAAACTATGGTTATGAAAGTAGCAAAACAATTCGGAGGAATTGCGTTTAAACCGTGCGTTAATATCACGATAATTTTCGGATTTAAAAATCAAATCAGGAGGCAGTATTATGATCAACAACACGTCGCTAGCAAACTTTACCAATCAATATCAACTATCAAAAACTTTGCGTTTTGAGTTAAAACCTGTTGGCAGAACCGCAGAATGGATTGAAAAACACGATATCATTGGGGTTAAAGGAGACAAGCTTACCGGTAAAGATGCGAAAAAAGCCGAACATTACAAATATGCGAAACGCATGCTTGACGCTATGCACCGGATTTTTATTGAAGATGCGTTAGGACTGATTGCGGATGAAAAACTGTTAAATCAATTGAAGAATAAATTTACTGAATTGCAAAACCAAGAAGAAATAAAAATCGACAAGGATTTACAAAATATATTTAAAGATATCCTTGATGTTACCGCCAATCGCTGGATCGCTGAATATCAACAGGAAATGCCGCAATTCTGGCGTGAAGACATCGCGGAACTGGAGAAAAAACTTGCAGTTGAAAAAGACAATCAGCGCAAAAAAGGATTCCAGAGCGCCATCAAGGCGGTTCAGAAAAAGATTGACGCTTCCGACAAGGTAATCAAAAAAAACAATATTGAGGTAATGTACTCAAATGAAGACGCGCTTACGTTGCTCGAATGGAAAATCCGTTCAGGCGTTGTTCAGGTTACATTCAAGGAGCTTGAGCAGGCGGACAACAACAACCCGATTCCAGCGTACATTCTTTGCGAATACCTACGCACATTCAATAAATTTTACACCTATTTTGCCGGCTTTAACGAAAACCGCCAGAACGTCTACGATTTAAGTGGCGAAAAATCCACCTCAATCATCAACCGCTCAATCAAAGATAATCTCGCATTCCACTTTGCCAATCTCAAAAAATGGCAGACCATCCGGCAGTCGCTTGCGGCGGCGGCAGAAACATTTGCACTAAAATCTTTTGACCCGCAAACATTGCTCACAGAGATTGAAACAAATCTGAATTTTTCCGCAGAAAGCTTTTTCAGCATAGAAACATTTTGCGAATCAATGAATCAAAGCGGAATTGATTGCTATAACGAGATTATCGGCGGACGCCCCGCGCTTGATGGCGGTGAAAAAATTCAGGGCATAAATGAGTTTATCAACCTCTGCCGTCAGCAGGCCGACGGAAAAAGACAACAGTTTCCGCCAATGCAGACACTATATAAACAGATTTTAAGCAAGTCAGACCGGACATTTATCCCTGAATTTTCTGACGACCGGGATATGCTTCAAGCAATTGAGAATTTTCATTCATATTACTTTGTCAAGCGGGATGAGCACGGTCAAAATACATTCACCAAATTCATTGACGAAACCAAACAGCTTGCCACTGATCTTGCAGGAGAATATCAAACAATTTTCCTGCCAGCCGATAAGATTTCGCTTATCTCCAAATTGTTGACCGGACATTGGAACAACCTCAATGAAGAACTGCTGGAAATTCTCGGCGAAACAGATTTCAACAAACGCAAAGTTTTTTCCTTCGCCGAAATACAAGAGGCGCTTGACGAAGGCAGCCGGGGCGAACGTTTCGCGATAGATGAAAAATTCTCAAAGCATAATCTGATTGACTGTTTAGCGCTTCGCTTCAACGAAATGTCGAACGCCGCAAATGCCGCCTGGACAGAACTGAACAACAGCGGCGTTCTGCAATTGAATAAACTGGACGCAAACCGGACAACGCCGGGCGATAAGGGCTTTGAGCAAATAGCCGCCATAAAAACGTTCCTGGACGCAGCCATTGAATTGGCAGGATTTGTCCGCGACTGGCAGGAAAATAAAGAAATTCTGAAAATGGAGAACCGCAACCGGGTCTGGTATAATCATATCGACGATTTTGTGAACAAATTTCAAGTAATAGGCGTTTACAATATGGTGCGCAATCATATAACAAAAAAAACGGCGACAGCGGAAAAGCTGAAAATTAATTTTGAAAACGCAACATTGCTCGATGGCTGGGATCGCAATAAAGAGGCAGACAACTATGGCATTCTGCTTGAAAAAGATAATCTTTTCTATCTGGCAATCATGACTGCTGATTCCAATAGATTGTTTGACTATGCAGCAATAACGGATGACTCTGCAAAGAAAATTGAAGAAAAACGTGAGCGCCGTAAAAGTCTTCTTGCTTCAGGCAACGAAAACAGCTACAGGAAAATGAATTACAAGCAAATAGCAAGCGTCGGAAAAGATATATTTACGCTTTGCTGGGATAATGCCACAAATACTGCCATCAGAAAAACTAAAGACCGAGAATCTGTGTGGGGAGAAGAAATTACCAGAATCAAAGAAAGCAAATCGTATCAAAATAATGAAAGCGATCGCTTAACATATTTCTCTTATCTACTTAAATGCGCCCAATCATACTGGAAACATTTTAACTTGGATTTGAAAGCGGCAGAAGGCTACGATTCATTATCTGACCTCTTAAACAACATAGCCAATCAAGGATATTCAATCTCTTTCGATAATGTCAAGAAGACCTATATCGACGAAAAAGTAGCGACGGGTGAACTTTACCTTTTTCAGATTTACAGCAAAGATTTTTCCGCCACCAAAAAATCCGGTGGACGTGACAATCTCCACACAATTTATTGGAAAGCGCTGTTTGCGCCGGAAAATCTTGAAAAAACCGTGTTAAAACTCAATGGTCAGGCGGAAATTTTCTTCCGCCAAGCTTCAATAAAATATGATGCGGATATAATAAGAGCCGGACATCACGCTGAAAAACTGAAAGGAAAGTTCAATTATCCGATTATAAAAAATAAACGCTTTACTGAAAACAAATTTTTCTTCCACTGTCCAATAAAATTAAACTTTAACGCTCCAAACGTTCCCGGCAGATTCAATGATCACGTTCGTGAGTTTCTGAAAAACAATCCCGACATCAATATCATTGGCATTGACCGGGGTGAAAAACATCTGCTTTATTACTCTGTCATCAATCAGAATGGCAATATCTTGAAACAGGGCAGTTTGAACGAGATTTCCAACGGTTTCGTTCCGCGCGGAGAAACCGGCGAACGCGCCATTAACTATCACGCAAAACTTGATGAAGTCGAGAAAAAACGTGACCTTGCCCGCAAAAGCTGGAGCATGATTGAAAATATTAAGGAACTCAAAGCCGGATATTTGTCGCAAGTTGTACATAAACTGGCAGAATTGATTATCAGGCACAACGCTATTGTGGTGCTTGAAGATCTCAACTGGGGCTTTAAACGCGGACGATTTAAAGTTGAAAAACAAGTCTATCAGAAATTTGAAAAAGCCCTAATCGATAAACTTAATTATCTAGTGTTCAAAGATTGCTCCGACACTACCCTCCCCGGACATTTCCTCAATGCTTATCAGCTGACAAATAAGTTTGAAAGTTTTCAAAAAATGGGAAAACAAAGCGGCATTCTTTTCTATACCACGGCATCCTACACCTCAACCACCGATCCGGTAACCGGATTCCTGAAAAATGTCAACCCTAAATATCAGAAACTCGAAAAAAGTCTGGAATTCTGGAAGAGTTTTGATTCAATAATCTACAACCCAACAGAAAACCGCTTCGAATTTACCTATACTCTGGGCAAAATTGCCAGCAAAAACATGCACAGAGAAAAAGATGAAAAAGATGAACAGCTGAAAAAACGAACTTGGACGGTCTGCTCTTGCGTAACACGTTCACGCTACGTCAAAACAGAAAAGCAGACTAACGAACAAAAACAAAATACCTCAGCCGCACAAATCGGCAACAAAGGCAAACATGAAACGTTCGTTGTCACCGATGAAATAAAAAAGTTGTTGCTTGACAACAACATAGATTTTGCGCGCAATGCCAATATCCAGGCAAGCCTGACAGCAAAAAACGATGTCGCGTTCCATAAGTCCATGATTTACTACTTCAACGCCATTATGACCATGCGGGTTACGGATTCAGACAAAACTTCCGGAACCAATGACAATGACTTCATTCTTTCCCCGGTGGAACCGTTCTTTGACAGCCGGAAAACTCATCCTGGACTGCCGGAAAACGGCGATGCCAACGGCGCTTACAACATCGCCCGCAAAGGCGTCTGCATTCTGCAAAAAATCAACGCGGCAGACGATGTCTCAAAAGTAAACCCTGCGGTAAGCAAACAGGAATGGCAGAATTTTTGCCAAAATATATAAAATTAACCAATAAAATCAGGAGAAAAAAATGAGTAATAAAATGACATACCAATACACCCGCGCAATAAGATTTAAACTTAATAACCCTTCAAAAACCGGATTTTATCACCCACCAGAAAATAAAAAAGTAGACTTGAATGATCTTCTCTCAAAAACAGACTCGGTTAAAAATGACATTAATGACCTCCTATTCTTTGACGGTAAAATTCAAAAGAAGTTAGAAGTAAAAAAGAACTGGTTATTATTGCACCATAAAAATGAATTCATTTTTTACACCAAAAATAACAGAAGCAAAAAGTATAAACTTTCTGAGCTTAACTTAAATGCGAATGACGAAAATTATTTTAAAAATCGTCTTGGTATTCTACTAAATGACTGGACTCATTATACCTCCATATTAGCAGATGCAAACAACCGACCAGACGAATCACTTATTAGAAAATCTGAAATTGCCAATGCCGTTCGCTCACTATTAAACAAACACATATTGGGATATTTAATAGACTTATTGAACAATCTTTCAAGTTCAAATGATTATCTTCTTGATGGCAAATGTGATGAGTTAAAAAACAAGTTGTGTTCTATCAGAGAATATCTGCAATTTTTAGAAACAGAGTATTTAGCAAGTCAGTCGTCTGGAATTGAATGTGCTCGTGCCAGCTTCAACTACTTTACCGTTAACAAGAAAAATAAAGAATATTTTGACAATCAGATTGACGAAATCCAAAAAGAGCAAGCACAAAACTATGGAGAAATCAAAGACAACAAACTCAGTGTCATCCAAAGGGGAGATATTATTTTTGATTTTAAAACTGAGCAAGAGAAACAATGGTTAAAGCTTTATCTGGGAAAAAATGATATAAATGACGAAAAATTAACAAAACAACAAACGGTTACTTTGCTGGCAAACTTTAAATCAGACCAAAAGTCAATTTTCCATGAAGTCTTAGGGCATTCTCACAGTGATGCTAAAAATACAATTTATACAAACAATAATCGTAAACTATCAATAGGAACATCAAATATTTCTTATAAGTCAATAACGCAAGTGAGTGATTTAGAGAGTCAGTTTTCTTTATTTAACCTGAAAGGTGATAAAAAAACATTCGATAAGTTATTAAACCCTCATAAAGGAAACAAAAATGTAAAACACTTCTTTTGTGGCCAAAATCCATATTTCCATCTTTTCAAAAAATATTGCAGTAATTTTGCTGACGTTGCTAAAGAAAATGGGCAATTGACTTCTCAGATAAAAAACTTGGAAAAACAAAGGCTTGAATCACAACGTGCAACCTATTGGGCAATGATATATAAGAAAGATGAAAGTGTAAAATTACTATTGATTCCACGTATCCAAATAATGGATTCCAGAAAATATATTGATAGCTTAAAGCAAGCTCCAAATGGCAATCTATTTGTATTGCAATCTTTAACCATGCGTGCGTTGGAAAAACTTTGCTTTGCGGAAGAAAGTACATTTGTAAATGATATGGATGCCGAGTTAAAAAGTTTGCAAAAAAAGATTAAAGAAACCGTTACAGAACCGACCTCGCATGAAAAGAAAGCTGGATCAGTAGATAAAATCAGAGCAGAAAAATTAGCCAATAAACTAATGGAAAAGTTAAAATTTTTCAAGAAAGTAATAATGGCGCAATACACTCGTGATAGAATTGACCTGAATCACTTTGATTTATCTGCTTGCCAAACAGCAGAAGATTTAAATGCCTTTGAATTAGAGTTGGAAAAAGCCTGTTACAAGTTCACAACCTATAAATTGTCAGAGCAGGAATACGATAAATTTATCCAAGATTTTGACATACAAACATTTGACATCACCTCTTATGATTTAGAGGGGCGCAATAAATCATCAGCTCCGGAAAGTGCAGACCGTAAATTCACTAAAATATGGAACCAATTTTGGAATAATGAATCAAACAATGAATTTGGAACCGTTCGATTAAACCCTGAATTACGAATAAACTATCGCGAAGCCGACTATAACCTGAAACAGTTTTTTGAGAAAAAAGGATTTTCTAAAATATTCAAACATCGTCGTTTGCAAGAACAGTACACCGTGACGTTTTCTTTTGCTTTGCAAGCTGGAAATATTTATGAGGATTTAAGTTTTGTTAAGCCTGAAGACCAAATAGATAAAATAAATAAGTTTAACAATCAATTCAGAGAAAAAATGCCTTATGATTCCGCATGGAAATATGGAATTGATGTTGGTCAGATTGAATTGGCGACTTTATGCTTGACCAGAAAAACAGATCAATTTTATTCGGCAAATAATGAAATATTTTGTAAATATGAATTCCCGGAAATTGAAATTTATAAATTGAAGGATCTGAATCATAACGAGAATTATGACACCAAAACGGAAACAAACAAAATTCGTTATGCAATTAAAAATATCTCATATTTTATTGATCAGGTCGAACTTTTTGAAAAATACACGACAGCAACGATAGACTTGTCTACTGCAAAACTGATTAAAGGAAAAATCGTTACTAACGGGGATTTGATAAGTTATTTAAAGCTCCAAAAGCTTGTTGCAAAAAAACGTGTCTATGAAATTTTCCACCGTGACCAAATTGATTATCAAGATACTATGTTTATCGAATTATCTGATCTAAAATATAACCACAATGGCAGAGAAAAAACTCCAGGTGAATTGCATGTGAGTGTTATATTTAAAGAACAGGAAAATACAAACCAGAAAGAAGGTCGAACTGTTTTCTCGTTTAGAAAAGAGTGGGCAAACTTGACAGGCTACACTACCGCTGACATTGAAAATAGTTTAAAAATATATTTATCAGATATTCAAACTTTAACCAAACAACGCAAGTCGGATAAGCGTCTTGGAAAAGACGTACGTCAAGAAAATTTGCACACGCCAACTTTCGAACAAATTAATAATTTGAAGCAAGCTCTTGTAGCGAACATGGTTGGTATTATTTGTCACCTTCAGGAAACATATCCAGGTTACATTTTTTTAGAGGATTTAAAAAAAGCATCGATTGACAATCAATTTAACCAGAATAATTCACATATTGCTCGAAAATTGGAATTTTCGCTTTATAAGAAACTTCAATCCCTTGGCCTGGTTCCTCCACATATAAAAGATATAGTTGCATTGCGTGAAGTTATAAGAAAAAAAGATGACAAGTTCAACTGCCAGTTCGGCATAATGATTTTCATTAATGAAGAGAACACCAGCAAAACATGTCCATATTGTCGTAAAAAATCAAGAAAAGACAATGTAAAAAAAATGCAAAAACATGCTTTTGATTGTGACCCTGAAAATGACTCTGCAAGTTGTGGGTTTACGACATGCAGTACGAAAAAAGAATTCCAATTTTTAAAATCCATTGACAACCCAGATTCATTAGCAGCTTTTAACATTGCGTCAAAAATAGATGACAAAGATTTATTAATAAGATTGTCTTTGCCTGTGAGGCATGGAAAACGATGATCCAGACTTGTATGTGATGGCTGGTCAATGCAATCAACAACGGTGATTACAGCCATTTGCTTATATAAAGCATGTGGTTGTGATTACATATAAAGCATAGAACTTGTAACAACCGATGAGAGACCATCATGGAAACATATCTTTGCATAACTCAGATAAATGATTTTATCTTCTGCCCAAGGTCAATCTATTTTCACAATATTTATCAGCAGAATTACGGCGAAGATATGTACCAGCAAACGCCGCAGAAAATCGGTCAGGCCGCGCACCAGGCCGTTGATGAAGGACATTATTCCAGCCGGAGAGATGTTTTGCAGGGCTTGACGGTTTATTCTGAAAAGTATCAGCTTCTGGGAAAAATCGACACGCTGGATCTGAGTACCGAGGAGTTGATAGAACGCAAATACTCGGTGACTCGGGTTTATGACGGCTTCCGCTACCAGCTTTACGCACAATATTTCGCGTTGCTGGAAATGGGCTACGAGGTTAAACATCTTAAACTCTACTCAAAGAAAAGCAATAAAAGCTATCCAATACTGTTACCAGACAATAATGACATTGCAGAGTTTGAAGATGTCATAAACCAAATACGCACTTTCTCACTTGAAGAACCATTCAGCCAAAATCCCAATAAATGCCATAATTGCATCTACAATACGCTTTGCGATATTTACAAGGAGGATTTATTATGATGTCATTACCGGATTTCAACTACAAACAAAGCATTTTCTACTTCCCGTCAGATGACAAAAGCAAAATGCGTTTCAGGGTGGACAACATTCTTATCGAAGACGAAGAAGGAAAAGTTATTCAACAACATTCCTGCCACCGGATATTCGCCCTGTTTGTTGTCGGTAACATCACCCTGACGAATGTTGTTTTGCAGAAAGCCAAACAATTCGGATTCCCCGTCTTGTTGCTGTCGCGCAATTTCAAGTTGAACAGCTATTTCAATAACCGAGCGGAAGGCAACTTTCTCCTGCGCAGGAAACAATATTCAGCCGGAGAAAGAAATCTCGTAATCGCCCGCCAACTCGTAACTCAAAAGATAAACAATCAAATTGCCCTGCTTCAGAATTTACGTTATCACTCTGAAGTTGAAGCTGAAGCCATTTCCAAATTGAACGACTTGTCCATGAACAACGCCAATACAACTCAAGAATTGATGGGAGTTGAAGGCAATGCCAGCAAAATATTCTTCCCTGCATATTTCCGTCCATTAAACTGGATTCGTCGCGAACCAAGAACCAAAAGAGACATCAATAATCTATTGCTTGACATCGGTTATACTTACCTCTTTCATTTTGTTGAAGCCATGACCGCAATCTACGGATTTGATGTCTTTTGCGGCGTATTTCACACCTTCTTCTATCAAAGAAAATCTCTCATTTGTGATTTGGTTGAACCGTTCCGCTGCATCATTGACCAAAGATTACGCAAGGCATACAACCTTAAACAAATTGACGAAAATGACTTTTTTCAAAAAAACGGGCAATTCCAGCTCGAATACAAAAAACAGGGCAAATATACCAAACTGTTTATGAAAGACATCCTCGAATATAAAGAAGAAATTTTTCTCTATATTCAGGCTTATTACCGATGGTTTATGAAAGACAAAAATCTTAAAGATTTCCCGGTGTTTCGAATAAAAGGAGGAGAATAATCATGTTAATCGTCGTCTATGATATTCAGTCTGATCGTCTGCGTTCTAATTTTGCCAAGTTTCTGAAACAATTCGGACGCAGAATACAATACTCGGTTTTTGAAATAAGAAACAGCCCAAGAATTATCGCCAACATTCAAGTTGAAGTGGAATCAAAGTATAAGAAAAAATTTACTCAGGGTGACAGCGTTCTCGTTTTTGACATCCCGGATAGCGCAAATATTCTCCGGTTTGGATACCCGGTTAATGAAGAAACTGATCTGCTTATCTGGTAGTCAATGCAAACCTCAGTCTTAATTTTTCCTGATTGAACTTGATTTAGCAAAAAATAAAATTTGCTTTCTGAAAAAACTCCCGTAAGTTAAGCTTAAATTTGAGTTTCTACTGTTGAAGAGCTCAATTAAATTTCTACTGTTGTAGATAAACTGAATGGTATAAGACAGTATAGTTGAAGAGCTCAATTAAATTTCTACTGTTGTAGATTTACGTCGGTGGTAATGCTAAGAATATGTTGAAGAGCTCAATTAAATTTCTACTGTTGTAGATAAGCCTGTCTATATGCGTTATCGAAGGTTGAAGAGCTCAATTAAATTTCTACTGTTGTAGATCATTACCACCCACATAATAAATACCAGTTGAAGAGCTCAATTAAATTTCTACTGTTGTAGATCACTTCGCTATCGAGTTTCATGAAACGTTGAAGAGCTCAATTAAATTTCTACTGTTGTAGATCACGATGTAACGATATCCCTTTGGGAGTTGAAGAGCTCAATTAAATTTCTACTGTTGTAGATAAGATTTCTATCAATACCAGCAGAATGTTGAAGAGCTCAATTAAATTTCTACTGTTGTAGATGTCATACGACCTCCATGTCATTGATTGTTGAAGAGCTCAATTAAATTTCTACTGTTGTAGATACACCTTGAAGAAGCGCGCAACGTTTGTTGAAGAGCTCAATTAAATTTCTACTGTTGTAGATGTGCTACATATCATACATTTCAACATGTTGAAGAGCTCAATTAAATTTCTACTGTTGTAGATCGCATAATCTTTGGCAGTGCTAAGAGTTGAAGAGCTCAATTAAATTTCTACTGTTGTAGATCAAAGAGAGTGAGAACGCACAAGCTTGTTGAAGAGCTCAATTAAATTTCTACTGTTGTAGATATGGGTATACAGTTTATTCATTAGATAGTTGAAGAGCTCAATTAAATTTCTACTGTTGTAGATTCAATGTGCGCTTGTTCTAAAAAATGTTGAAGAGCTCAATTAAATTTCTACTGTTGTAGATCCGACAAGGCTTCGGTTATTGCAAAGTTGAAGAGCTCAATTAAATTTCTACTGTTGTAGATAAAACATTAACTATAAACAATATTGAAGTTGAAGAGCTCAATTAAATTTCTACTGTTGTAGATCAGGTAGATGCTACTTTGCTTGAGTGTTGAAGAGCTCAATTAAATTTCTACTGTTGTAGATACAGCGCACAACTTAGCATTACTTTGTTGAAGAGCTCAATTAAATTTCTACTGTTGTAGATATATCAAGTGATAGTTTATTATATTTGTTGAAGAGCTCAATTAAATTTCTACTGTTGTAGATGATAGAGGAGTCTTAGGAGTCTTAGAGTTGAAGAGCTCAATTAAATTTCTACTGTTGTAGATATGCCCTTAGGAACGTTCATGTTAAAGTTGAAGAGCTCAATTAAATTTCTACTGTTGTAGATAAAAGAGTTATATCCGGAAGTTTTAAAGTTGAAGAGCTCAATTAAATTTCTACTGTTGTAGATATATAGCCCGTCAGAGAACCATAATGTTGAAGAGCTCAATTAAATTTCTACTGTTGTAGATATATAATTCATAGGCCAATTAGGATAGTTGAAGAGCTCAATTAAATTTCTACTGTTGTAGATGCAAAAGCACAAAGCTCAATCAGTCCGTTGAAGAGCTCAATTAAATTTCTACTGTTGTAGATAAATTTAACTCAATGGTCATTTTCGAGTTGAAGAGCTCAATTAAATTTCTACTGTTGTAGATTTCCGTACTCCTTGGATAATGTAATGCGTTGAAGAGCTCAATTAAATTTCTACTGTTGTAGATCCACTAACAAACACCTTGCAGAAGAGGTTGAAGAGCTCAATTAAATTTCTACTGTTGTAGATAGATCGAAGGTAAAGGCTTCAAGCTAGTTGAAGAGCTCAATTAAATTTCTACTGTTGTAGATATTGATTGTGACGCTGTTCGTAAGTCGTTGAAGAGCTCAATTAAATTTCTACTGTTGTAGATACATTGAGGTTGGCAAACGGCATAAAGTTGAAGAGCTCAATTAAATTTCTACTGTTGTAGATAGCGCGTTTAAAATGACGATTTGCACGTTGAAGAGCTCAATTAAATTTCTACTGTTGTAGATGTGGAACTCAATGGCAAAGTGCAATGCGTTGAAGAGCTCAATTAAATTTCTACTGTTGTAGATTATCTAATCAACCTATCAGGTTTAAGTTGAAGAGCTCAATTAAATTTCTACTGTTGTAGATTAATAACACCCTTCAAGCTTCACTTGTTGAAGAGCTCAATTAAATTTCTACTGTTGTAGATCATTGGCGTTGTTCTCTGCTTCTTTGTTGAAGAGCTCAATTAAATTTCTACTGTTGTAGATTTAAAACCGGATACATCAGTTACAAGTTGAAGAGCTCAATTAAATTTCTACTGTTGTAGATCCTGACGGGGGTGCTGAATATATTGGCGTTGAAGAGCTCAATTAAATTTCTACTGTTGTAGATAAGTTAATATTATAGTTTTTGATGATGTTGAAGAGCTCAATTAAATTTCTACTGTTGTAGATATGGTGTCTGGGAGCTTGGCACTTTTGTTGAAGAGCTCAATTAAATTTCTACTGTTGTAGATCATTGTCTGTTGCCAGATAGGAGAAGTTGAAGAGCTCAATTAAATTCCTACTGTTGTAGATATTTTGGGTGCGAACCATGACCGAACGTTGAAGAGCTCAATTAAATTTCTACTGTTGTAGATGTTGTTGTCTTTGGTTTGTCTCTGGTGTTGAAGAGCTCAATTAAATTTCTACTGTTGTAGATTAGTTGATATGCATTATGGTTTAGAAGTTGAAGAGCTCAATTAAATTTCTACTGTTGTAGATATAAGGTCGAAGAATGCAGGCCACAAGTGTTGAAGAGCTCAATTAAATTTCTACTGTTGTAGATCGACGAAAGTATGTTTTGGCATATTTTTAAATTCTCTCACAGCTTGTGATAGAAAGTCAGAATTAGAGTATTCAGAATATAATTGGCGCATTTTCCAGATGTTTTGTGGCAAAAATCCTGTAACTCCTGAAATTTCTCTTTGAATATCCCTTGAAAGATTTTCAACTACTGATTTTCCCCAACCCGCTTTCTCCTGTTTCTTTACGATAGATCTACCGATATCCCAGTAAAGTAAAATTAGCTCTCTATTTACGTGACTGGATGCGGCAATACGTGCGGAAGTTATCCGTGCCTTTATCGCCAATACTCACTATTGTTAAGGTCTAAATCATTCATTATTCCATCTCCTCTGTATCTTTAAGATTTCATCATTAATTTTTGCCAAATATTGCTTTGGATCGTTTATGTGAGATGCAAGTTTAGACTTTTTTTAACATTTCCAGCAAAACCGTCAAAATGCTCTTTGACTAAAGTATAGTCCAACGAACTAATTTCAAAATTATTTAATTAAATTTAACTCGAGAAATTTGGTGAAAAACTATTTCAATCTCAAGCCCAAAATAGAGTTGACACTGAACGATTTACCAAAATGTAGTGTAACATTCAAAGTCAGCTTTTTCCAGTAATGGAAGATAAAAATAATAAAGACAGGATTGCTGGACATTTAACCGTTAGGAACACAGAAGTAAAACAGTGAAATTTGAATCTTGAATTAGCGCGCGCATAATGCGCGCGTGAATTAGAAGCGTAAGTTATAGGTTTTTATTGATCTGGTTCGTGATCTAATTTATTGAATAGATCTTGTAGCATTAGCCGATTCGGACGAGGTTGAGGACAAAGGCTTTTTCTCCTATCTCGGAACTTCAGAAATTAGTTTTATTTCTGGGTTTTCATGATATATTCAGAGTTCTGATAAATTTAAGGAATAGTAAATGTTAACCAGTCTGGCTTTTGTCTTTTTAATTGGAATGTTCGCCGCGTATATTTTTAACCGTTTAAAACTGCCGAGCTTGCTCGGAATGTTGTTGACTGGGATTATTTTGGGGCCTCCCGTTCTTAACTTTCTGGATGATTCCATATTGTCCATTTCACCTGATTTAAGACAACTGGCATTGGTAGTTATTCTTATCCGAGTCGGACTTTCGCTTGATCTCGATGATTTGAAAAAAGTAGGCCGTCCAGCCATCCTGATGTGCTGGTTGCCGGCAACTTTTGAAATTATCGGAATCATTATTTTAGCGCCTTTGCTTTTAGGCGTAACCATCATTGAGGCGGCGGTTATCGGAACAGTTGTGGCCGCGGTTTCTCCAGCGGTTATTGTGCCGCGAATGCTCGCACTGATGGAACGTGGTTACGGCAAAAAGAAAAGCATTCCTCAGCTGATTATGGCCGGAGCCTCGGTTGATGACGTTTTTGTAATTGTTTTGTTTACCTCTTTCGTCAGCATGGCTGCTGGAAATGGGGTTTCATGGTCGAATTTCACTTATATTCCAATATCAATCATAGTGGGCATTATTGCTGGCGCATTAACTGGAACTGGCCTGGTTTTTTGGTTCAAACATTATCACATGCGCGATTCGGTCAAAGTGTTAATTCTATTGAGTATTTCATTTCTATTTATTGCATTTGAAAAAACATCCTGGGTTCTGTTCTCGGGATTATTGGCGGTGATTTGTGTTGGAATTGCCATGCTTAAACATTATCAAATTCTCGCGAAGCGTCTTTCCAAAAAATTCTCAAAGCTTTGGGTGATGGCTGAGGTACTATTATTTGTCTTAGTCGGGGCGACGGTTGACCTTAAATATGCTTTTTCGGCCGGATTGATGATTTTATTGCTAGTGGTTCTGGCGTTGTTATTCCGCATGGCTGGAGTTTGGTTATCGTTGATAAAAACCTCGCTGAGTCCTAAAGAAAGACTTTTCTGTATGTTTGCCTACATTCCAAAAGCGACGGTTCAGGCGGCTATTGGAGCAATTCCACTCGGAATGGGATTACCATGCGGTCAAATTGTCATTACCGTCGCGGTAATATCCATTTTATTGACTGCACCACTGGGCGCGCTAGCGATCGACCTAACCTACAAAAAATTCCTCGCAAACGATTTGGAACCTAATTGAAGAACGAGTGAAAAATAAATTCACAAGACAGCTTTGACTTTCAGTTGAGTTGATTTTCTTCGCCATTTGCTCGTCGTGTTCTGACGAGTTTCGGGATTAAATTTCATAAAATAAAATAAGGGCATCTGTCCGAC
>DLIO01000019.1 GCA_002483765.1 Lentisphaeria bacterium UBA7640 | reverse complement strand
AGAAATTGGCGTGTTCTTTTTTTACCTGCGGAAGTTGGGCTAATTATAAATTCAATTTACGTAATTTTATTTCCCATGACTTTAGTAACTTCACTGATTAAAAATCTTCCATTCGTGTATTCGCTCCATAATCGGATGGCACGTTGTGTTTTTGTGAAAATCTTCTTCTCTTACTATTGAGATGGCAAGAAAACGGAGTTAGGAATTTTTTCTTTGCCAGCAAGGCCAACTAGCAAATATTCTTTGATTATTGGGTCGAAAAAGAATTTTTTGACCAAACGGAAATTCTCGATATCACCGGAATTTTTCACGTGGATTCTTTTGCCCGTGCAATAGATGGTTCTGTCGGCGAGATGGATACAGCTGTCTTTGCCTGGACGAATTGGAATATTTGCCGCGATAATCTTCTTGACTTTATCCTCAAGTTCCTTTATATCGAAGTCGGGTTTATCGAGGAAGCCGATGACAAAACCATGTTTTACATCAGAATGTAATGTCGGCAAATCTAAATTATATTCATCTTTCAGCAATGCGCAGGTGATATCTTCGGCAGAATGAGCCATCAGGCGATATTTGCCATTTTTCTCCACTTCAGCGTAAAGATCCAGTGGTGACGGGCCAAAAATTGTTGGACGATATACACGTAGGTCTTCTCCTAGCGCAAAAATCAACTGAGCATTATAGCCGAGATGATTATAGATAAGATTGAAGTGTTCCACGACGACGCGCTTCCCGCAAGTGATTGCCCGGTTAATGGCGTCAGCAATTTCATACAATTGATGAAATGCGGACTCAAAACGAACGTCAATATGATAGGTATGTCCACAAAAATAATTATCTTCGGAGAAATCATAGATTGGTGCACGAGGCACGTTAATCCCATCATCGTCATTGGTTAGCTCCAATCCAGGGAAAAGTCCTCGGATTAATGTAGATTTACCAGAACCTTCTGTGCCAATTATTCCAATCAACAAATCTCCTGGCATAAGGTAACGCTGACCTAAGGCATGAGCCAAGCGATAAAGCCTTTTTTTGCCACGCGGTGCGTGATACTGGGCCTGGATAAGACTGGTTTCTACGCCTAATTCAACCATAATTTTTCAAACCTGCAATTTAAGTTTTAGCAATGGTGCGTGCTGTTGCGCTCCGTAAACATCGGTATCGCCAGGAGCACCGGAGGGAACCGGACGCGGCAGATTTATTTTAACCGCATGCGCTGGTTCAAAGTAGACAATACCATTGATCATAGCTTCGTCAATCCCGTATGCTTCGGCAATAACCTTGGCGTTAATCAAATTACCTTGTTTAACTTTTTCATAAATTGAAGTTTTTTCAAAAATAATATCCAAAGTCAGCTCAAACGGACTACAATTTTTCGATCTAATAACTCTGGCGACGTCTGTAATTTTTTTCAACATTATTTCCTCCACTTATTATAACTCAATTATTTCAGATTTAAATAGAGGCTCGTCTCCAATTCTCATTAAATGATAAATTGAAAAAACATAAACCTCTCCAGCTTTGATATCGGAAGGCGAAAACGGAAACGCCAAATTCCCTGCAGTAGCAATACGGTTTGGGTAACCGTAGTGTAACATTGTGGAACGCGCAATACTGCATGCGCTGTCGGCGGATTTCTGTTCCGGAGCGACTGCTTCAATGACAATGCATAATTCATGTGTCGGTGCATCCTTCTCTGGTTCCAAGCCACCCATTATGCCATTTTTCCCATATATATGAAAATGTAGCGACGCTTCTATTTTTTCAGATTTCAACGTCTGCATGGTATTGGTTTGGATTGTTTCAATTATGGAATCAATCTGGTTGATCATAATTGGGTCGCGTACTCCAGCGATAGATATTGTTCGAAAACCAATTTTTTCCGCCCCTTCAAGTTTTACCATATTTTGGACAGATGGTTCAAACTGGCTACCGTATATCCTGACACGCCCATCGGGGTATTCCTCGAACCGAACATCTTTCAGGTTCAACATTCCTCCAGGGCCGGGCAGATGATATGGATCGGATTTCTCATATAAAGTATGAGCGGCAGTTGATTCCTTGGTGAATTTACGAATCGGATTCAGCGGTACCAACTCAAAGTGATCTTCTCGGACAATTCCCATGACGGAGTCGGAACCGGAACCCGGAGTTGCCGCGATCGCTGCGCATTCGAGTATTTTACCCATGTGCAAAGCCAATCCAGGAGCAAAACCCATCATAATCGGCAGCGCAGCGAAAACTGACGGATCATAAGCCCGTCCAGCCAGAACTACTTGGCAACCTGTCTTCAACGCATCTTGGATCGGCTCGACCCCCATTTGTGCAACGATACATTCGGCTTTTTCAATGGTCTCAACGGTTAGTTCCGGTACCCCGTGGATCGCCTCAATCCAGTTTTCATGTAACGCTTCAGTGACTATTTCCTTAGAGATATCAGCATAGATAATACCCATTTTAAAATGAAGACTTTCCTCTACCGCAATCTCTTCAATGATTTCACGACACCATTCCACGTGAGGACGCGCTCCGCTTCCTCCTGCGGAACCGATTACCAATGGTATATCCAAACGACAAGCGGCTTTTAACATAAAACGCAAATCACGTTTTACGCCAGCTCGGTCAGTAAAAGATTTCCCTGCGCCTAAATAGTACGGACCGGGGTCAACCGACCCGGCATCAACCGCAATCAGGTCGGGCATTAATTCTAAACCGCGATTGAACGATTCTTCGGGAAAACCGTAACCCAATATCGCCGTCGGCGAGAGAACTCTAAATTCTTTTTTTCGTGTCATGATTTCCCCCATGTTTCATTTTTAGAATTTGTAGTGAACGCGACATTTCATTGCGCGCGATCATAAAACCTTCATCAAAGCCCATTCCCGGCTTGGCCAGAATGCGTTGTGCTTGTGCCGCGAGGGCAGTATGAACACTGACCCGCGCCGAAATATCGGTTTCATTACAAGTACCGCCTTGATAAGCCTCAACTCCATTATGTTTACAATATAAAATCGCCTCAACAGTATTATGAACGCTACCGAGGTCAGGAGTTTTTATCTGAATCATGTGGCAACATGCAGCATCAGTGAAATCGACAATATCGTTAAAAGTATTGCACCATTCGTCAGCAACAATTTTAACTGGAGAACCGAGCTTGATCAACTGTTTTTTAATTTGTCCCAGCAGCTCTATCTGTTGAGCCTTGGTTTCTACGTCAACCGGCCCCTCAATGTATAATGGAAATCCTCCAGCTTTTTCACCGAGAACTGCCAAATATTCTGCAATTTTGACTGATTGACAGTCAAAAATCAAACCTAAGGTGCCATATAAGTCAAGGTGTAAAGTGGGGTGATAAGATTCGCTGGAACGCAGTTTATTAATACGTTGCACCAACCAAGATAAATACTCCTCAAGTTTCTCTCCTTTGCGCCCGAGTTTTTCATCAACGTTATTGATCAATGCGTGAGGTAAAACATCAGCCTGTTTGAGAATCATCTTGTCTGCGCAATCATAGCGGTCATCGCCAGTCTGTCCGAATATTGGAACCCCCTGCGCGATGACTGGAAGCGAATATTCATCGCAAAGCACTTCGCACATCAAACGGTTTTCACTTTTAGCTTTTGCGTCTAACACTGCTTGGCTAAGACCATAACGCAATGCTGTATGTAATTGCTTACCATTAATCCTCAAATGATCCAGATATTTGGCTGTTTCACGAAAATTCTTGATGTCCAAATTCTCAAGAATTGGCGTAATATGTTGTTCAAGGAATGGAATGTAAGTTTCTGCCAAAAATAGCGGATCGCGTCCGCCAGCGCCTGAATACTGTACAGCTGTCGCATCACCGATAGCGAATTGACCGTCCTCCAGTTCCAAGATAATTGAAACGCTTTCGCCAGCTTGGCGCACACTGTCGAACCCCGAAGTCATTGGGGTACCGTTGTAGATAAACCCATCGTGACTAACGCCTTGTTTAATTGCACGCAGATCGTCGAAGAAAAAACCACTACTACCTGCCGAATAAAGAATCTTTTTTATTTTCATTTGAGTTCCTCAAGCCAATTTTAAAAAGATTGGCTTATTTTAGTTAAGATTTTATTTTTATACTTAAAACACATTATTTTTTAGTTTTAGCTTTGTAATTCCCCCTCCCAACCAATTTACCTTTACTGATCGCGTAAATATCGTCGATAACCATTTGAAACCCCGGTTCACGCCCCTCTTCTTTGGCACGTTCCTGAATAAGTTCCTTGTGTATCTCATAAATATCGTCACTAATTGGCACGCCACCACGATCCAACAAACGAATCGCACCATGATTGTCGCGCACCGGCATCAATCTGCCGGGATTTGCGGTTGATGGCGCGAATGGGACGTCAAGTACGCCGGCTTTGAACGCTTGCACCGCACCCAACGCAAGGCAATCGCCTCCAAGCTCAAAAACCTTGTCTATGACACAACGAGTTTCACGTTTTATCAGCGCGACCTCATCGAGCAGTTGCTGCGTTTGTGGCATCTCCTGATCCGCAAGCATGCTAACTACCTGCCGAGTACAAATCAACCCTTGACGATTAGCCTCCTTGGTCGGAATACCCATTGCTTCATGTGGAGTTTTTACAATCACTTTCGTTGCCTTGGATAAAGCAGCGGCAACAGCGCCCCAGCTGATAACCCCATACGCCTTGGATTCGTCTTCAGGAAAACCACCCATCCACTGATGAAAAACTGTTGAGAGAGCATAATCGTCATATCCGCTCTGATGAAAATATTCATCGGCCAATTCACGTAGCGAGATGATTGCGGCAACATCTTGAATCAGGTTGCCCGCCTGACCGTAACCAAGCGTAATTGAACGAACTCCTTGCTCCAGCGCCAACAAGCCCTCGATAATGGCGATTGAATGGCTTATAAACGGTGGCACCAAAGTCCCAGAGAGTGGACCGAACGGTTCCCGATTAATCGAAACACCTTCATCTTCATAGTATCCGCTCAATCTGTCAATGTACTGCCAATAAGCAATCGATTTTTCCAGAGGAACCTTTTTAGTGTACGGAATATTATACGAGATACCGCCGCCTTCAAATGAACTAAAACCTGCGGCCAAGGTTATTTCTGCCAAAAGTCGCGCATCGGGTGTTCCGTGCCGGACTTCAACGGGTTTTTCTAAACTTTCTACTAACATCTTACATTTTTTAATACCGTGATTTACGGCAGGAAAACCATTGAGCAATGATTGTCCAGCTGCTTGCGACTTGTCAATGCCTCGTTGCGCTTCTTCGTAACGATTTTGGCGCGTATAGGCGTCAATCGTAGTCGGCAACAGGTCGCATTCCGGTTCAAGATATTTGAGCAATCGAATGTGTTCCTCCACCAAAGCAACACCCGCGCGCGGTTGAAGCAGTACTTTTTTCTCCGCATCCGCTTGTGCTAACGCTTTGGCGAAATTCATATTCTCCGGTAAAGAAAGTTGGTATTTAACACCTTCCTGCAGATTAACTTCCGCTCCAGTAGGCCAATCTTCCAATACCTTCTTTCGCAACTCCATTAAACTCTTTTTACTTATTTTTCCTTTAACTATATCCATCGTGTCATGTCTCCTTCAAAAACATTTCATTAAAAGTATTAACTGCTGCTTCTGGGAATAATCTGCTAGCATTGGCCAATAATGGCAACAAATAACTTTGGTCGAACCGGAATTCCGGATTGCGCGGCATCAAATAAGACTCATCTCGTTCGTGTGGCAACACGTCAGCAATCGCTTGTTTCATAAAATCCGCATTTTGTCCGGACAAATAACCTCCTGTCCCGATAATCAGGGCAATCCCACTCAGGTCTTTACCGGTTTGCACTTCAACCTGACCATTGACGGTATAAACTTTCCGCCGTCGCCCAGCATGACGTTCTGTAGCGATAACCACACAAGACGTCGCCAAGATTCGATCGAATTCAATTTCCTGTTCCGTTTCCGGCAACGCATCAGGCTGTAAATTTATTTTTTCAACATAGTGCTCAAAATCCGCATAGTGCCGATTAAGCATTTCAAGTTGCCTAACGATATAGTCATGAGCAACTTCGGAAGCCGCCTTAGCGCTTACTCGCATTCCAATATCGCCTTCAACAGTGCGTTTTATATCGGGTTCGCGAAGCCCTCTCAGGATAACCCCACTATTATTCATGGCTTTACAACAGGAGTAAAAATCCGTTGTCGCTCCACCTAGATCGATAACACAAAAATTTGCCACCTTGTCATTTTCGTTACTTTTTCTGATAAACTCAAGCAATGAATAAGGAGTTGGCAGAGGGTTGCTTCCTATCATATCGATTATCTCTTGCAGTCCCTTTCCCTTTACGATCTGTTCAATAAATATTTTTCCTATCTCGTTGCGAGCAGGCAAAGGATTAGGATGCTCCATGTCCGGAAGAACGTTATCCGTAATATGTAATTGATGCCGGAAAAACATCTCTCTAATTTTCGGCCTGACGGCACGATTCCCAGCATAAATCACCGGAATATCGCAGTTTAAATCTTTAAGCACTTCAGCGTTATGTAGCAGTATATCCTCATTTCCACCATCGGTACCTCCGGTCAGCAGTAAGATATCTGGAGCAACTTTATTGATACATTCAAGATCTTCAACCGTAATTTTATAATTATAATCAGCAACTATTTTCGCCCCAGCAGAACACGCCACCTCACGGGCCATTTTTGAAGTTAATTCTGGAACTATTCCCAACGCCACAACCCTCAAGCCGCCTTTAGCGGACGAAGACCAGACCGTTTCAATACTCTTCAAAGACGTAGAGGATAATTTTAACTTCTCAAGCAACGAACATACTCCTGAAGGCAGATAATCCGGCGTAGTTGGTACCGTTACTTTAGAGTCAAGTCTTAAAAGCCCTCCTCGTGGTGAGAACAATGCTCCTTTGCAATAAGTAGAGCCAACGTCAATACTTAGAAATTGACTCATTTCCTAACCTTTGCTTTTTGATATCTTCTCTCAACAGTTCAATTACGCTCTCCAGATCAACATCCGGCATAAACACCCGATCATAACCCATCTGCTCAAATTTCGCGATCACCTGCTCGCGTGGTGTTTTGCCAATGACTAGATTTCCACCAACATAAATAATAACCCTATGCAATCCGCGCTCAACGCAACGTTCCCTAAACCCCTGGCAGTCAATCTCACCGTGTCCGTACAACGATGAAACCATAATAACTTCTGCACCAGTTTCGATCGCTGCGTCAATATACTCATCTTGGCTGACCATAACTCCAAGATTTATGACTTTGAAACCAGCGTCAGAAAAAACTCGTTCCAAGATTTTATTGCCAACCGCATGGCAGTCTGAACCGATAACCCCTAATATCATTGTTGCTGTCTTCATTGTGAATCTCCATCTAATAGTAATATCTCTCTTTTCTCCATCAGTTCAGATATCTTTTCCTCAATTCTTATCAGAGTACTGCGTTCAAGTTGATATTCAAAACGAATGATCCGCCCTCCATTTTCACCGAATTCGCGGAATGCCGCGACGTATTCGCGCTTATTTTCTAATGAACATTTAGGCGGAGTAATAATGACTTGACAACCGGCAACAAATTTAGATAAATCCTCAGGGTTATCTTCAAAAATACTAACGATATTTTTCTGTTTAACCTGAAAATCCTTCAACTTACTGCTGATGATATTCAAAAAATTCTCGCTCTTACAAATAATGCCAATTTGCGCATTAGCGGGAATAGTCGCTAGATCGATAATGGTCTGCTGGCTTGGCGATACTACCGCTTTAATGATTCTATCTTTGGCCTCAGGAATCAGACCGATGAGTTCTGTGTAGTGAGTAGTAGTCGTAAGTATCACGTCGTACTGCATCAGCTTACCTCGTATATCAGTTGAACTATATAAATTATCCAACAGATATTTGTGAATGCCAACGGTAGCAATATGTTTCAGTTGAATTTCAAAAATGGACAGCGCCTCCGGATTGCAGTCCAATGCCGCAATCGCAAAACTCTCCAAGCGACGGCGACGCTCCATCAGCATTAATTGAAATATCGTACTAATCTCATGAGCAGAAAAATTAAGTTTCTCCAACTTCCCCAAGGTTTTGTTAATCAGTTTAATCGCCTGATCTTTACGATTCAACGGAATTACATCTTGTTCAGATGAAACAAAAGTACCGCGTCCATGCTGCACTTGAACTATGTTATTAGAAGCCAAGTTTTCATAAGCTTTTTTTACCGTGCCACGAGCAGTTCCAAGCTGCTGCGCTAACTCACGTTCTGGAGGAAGCTTTTCCCCAGCTTGAAGTTCCCCACTCTTTACCATGAATGTTATCCGTTCAATAATCTGACGGTAAACCGGGGTACTGTTGTTTTTATCAATATTTAGATTTTTCACCGTTGACTAGTCCTCTTTAAATTGGTTTAGTCCTAAGATAATGGTACAGACCAATATTGTCAAGTAAAAAAATCTGATTTATAATAATAATTTCGAAAAAGACGCAGAAAAGGTGCAAGAAAAAAATTAATGTTTTACTCTGTATCCTTTGTGCCTTCTCAGGTACCTCTTATGGTTAAGCTCCCAACTCCCCAACTCCCCAACT
>DLIO01000137.1 GCA_002483765.1 Lentisphaeria bacterium UBA7640 | reverse complement strand
CCAATCTTAATGCGCGTTGACACATATTATAGCATGTTTTCCAAAGAAAAGCAAGTAAACTTGAACAGCACGAAGGAAAGGCAAAAAAGAATCTAACACGGAGACACGGAGGAAAGAATGATATAAATGCCATCTTGAATTAGCGCGCTCATTATGCGCGCGCGAATTAGAAGATCACGTTATACGATTATCTTATTCAGGGCTTCATAGGGATATAAAGCCGGAGCTGGGGCTCCATAGTTTGTCTAGATTAGGCGCGGTAATTGTAGAAATTCTGCGATTTGCGGGACTCGGATGCGGACGGGACGTCCGCGCTCCATAGAAATACAAAGCCGGAGCTGGGGCTCCGCGTTCCCAAGAAGAAACACTTCTTCCACCTCTGTGTACTTTGTGCCTTCTTGGTGGACTTTGTGGTTGATCCCTTTCCCCATTCGTGACCATTTGTGTAATCCGTGGACAACAATTCCCTTCCTAATTCTTTTTCTATCCACTAATTTCACGAATTTGCACTAATAATTCTTTTATTTATATTTATAAGAAATTTCCCCATTCGTGACCATTTGTGTAATCCGTGGACAACAATTCACCTCAACTCGCTTCAATCGTACAAGCTCGTTTTGTTGCCGCTGGCGCGTTCTTTGGCGCGTTCTTTAGCTCGCTTTTCTTCGAGATATTTTTTCTTTTCGCGGTTCAAGTAAGCGACCCGTTGCGGATTTGCTTTGGGTGGTTTTAGTTTTAAGAATTTTTTAAAGCTTGCAACTCCAACTTCAAAATCCTTTTTACTAAGAGTTTTCGCTTTCGAGGTATCGGCTTCGAGGCTTCTATCATACGTCCTTTTGGTCTTATGGAAAAAGACAAAGAATTCTTGGATTTTGTTGAACCAACTTCGATCGATGTCTGAATCCAGTTCAAGAAATTGATAATTCATCCATTTATTAAGCTGATGACTGTAAATAGTGTAATTCTGATAAGATTGCTTTTTGAAATCATTTTGAGTTCCTTCCAACTCCTTAACAATTTGATCGCAAAACGCTTGTACTACTGTTTCTGATATATCAGAACCGACAGGAGAATCTTTAGTCATGACAGTTTTGGCAGGAGCCTTCTGTCCGTACAGACTAACCATAGAAAACACTAATATGATTATGAATGAAAGAAAATATCTCATAATTTTACTCCACTGTTTTTATGGATAATATTTGAACGCTGCCATTCGGTTTTCGATAGCCACGGACTCGAATTTTCCTCTGGGCCAGAATCTCGTCTGCCAAAACTATCGGGCTGTTTTTGGTACCTGGTTGACCAAAATTCACTTCTCCTAACTTGCAATCTCGAATTGGGACCGGCCCCTCTAGTTTATGATTGATTGGATTGCGGTAAAATTTTCTTATTGTAAAATTACTTCCATCGGAAGACCCAACATCCTGAATAGCCTGTGAAACGATTACTATTTCGAAAATATCTAGGCCTCTACGAGTCTCCGTAAGGTTGATGACTTTACCGATCCATTCTTCTTGGGCTGCATCAGTGGTTCCAGCGTTGCCAATATCTGTAATATTCGCGAGAGCTGCTCTGGTGTCATACTCGCCAGTGGTTTTAGTTGGGTCAAATTTATCTCTAATCTCACTATTTACTGCACCAAGAGCAGTAGGTGATCCGGATGTTCCCAGTAACTCGTTACGCAAAGCACTGTATAACGCGCCAGAATTTTTTGACTCAAGTATTGCTCTACCGACAAAATCTTCGGTACCATTTAATCCCATCGTTTTAACATCAAGAAGTCCATTCAATACCATTTCCATTTTTTTGAAAGGATCAGTGGCATTGCCACCTTTCAAGTTTACTTTTAAAGGAGATTCTTTATCGGGGGTCATCTTGATCTGATCGAGGATATTGGCGTCGCCTTTACTGTATATTCCACCACCTACAAGATAATGAAGGCCAGCTGTCGGCTCGAAAGTTTTGAATGCCTTATCATGATCATAGGCTTTTAGGTTGATAGTTTGCCATTTCTTGCCACGGTGGATAAATCCGAGTTCCCAAGGTGATATCATCGGCGCATTACGAATATAAGCGGTGGAGATATGGCCAGTGCTCACATCTCCAGCATACGCAGGATTAGTAGTAAGTTCGATATCAAATTCGCCGGCGGGTGCAGTTGGAGCATTTGGATTGCTGTTAGCGTTGATTTTCCCTATATTTGAAGGTGGTGACGCATATCCTGTTGCTGAGGAGCCAGTGGTTAACTCCCAATCCCCAGGATTCAAGTTTTGGCGTGGATCCTCTGTCTGAACAGAGTGGACAAAGTTTTTAGTTGTACCGCTATCATCAAAGGTCAATATTTCAACGAAATCAATTTCTTTATTGATATTAGCATAATCAACATTTTTTCCATCCTGTTCCAAAATTACCTTGTCAATTGTAATTTTATACTTCACGGTCACCTCGCCCTTATCCGGCCAAACAAGTGGAGTGCCATATTCGACCGCTTTGGCATCTAAGCTAAATGAAGAACTAATTGGTAGCATAGCGCCATAGAAATGCCCTGTATCTCCCTCTGTCCAAGGTGTTGGCAAATCAATTATGTAAGAATTTGGATTGCCATCAATAGTTATGGGTGGATTGATTCCATCAAAAATGATAGGCTCTGGGGTTGTCGCCGTATTGTTGAACCATTTTACAATTACTTCAGCACCTGAAATGCGACAAAGAACTTGCAGTTTAGTAGTAACAGGGGGGTCTGGCAAATTTTTATAAATATTAATGACTTCTCCTGCTATGAACATCTCTAAAACGACAGTAGCGGTTTTATCCCCTCCCCCGGCAGTATTATCTATAACTGAAACTTTGGCATCAGTAGCTATTTCTAATTCGTTGATATAAGGGGTTTTTTCGTTACCGGTGTATGTTGGTACATTGGTTGGAGGAGTGGACTGATACCCCCAGTTCACTGGATCCACGTCAGAAGTAGGAACATCGTCGCTGTCGCAATAATCTTTCAAATTGGCGGCGATCTGTTGGCGGCGATGCTTTACTAGATCAAAAGTACCCTTTAAGCTTTCGTCAGGGTTTCCACTTGCGTCGAGCCCAAAACCAGCCAACCATGGAATGCCCAATCCCCAATGTATTTTTTGGGGGACAGAAATTCCTAGAACGACAGGGGTGCCTGGCCTGTCATTATCAAAACGATAGTCAAGCCTGAGATCCGGATGTGCTGGGAAATCTTTTGAATCTGGAGCAAGACCGATGTCAGGAATTCCATCATTATTAGTATCTAGAAGTATCTCTCTGTTGATGTCAAATTTTCCTTCATCCCAATAATTGGTGGGTGGAGTAGGTGTTAAACGATCCCAATATTCTCCAGCATTACTGAAGCGAGGCAAGTAAAAGCGATGAATATGCTCTCGATCACTAAACACCTTATTAGGATTAGCAATCAACTCATTATTAATATCCATCGTATAGTATTCGCCACTATTTTTTGTGTTAAAAGTAAATACTGCATCAATAGCATCTCGTACATCTGCATCATTTTTATAAACTGTTGGTAATTTCCGAAAGAAACTATCGTCCCAACCACTCCTAGGGCGTGCTCCTCCTTGAGATGGATAGTTAAAGAACTTAACCAAGGTAGCATCCCCAAAAACGTCTTTTGAATCGGTGCCTAGAGTCGTTTCTATAGCTTTGATATCAATCTCGTACATGTTTTTCCCAATTCTATCACTTGCGCCAGTAGATTCATTGACATTTTCACTGACGAGGTCGCTAGGATTAATTTGCCCTTTAATAGGCACAATAATAAATGCTGTTCTTCCTATAACACGATTGATTGGCTTAGAGGGTACTTCATTCGTTTCACCAGTTCTCATTCGATGCAAAATCCACCGGACATTATTTCTATAGTTGTTGTCTCTATAAACGAAGTGATTTTTGAGGTCTTCTACATAAAGAACATCCTTTTTCACTGTAATGTCGTTTATCATGGATCCAATAACCAGTCCATCCCGGGCAATACCCCAATATGGATCCACTGGACTATTGCCGTCATAACTATAATGTTTGTCTGGCATATAACTAAACGAAGCCGTATCAATAGTAAGGCCACTTTTAGCATTGGGGTCTTTGGCGTTAGATTGCTGAATGCCCCAGATCAAACGTTCCATCGTTGAAATCGCCAATTGCTCCGCCATAATAGAAGAAGCACTCTGCGCAGAAGCTCTCTGATCGAAAATCGACGAGTTAATAAATGCCAGAGCCATAGCGGTCAATAAGGCAAGTATGCCTAATGCATATAAAAGAGCGATACCTTGTTCTTTTTTTCTATTCATAATCATACCCCGACATATTTTGCAGAATCTTTTATATTGATGTGGAACACACGGCTAAAATTACGCATTTTCTGTTTTAAAAGCCTTTTAGCGGCAACTTCATCCGTAAATTTTTCATTTTTCCAGTCGTAATAATTCATCAATCGGTTCCAGTCTTGTGGGCTGAGCATATAAATATCCACTCGCACCATATCCGGCAATGGATGGCCCAGTTGTTTAAATTCTATCTCTTTTATCCCGCCTGGATAAAAGATTTTCGGAGAAACGGGAGGCCAAGTTATATAACCATTTGCGTTATCATTATTAAAAGATAATTTAGAACTACTTCCATCCATTTTCATGAACCTATATTTTTTATAAGAATATACTCCGGCTACGACTTCCAGCTTGTAACACGTTATGTTCATCCGGTAAACATGCCCGATTACTTCTTCATATTTACAGGAACTTTTATCTCCAAATACCCACTCGATCCTCTTAGGGTCTCCAGTTGATCCTGTTTCTTTGGGTGAAACCCCAGACTCATCTACAATTGGAAAAATATCGTAATCAAGAGGATAACGACTTGTTCCATAATCGGGGACCACGGGTTTATTAGAATCATCGTAAGTTAAACTGCGCATAATTTTACCGCCGTGCTTGAAGGATGCTGATGAGCGACTTGGAGTTGCACTTCCTAATTCACTGTAATCAAATTTTGCTTCTTTGGTTGAGGTGGCTGGCGGGTTAGGTGTGGCTCCAATTGGTATAAAAGTATAGCGCACTTCACAGGTCGGACTATCGGCTTTAGTTGATGTCGGCATGTTGCTGGGATTGGCGATAAAACACAGTAGTGGAGCATAGGAAACTTCATTCCATGCCATCTCGTTCTTCAATTGCGGAGGAACCATATCCTCATCATAAAAATTCTTGAAGTTCTTTTCATAAAAACTACTGAATGGGGAATCGCCACTTGAACTAATATCATAATAAGATAACACAAACGGCTGATTGCCTTTAGAACTAACGGAATTATTATAAACCATGGTTTGTAAGTCGTTGCCGAAAATATCCAAAAAAGCCCGGACGTCGGCATACATTTCATTGTAACTGTTGGTGTTGGTAGTTATTTTTTGTGCGCCGGAGAAAAAACGCATCACAACGAAGGCGATAATCATAAAAACACCCATTGCCGCAAGGATTTCCAACAACGTGTAGTTGAGCCGTGATTTTCTGTATTTTGATTTCATAGAGTTTTATTCCACTGACAGTTAATTAATTTGCTTCGGATTGGCAACTATAAACTGATAATAACGCTTTTCGCGCTCATCGTACGGGACATTAATAGGCCAACTCGCTTCAATATTTAAAACGACCCCATATTTATAATCAATTTTATCAAGAGAACCAAATTTTTCCATCTTAGATATCCATAGCAGAAGTTGCGCAGTAGAGGTAATACCTCTGAATTCATTCTCTCCATTGATCAGGTAAAATGTTTGTTTATCATCAGTTATTTTAGGGCGGAATAAATTAAGATTTTTGATCAACCCAAAATTTTCATCATCGGCTAAAGCACTAATTACTTCACCATCATCTGGATCAGAGTTTTCTACTTCTTCTACTTTTTCTTTTAATTCTTTGAGAAAAGTTGGCCCATGCAGATTAGTAGAGCCGGATCTTGCTTGGTCTCGTACGGCCTCAATATCACTATCTATAAAAAATTTATACTTTGGATCTGGTTCTGGAAAAGTTGTTGGTGTGATTGTGTACAAAAAATAAAAGAGTCTCGCATACCAATATTCTCCATCAATCTGATTACCGGAGGAATCAACTAATGGAATATTAGCCCAACTATAGTAATAACTTTGCAAATCACCAACTGCATCGGCAACGAGAGTTTCAGTCTGGCTGGTTCGCACCATTTTTATGGAGACCGGGAAAAGGCCGAGAACGGCGGAAAAACCAATGGCTAGGATTCCAATGGCCAACATAACTTCAACCATGCTGAAGAAGGATTTATTTTTCTTTTGGTTGCGCATACGTAACCTCCGTTCTTCCTGTTAATTTATTGATGCTAACACACCAGCGACGATAAGGCAATTTTGTACCAGTCAGTTTGGTAGTAGAACTGGTTCCTTGGATGTTGTCGGTAAACTTAATACCCAAATCTCTCATATCGGGTTTTCCTGCCGAATTGGCATTGGACAAAGCCGCATAAGCTTGAATCATCACATCATTGTAACTGGCTAGGCGTCCGCTTGGAGTAAAAACAATCCCCGTACTATCAACCTTACTACCATCTAATATCATATCTTCGATTTTGTCTACACTATATGAGGGCCTTGAAGCGTTCAAATTGGCATAATCATGCTGATATATCGGATGAGCGCACGTTTTATTTGGAAGTTGAACCCAGTCGTAACCTTCGATCCACCCGGCAAATTCAAATTCGGCGACGGCTGGCGGCGGCAGTGGCTTAACGAAGCACAAACGCATTTGATTACAAAAAAAAGGCTTGAAATTATTATCATTAGCAGTTTTTCCGCTAAACGGTTCAGGCATCAATAACGCGACATAGCTATTTTTCGAAACCGCGACAGACCGAGCGAGGTTAATCTGAGAACTGACCATGGAAACGCTACCTCTCACACCTCGTTTGCCAGTTGCCGCATTAAAACTAGCAGTGCCGATCCCCATCAGGATAGCCATCAAGGCAATTACTACGAGGATTTCCACTAACGTGTAGTGTTTCCTTGCTTTTTTAATTGTCGAATTTCTATTCATAGTTTTGCGCCTAATTATTTGAGGTGCTGTGTTTTAAACTTTACGTTTGTAACGTTGTCTGGAGGACTTTAAGTAATTTCATATTCAACATCTCCCGCTGTGGACATTATTTTAATAACTTCCGTACACCATCTATTATACCGCATTCATAAATCAATGTCAAGGAATAGTCGTTCCCAGTAGCGATAAAATTGAAAAAAGTTTTAAGTTGGAAAAAGGAACAGGGGAGCTTAACCACGAAAAACACGAAAGTCACAAAAAAAAAGAGGGAGGTTTAACCACGGAAGGCACGGAAGGGCACGGAAGGGAGGAAAAAGGGAGTCACCACTAATGGACACTAATTGACACTAATTATTGGGAAAGTGTTTTTTTTGGGGAAAGTCGGAGCCCAGTTCCTGCTTTGTATTGCTATGAGGTTCTGACTAAAATAATCGTGTGAAATGATTCTCTAATTCGCGCGCGCATAATGCGCGCGAGAATTACAAACACAAATTACACCATTTTTCCCTTTTTTTATCTGTGTTAATCTGTGTCCATCTGTGGTTAAAATCCCCTTCCCCAATTCAGCATTCAGCATTCAGCATTCTTCCCTATCTTTTTGCTTTATTCTTGGCTGCTGTGTTTTTTTCTTTCAGATACTTTTCTTTTTCACGTTTCTGGTAATTGACGCGCTGTTGATTTGCTCTGGTCGGATTTTTAATTAAAACATTAAAACGCTTAACTCCGATTTCAAATTTATCTTTATTATCGGTTCTGAATTTTGAATCCTCCGGCATGGAGCTGAGGTCGTGTTCACGCTTGGTCTGAGAAAAGAAATTAACGAACTCGTGAAGTTGCTTGAACCACTCGGCATCAATGCCAGAATCGGCTTCCAAAAACTGATAATTCAACCATTCCTTCAGCTCGATTGCGCGGAAAGCGTATTGCCTATAAGAAGATTCCTGATAGTTTTTCAAATCTTTTCCGAGGCAGTCTTGGATTTTTTTGATAAAAGCATCAACTGCATTTCGATCGATCGGCCTATCCGTTGGCGAGTCTTTGGTAATAACCGGCGCTGGGGTTACCGCGGCTTTCGGTGCGGTTTGTGCAATCGCTCCCGTAAAAGTTAAAAATAACCCAACAACTAACATTACTAATAATTTCATGATCTTACTCCACTGTTTTTACACTAATTAATTGAACTTTGCCGGTGGTCGGATCACGATAACCGCGAACCAACAATTTACATTGTCCGGTAACTTCATCTGCAATATAATTTTTATCATTATCCACTGGTGAATCAATTTGCCCTTTTTTCGCGTTAAAATCCTTCTTTATGGTAAGTTGACTACCTGTGTCCTTAAATACTTTTTTAAGAGATAGCCCAGATAGGCTGCGATCGCCGACATCATTAATGGACTGGGATAGAATAATTGCATCAAAGTACTCCATCGGAGTATCTTTGTAGATCTCGACCAAGTTACAGATCTTTCCGATGATTTCGGTCCGGTCGGCTTCAGTTGATCCCTCTTGCAGTCTCCCGGCATTAGCCAGTCCTGCCCGAGTACTGCTATGCCGAGTATCCTTGATCGAGCCAATCCAGGAATCCGGAACTGAGGCTTCCGGGCCAGACCGCGCCAATAATTCAAGGAAATCAGCAGAGGATTTAGTGTCATCAAGATGTGCTCCGCATCCCAGATGCAGGCCGCCGAGAAATCCATATAAAACACCGTCAGTAACGTCAGCCAAGTTAAGTTTTTTACCAGAGGTCGTGTCGCTGGTCATCTTTATCTGATCAAGAATATTGGCATCGCCGCCAGTATAACTGCCGCCTCCTGCCAAATATTTTTTTCCACCAACCGTGACAAATGTTCGTGCCTTTTCATCGTCATAAGCCTTAAGATTAAGTGTTTCCCACCTATAACCACGATGAATAAATGCCAATTCCCAAGGAGAAATCATTGGTGCGTTGCGGATGTGCGCCGTGGACATATGGCGAATGGTTGACCCTGATTTGTAATATGCCGGATCGCTTACATTTTCAACCGCACGGCTTGTTCCCGAATGACTCGGACTACTACTCGGATTGCGCAATCCTATATTAGTGCTAGTGACTTCGTTAAAGCTATTCCAATCGCCCTTGTTCAGGTTTTGCCGAGGATCATACGCTTGGGTAGTATAGATATAAGGTTTACTCTCTGCTTCCCCTGGATCGAGTTTAACCTTCAGTGCTTTATTGAAATTGCGGGTTTTTTCTATTTTGCAATAATCCACATTTTTACCACCAAATTTCAATTTAGCATTTTCTATCTCCATATCGAATTTCACCACAAAACTTGCACTCTGTGGCACAAGAGCGCTAGGATATTTCTTTTGCCCGATTGCGACGATCCCGTCTATAATTTGGGTTCCTGTAAAATATCCAACACTTGACGGTGTCGTCGTTTTGGATGTCAGAATCATAGTAGTGGGATCGGGTGCACTCGGATCGTTCGAGAGGATATTATCAAGGGGGACTCCTTTAATGACGATGATTTCTTTCTCGACGGGAGTTTTTATTACAACCGGTTCGCCATTTATAATAACAGTTTCCTCCTCAATGACGGTTATTATCTCAATCGTAGGTTCATCTATAACTATTTGAATTTTAGGATTTTTGATAATGTATCTAAATTCTGTTTCAATTACTTTTAAAGGGTCATAAGGATCACCAGGGTAAATGCCAAGAGTTTTGTAAATATTGATAGCTTCTGCATCCAGCGCAGCATCCAGTATACCCTTTACGCGAATCCTTACTAAACCATCGCTATCCGGTGGATATTGGGTCATCTCTGCGCTGAGTATGATTTTCGTCTGAATTTCATTCAGATATGGCGTTTTTTCATTGCCAGTATAGGTGGGGCGAACGGGGTTCGTTCCGGTTACAGTCCAAGTATCCGGATCTACATCTGAAGTAGGAACACTGTCGCTATCGCAATAATCAATAAGATTGGCTGCGAGCTGATGTTTGCGATCTCTCGAATGGTCAAAAGTTGCCCTGCGGTTGAAATTCGCCAACCATGGAATTCCACGCCCATATTTATCGTCGGAATTGGGATGAGTCGCACGCCACCGACCACCAATGGTAGAAGGATTTAGCAGATCAATATTGGGGGTTCCGTTACTGGTAGTGTCCAGCAACAATAATTTATTAACGCGATCTGGATCTCCAATGTATTGCTCCCAGAAACCGGGTTTACCCGGCAGGTAAAAGCGATGGAACCATTCATCATCGTCACGCTTTCCGTCACTATTCAAATCCATCCAATACGCTTCTTTGCTCGTTTCACCAGAAAAGACGAAGTATTTATTGATTGTTTTAATCTCTTCCGTACTGGGGTCAACCCCGATTCGCACTTTTACTCGACTAAGAAAATCAGCAAGGTTGGTTGCGGGCAAAACGCCATAACTGTTTATCGGCACCGGGCCACCACTGGTTGGTGGCCTCTGATTAAACAATTCTATCCATTTAACGCCCCCGATAGTTTTAGAGAAAAAAGCAAGGTCGAAAAACTCCACATTGACTTCATCCATATCAACGCCAATACGGCGCTCTGGTTGATTTTGCTCTTTTTGATTAGTTTTAGACAGATAGTTGGCATTGATCATACCGCGGCCGTAAGATTTGATCATAAACGCGGAACGTCCTACTATCAATGGGCCATTTTCATCTTGAGACAGATGGGGCATCCAGCGGATATTGGTTTTAATTTTTTGGTCTTCAACTGTTGGCGTGTAGTAATTGAATAGATACGATTTTTTATCGCCACCGATAACGTAGTAGGAATCGAGCACTTCGAACATATCGCGCGCATTCTCGTTACTATGGCTATATTTTAAATTCTCGCCAAACTCTTGAACCGCGATGACGACCCGGTCCAGCATCGATAACGCCAGAACGTTGGCTTCAGAGCGGCGCGCAGTATTAGCGGCAGCGCGCTGGTTAAAGAGTGAAGTACTGACAAAGGCCAATGCCATGATTATCAATAATGATAGGATTCCGAGCACATACAACAGTGCCACACCGCGTTCTTTTTTATTGTGTTTCATTGCACCATCCGTTTTGTTAAAATCCTTAAACATTATTGACCTGGAATTCCTTCTTTTGTTTGCTTAGAGAGCACTGGCATCAATCTTTGTAATATAAAAATTTTTGCTAAAATATCGCAACTTAAGATTTAAAATCTTTTTAGCTTCCTCTCTATGAGCAGGTGATTTTATAGTAAAATTTGAACCTGAGAGTTCGTAACAATTCATGAAACTATTCCAGCTTCTAGAGTCGAGCATATAAAGATCAACTTTGATCATATCCGGCAAAGGATGTCCCAGTTGGCCAAGCTCCACTGTAGCTCCATTAGACGGGTAAACCTGGCTCATGAGTGGCCAGTCTGAATACTGCATATAAATACTTTCAGACTCGGTGCTAATTTCCTTGCGCAAAGCTGGAATCTCTGCCGGTTTGTTCACATCAAACATTTTAAGTTTCTTTAGCTTTCCGATTGCGCCATCAGAACAAAGTTTAAAACAGGAGATATTCATCCGATATACCCCGCCGATGATCCGTTCAAACGCCCCTGAACTATTGTCATTACTGTTTGTATCATTAAACACTTGATAAATACGATTTTTGGCATCTGGAACAGCATTTCCTAGCGAATCAACCACTGGGAAGGCGGAAAAATCATGGGGATGCCGTTTAGGATTTACATCTGATAATGAGGTTTTTCTATTATCGGAAAATGTACAACTACGTAGTAACGTACCGCCTGAAAATATTGTGCTAGAACGGCTTTTGCTACTTCTTTGATATCTGTAGGTCACTTCGTCTATGCAGGCCGGAACAAAAGTATAGCGAATTTCACAAGTCTCAAAATCCGCCGCCACCGGTAAATCGGTCTGATTAGAGATAAAACAGAGCAAAGGCGCGTAATCACGCATGCCGTTGGCGCCAGATAATTCTTTTTCCAGACGACTGGGAATGACATCCTGATAAAATATTTTTATCTCAGCATCGGTTAGATTCAAAGGGGTGTTTTTATAATCATAATATGAATGTGCAAAGGGGTGTATCCCTTCAACACCGATTTTATTATTGTAAACAATGGACTGAAGGTCGCGACCAATAAGATCAAATGCCACTCTAACATCGGCATGCAAACTATTGCTATTGGTGGTATTGACCATTACGCGCTGAGCGCCGGAGAAAAACCGCATCACCACGATACATATAATCACAAAAACACCCATCGCAACCAATATTTCGAGCAAGGTGTAACTATTTTTACGTTTTTTCATAGATAATTCCATAATCACGGGGTTTGATCGAGGTTAGTAATAATAAATTGATAATGCCTTTTCTCTCGATCAGTATAAGGGATATTTATCGGCCAACTAACCTCCATATTCAGTTCAACGGCTTGCTTATAAGTAAGTTTATCGGTACTTACCGCGCCAGCGATAATCCTGACAACCTTTTTCTTCCAAACAATTATTTGAGCAGTAAATTCGGTTTTTTTATAATCAGAACTGCCCAGTACGAGAAAAAAACAAGGTTTTTTCTCTGTTGGTTGTGGTTGAAATAAATCCATCCCAAGCTGGAACCCTAAATTTGAGTCTGTAACTGGATCAGAAGAGTTTTTAAGATCACTTAAAAAAATATTTCCGTACGATTTAACGCTGTTTCTAAAATCGTTTACCTCAGTCCCAAGTTCAGCATCGGGAAATCTAATAATATCGGTTCCGTCAAAAAGATCGTTATAAAAATATGTCTTCGGAGGCTGAGACTTGATAGCATTGGCGTAGCTTTTATAATAAACATAAATATTATTGACAGCGTTGGAGGCGAGGCCTTCCGCTTGGCTATTTCTAACTGCTTTTAGAGCAACTGGAAAAAGGCCAAGTACGCTGGCAAAACCAAACGCCAAAATGGCGATAGCTAACACAATCTCAAACATATTGAAGTGAAATCGCTTATTTTCCGACTTGCGCATAACTAGTTCTGCTCCTTCCGGTAAAACGATTTATTTCAACACACCAACGACGGTTTTTTAGCTTGCCGGCATTTTGACTCCTCCACCCCGATCCACCAAGCCCAAACATATCCAGGGCTCCATTGGATTTGATTATTCCTGGATAAACTTGGACCAACACGTCGTAACCGGAGACCAAAGAACCGCTGGGATTGAAGATTATCGCATAGCAACTGACAGTACTTGAACCAGCTGGCACCCTTGCAATACTACCAACGGCATATCTTCTCTTGGAACTGTTCAGGTCAGCTTGATCAACATAATCGACGAGATTAGCACAGACTTTAGAAGGGAGATCGACCCAGTAATGATCTTCCACCCAATCAGAAAATACAAACCCGGTTGAATAGTTGATGTCATGATGACCAGAGCCTAGAAAATCGGTCGAACGCTTAACGTAACACAGGCGCATGGATTTAAAAAATCTATCGCTAAGCTTATTAGAGGTTAAGTCCTCTGGATTCTGCGTCCTGCCTGGAGCTGGCAACAATAGCGCGATATAATGATTTTTAGCAACAGCAACGGAGCGCGCGAGGTTGACCTGGGAATTGACAATAGAAACGCCACCATTAACGCCGCGCTTGGTAATTATCGCGCTGATTGCCGCCGAACCAATCCCCATAACAATCATCATCAATCCAATAACTGACAACATCTCCACCATGGTGTAACAATGCTTGGTCTTTTGGGTTATTGAGGCGCTATTGATCATATCACGACTAATTATTTGAAGTGTCGCGTTTCAAACCTTGCGGCCAGATATCGTCGTTCGTGTTGAATTTTCGATCCGGTCCCGCGGAAAACAAATCGTAGGATTCTTGATTCATATCCCCCGGACATTTATAGTAAATGAGATTTGCAGTGTTATTATACAGTCTGAGATTCGTGTCGCTATTGATATTGTCCAATGTTGAGCCGCAATTACTCACCGGATCTTTATAGGCATCAACAAAGATATAAACGTTAGTAGTTTCGCCACCTATTGTGATTTCACGATCCTTAGTTGCTGCATTTTTCATAACTTGAGAACCGAGAAAAGTAGTAAAATCTTTACCCAAGACCAATATGCTGCCACTCCTCAAAATAGTTTTACTGTTAGTGGGAACGCTCACTTTTTCTGTCGTGGTTTTTTCTTTGCAAAACACTAATGCTGTGGCACTAGGAGAAGTACCTGTACCAGTTGACTTATGCGATTGCGGATAATAACCATATTTATTTTTGAAGGCTTGGAGTGCAATATGGATGGCATTGACCGTGGCTTCGGTTTTGGTCCTTGCTTGACCTTTTTGAATGGCACGATATGCGCCAAAACTCAATCCTGCGAGAATGGCGATAATGGCGATAGTCGCCAGGATTTCAACCATGGTGAAATTTTGACGTTTGTGCATTGTCGGGCGAACCTTGAGTAACTGCATATTCAATACCTCTCATTTAATAGCTTGCGTACAACCGTTATTATACCGCAACCACAAATCAATGTCAAGGGACTGTCATTCCCAGTAGCGATAAAATTGAAAAAAGTTTTAAGGGTTGGGGAAGAATTATGAATCTAGGAGGTAGGAGTTAGGAGGTAGAATATGGGAAATGGGAAAAGGGAATTTAACCACTAATAGACACCAATTGACACTAATAATATGAGGGATTGGGGGGTTTAAATTAGCGCGCGCATAATGCGCGCGCGAATTAGAAGCACAAATTAGACCTTCCCTCTTTCGTGAAAATTAGTGTAATCTGTGGACAATACTCCCTTTTAAAAATTTTTTTCTATCCACGGATTACACGAATTTACACTAATAACTCCTTGATTTTCTTTTTTCTTTTTTCTTTTCCGTGACTTCAGTGTCTTCCGTGGTTAGATTCCTCTTCCCAACTCCCCAATTCTTAAAACTCCCTCCATTTTCGTGGCTTTCGTGTTTTTCGTGGTTAGATTCCCTCCCCAACTCCCTCTGTGGACTTTGTGCCTTCTTTGTGGACTTTGTGGTTAAGTCTTCCTTCCCATTCTAACTCCTAGATGCTGGATTCTTCTCCAGCGCGTTGGAGTAGCGTTATGGATTCCATGTGAGCGGTTCGCGGAAACATATTCAGCATTACAGTAGAGATCATTCTGAATCCTGTATCGGCAAGAATCTTCAGATCACGCGCTAGTGTATCTGGAGCACACGAGACATAGATCATGTTGATTATGGCTGGATTTAGCGCAATGGCTCGGCAGGTAACTTTATCCAATCCAGTCCGCGGTGGATCAACTAACAACAATGGGAAGTCGCCACCTTTTTTCATCAAGCGCCCGACGATGCGATCCGCTGGAAAACTGTGAAAACGCGCGTTAGCAAAACCGTTGCTCTTCAAATTCTCCGTGGCATTGGCGATCGCACGAGGATCGCTGTCGGCGCCAATAATTTTATCAATGCCAACTTTAGCGGCAGTAATGGAAAAAAATCCGGAACCACAATAAAGATCAAGGAATGAGGTTGGGGGTTCAGGGAGATTTGCCAGCACACTCTTGATCGTATTTTGTAATAGCGCAGCCCCTTCCTGATTGACTTGAAAAAAACTTTCAGGTGCAGTTTTTAGCATTCCCGCCGGAGTAGAAAACTCTAGCAACGGTGTATCGGCGTATTCGTGATTTTTCCAGTGAAAAACACCATTATCTGCGTGACGAATCGTGACCGAATCGCGGTCAACCAGCGTACTCATGAAAGCGTCATCAGCGCGGAGTTGCGCGAGCCGTTCCGCCACCGCACTATCGGCGAGCGGACAGAATGGAATATCCTGTACTGTGCGATTGTCTTCCATGAAATAGCCCAGCACCATAGTGCCGTCTTGCTCTTGAGCGTGTAGCGTAATTTTATTGCGATAGCCAAGTTCGTTGGCCGGGATCAACGGTTCGAAAAATTCACCATCGCGGCACATGGCTGGAACATTGCGCTGAAAAAAATCTTTAAGCTGTGCGTTCTTTATCTCATTTTCAGCTTGATATGAAAGATGTTGAAAGGCAGCTCCAGGGATTGGGCATTCAACCGGAACCCGCTCCGGCGATGGTTTAACTCACATTTCGGGGTTCGTTTT
>DLIO01000059.1:76918-94370 GCA_002483765.1 Lentisphaeria bacterium UBA7640 | reverse complement strand
GACCGGAAATAGACCCTTATTTATCTTTGAACCAAATAGCCTAATTGCTTTAATGTAATTGCTTCCTCATGCTTATCAATTTTTGCTGGCGAATTATATTATTACAATAATATTCGTTTTTTGCTATCTGTATCACAATAAGCATTGCTCTTAATTTATGGCGGATATCTATGAACGATTTCGTCAGAAAGCCAGTAGGCTATGAGTGTTCAAGCTGCCCAAAAGAGTGCGAAAAATGATCGAGGTGGTTGCTATTAGTGGCTTAAACCTATCCCATATCTCGACACAAAATAATTTCACTTGTTTTCTAAACTAAAAAACAGGTGAAGATCAATAGTTCGCAATCATTATTCTGGTAAATTTTCATGTGAGTTTACAGCGACCGTGGCAAAGCCAGTTTGGGCGCAAAAATAAAACATTAACAAACTTGAGCCAAGGTTTTTAAGATTGGCTCAAGAAGTTAAAATTCAATTTTTCGACTTGTTTCCGGCGACGAACATGACGATTGCCGCGCTCAAAATCAAGGCTAATCCTAAAATTATCCCTGAAGCGGCAGGGTGTATTATTTCAGCAAGCAGGATATGGATGCTGTAAATAATCATGCCTAGTCCACTAATCATTAGCAGTACTGCTACTAGAGTTAGTATGGCACGGCTTATGACCCTGTTTTGCAGTTCCTCTAATCGTCCAAAAGCATGTTCAACCTGAGATTGCAGCGAACCCGTTATAATGTCACAAATGTTTTTTATAATCATAACAGTTTTATATATCTTACTCACTTTTTGTTTCGGCACAATAACAATGCAGTTAAAAGGCCGGCTCCGAATGCAATAGCCACGGCTGTCACAGGCTTGTTGGATATTATGTCACGAGATGAATCGAGCGCTTCTTTGCTTTTTTCCTTGACCATCTCATTGATTTCGCTGATTTTTCCGCCAGCATCATCTTTAAATGCATTGACTGCATTTGCCAGTTTTTCCGATAAATGGCTTACTTTATCTTCTGTCATCTCTTCTTTATCAGACACAGAATCGGCCAAATTTTTTTGAAATGCATCGATATTACTCTTTAATTTTTCAACATCTTTTTTCATTTTTGCATCCATGGTTTTTTCTCCTTGAAATTACATTTCAGATTATGTGTGATCTATAGTTTTGCTAATTATCACATATTTCGACAGTTAAGACAAAATGGAAACACGAAAGTCGATTCAGTAATGATCTTATTTTCCCTCCTTTAAGTTTTGTAGTGATGTAGCTTTCACTAAAAGTAAACTAACGAGTGGGTTGCGACGTAATTGCCTCCGTTTTACGTTTTTTCTTTTTTTGTATTTGGCTCACTTGCGATCTTTGGCGGAATTATTTCTCCTTATCGGTTTAGGTTATGCGTCTTTGATGGCATTAATTAGGGTGGTTTTATCTTTTTCGTCAATCATTTGATTGACAACTTTACCATTTTTGAAAATGAATATTGCAGGTATAGTGTTTACTTTGAATTTTTCGGCCAATTTTTTATTTTTTTCAATGTCAACTTTAGCAATAGTCGCAGCATCGCCTATTTCCTCGGCAAGCTGTTCCAGTACTAGGCCGAGTATTTTGCAGGGTCCACACCATGGAGCCCAAAAATCAACTAAGACCACTCCTTTTGAGGTTTGAGCATCGAAATTAGTGGCAGTCAAGTTTTTCACTTTGCTCTTTTTCACTTTACTCATAACAACTCTCCATTAATATTTATGGGGTCAATTCTAATGTAGTATCTTAAAATGATAAATTCAAATTTAAGACTTTTTAATATTTGGATTGAGTTTAATGACCGTGGGTAGATTTTTCTCGTATAAAACGCGAATAAATTTAAAATTAAAGTTGCGATATTTTTTGTCGATAAAAACGGGCTGAAATCACATTTCGCCTTTGGGAACAGGTTGATTTACTTATTTATTCAAGCTTCAATATGGCGGAAACTGGCTTGTGATCGGAAATCGTTAAGTCTGGCGTGATGGTAAACGATTCCAACGTAAATGTTTTTTGGGGATAGGTACAGATGAAATCGATCTGACAGGGGCCACAACTTTGACACGATGTTGTCGGGGTATCCGGTTCGATGTCGTTGCAAATATCCCAATGTTTATGTAGATAATCGATTGCGGGCATACCATGGACTGTATTTAAATCACCGCAGAGAATTGCTGGAAAATATGACTCAGTGAGCACTTTTTCTGTTATCTGCTTGGCAGAATTCAAGCGGTAATCGTCATCGCTTTCAAATTCGCCTTGAAAAGAAAAATGCGTTACAATTAAGAAAAACGGCTTTGGAGCAAGAATTTTTACGACAATAAAACACCGTGGTTCATGCCCACTAGGAGTGGGTAAAAATACTTTTTCAACGAGTTTAAGTTCATATTTCGAAAAGGCAGCGATACCATATTGACCTTTACCGTTCCAAACATTCATCGTCTTGCCAAAAATCACGTTCAGCCCAAGAAATTCAGCGATACTCGCTGGAGCGTCTACACCGGGAGCGGAGCGATGGTTGATCCCAATCTCCTCAATTGCAATAACGTCGGCATCGAAACTGCGAATCATTTCTGCTGTGCGTTGCCAATCTGCAATACCATCTGTTCCGAGTGTCGAATGGATGTTGTAATTCAGAACTTTAATCTTCATGAAAAATACTTACCCCTTGCTTAAAACCCGTAAAAAAATGGATTGTAATTTGTTGATCGTATGGCTAATCTTCAATATATGATTCAGAATTAAAATTGCAAAAAATACTTTAGCGCGTTTATAGCCTTGATCGGAATGATCCGCTCAAAATGGTGGAAGTTGACACTCGATGTCTTCAGGCGTTTATGTTATAAAGTTTATAATCTTTCATTCTGAAATCATAATCTAAATTGTTGATCTAATTCGCGCGCGCATTATGCGCGCGCTAATTCAAAACTCAATTAACACTGTTTTTGTATTGAGCTATTATTTTTTAAAACTGACTTTTACATCCAGGTGCAGATGCCGTCTTCTGCGTGTTGACGCAACACATTACGGCGAATTTTGCCGGAATAGGTTTTAGGCATTTGACTGATGAATTGGATAATTCGTGGATATTTATAGGGTGCGCTAAGCGTTTTGGCATGAGATTGGATCTCTTTACCCATGGTTTCGGAATTTGAGAAATTGGGTTTTAAGACAATATATGCTTTGATAATGTTACCGCGAATATCATCGGGAACAGCAACTGCGGCGACTTCGTGAACCGCTGAATGCTGCATGATCACGTATTCCACCTCAGATGGGCTGATACGGTAACCCGAGCTCTTAATAATGTCGTCGTTGCGACCAGCAAACCAGAAAAAACCTTCCGCGTCACAACGCGCTTTATCGCCGGTATAGTAATAGCCATTGATAAATGACTCGGCGTTAGCTTCATCATTAAAGAGATAACCTTTAAATAACCCGACTGGATTTTTTCCGTTGCCTACTTCAATGGCAATTCGCCCCTCTTCGCCCGGAGTAACCGGATGGCCGTCTTCGTCATGGAGTTCGACCTGCCAGCCCGGAGTTGGTTTTCCCATGGCGCCAGGACGGTAGGGCATAGCAGGTGTACTACAGATCATGCAAACAGTTTCAGTCTGCCCATATCCCTCATAAATTAATTTTCCGGTGCCTTCATGCCAAGCTTGAATGGTTTCCCGATGGATGTTTTCACCAGCGGAAAGACACTTTTGTAGTTGGCTGAGGTCATATTTTTTCAGGTCGCATAACACTAACATCCGATAGATTGTTGGAGCTGCACAAAGCGAGGTGACGCCGTATTTTTCCAGCAAGACGAGGATATCTTCAGCGACAAACTTGTTTCGATAATCACAAACCAGCACACAAGCACCAGCGATCCATTGTCCAAAATAACTGCCCCATGAAATTTTGGCCCAACCAGTATCAGTCCAGCAGAGTTGAAGGTCATTGCTGTTGAGGCGTTGCCAAACCTGAGCAGTTATCTGGTGCCCGAGCGGATAGCCGTGTGAGTGTTCGACCATCTTGGGGAATTTACTAGTTCCAGAGGTGAACCAGATCATCATAGAATCATCAGAACGGGTTTTAATGCGTTTTGGAGTGTTGACTTTATAAAGCGCTGATCGCGACATTTTGGCGGTTTCTTTTTCAAAACTTATCCAGTCAGTTTTTTCTCCTCCGATCATCAATTTATGTTGAAACGATGGACATTCGTCATAAATTTCTTCAAACTTATCGGCATTTTCAGGGTTGGTAATGACCATTTTGAATTCACCTGAATTCAAGCGAGCCTTGATATCGTATGGAGTCAAAAGTGAGGGCATAGAACACTGAACAATGCCAAGTTTAATCAAAGCGATAGAAAAAATCCACCATTCTGGGGTACGGGAAAGCATCAACGCGACTGAATCATTTTGTTTCAGGCCAATATCAAGCAGAAAGTTAGCGGCGCGATTCGAAAGCTGGCTTAATTCAAGGAACGTTAATTTTCGTTCGTCCCCCTGTTGATTACACCAAATCATCGCCAATTTATTGCGATCTTCTGCGGCGCGCTGGTCAATGACGTCATAACCGAAATTAAAATATTCCGGAATATCTATTTTAAGTTCAATGTCAATTTGTGGCTCTTCCACGGCTTCCAAGGCGGTACTCGTTTTCATTTATCTGTTTCCTCAAACTTTAAAATCTAAAGTTTTAATGCAATTATAAAAAAATTAATATAATTATTATTAACGCAAAATCAATATTCATATCTGAACGAAAGCGGATATTTGTAATATGATATTTTTTGAGAGTCTCTTTGCATTGTATTTTTCCTGCTTGAATGTATTTTTAAGTTATCATTTTGAATAAGGGGTGATTATGCGAAAACGTTCATATCGAGTTTCTCCTGGGTTAGTAGTATTGGTTCTGCTTTTTTTAAGTGGCATAATTTGGTATCAAACCAATTCTTTTGCTAATGTGTTTTTGGCACAGATCCATAAAAACATGCGTGAACGCACCGAATTGATCAAGCATATCGTCAAGCCTTATATCGGCAAAGACATAAAACCTGTTCTAGATGAGTTTCGGCGTGTAGCCAAAGCTGCAGATGTGCGTCTTTCCCTGATTGATCATACCGGAAAGATGATTTTTGATAGCGAAGAATCCGTTGAGAGCACTAAGAACTACCTTGATCGTCCAGAAGTAGCGAGCGCATTACGCGATGAATCTGGGGAAATAGTGCGCTTCAGCGAAACCACTGGACAAAATCAAATTTATGCTGCTGTTCGCGTAGACGGATTTGATGGGAAATCATGGGTGTTGCGCACTGGAATAACTACTCAGCGACTCAATGATATGGTGTTTTATGCCCGGCGTGACCTAATTATGGGTGGAATCTTCGCGGTATTTTTAGTGATCGCGTTATATCAGATTGCGCGTCGGCGAATCGCTACACCGATCGCACGTTTAAAAAAACGTGCAGCAAAAATTGCGTCAGGAGATTTATCCTATTCTTTGGAAATCACAAGGGGAAGCCGGCTAATCAGAGAAATGTCAACAACTTTAGAGCGTATGCTCCTTAATTTAAAGCGTCAAATAAAATCACTGCGTCTCGAAAAAAGCAAACGTGATGTTATTTTCGCATCAATGGGCGAGGGAGTAATTGCATTGGATAATAATGGAGTTATTATCGATTTAAACCCGATGGCCGCGCGCATATTGGAGTTGCCCACATTGGCGGTGGGGTTGTCTCTTCATGGCATCGTGCATTGCCAAAAACTTCAAAAATTTATCGAACAAGTGCAAAACCGAGATCCGATTTCTACGGTCGATCTCTCGCTAGAAACCAAACCGGTGAAATATTTGAGAGTTCGTGGCACGATTATGGAATCAGTCTCCGGCACACTGGGCACAGTGCTAGTGTTGTCAGATATTACGAGAATGCATAAATTAGAGAATTTTCGCAGCGATTTTATTGCTGATGTTTCGCACGAAATAAGAACCCCTTTAATGGCAATCACTGGTGTGGTTGAGGCTTTGCAGCACAATGTAGATGACGAACAGGAACAGGCCAAGCCATTCATGTCAATGATTCTTCGCCAGTCAGAGCATCTTAATAATCTGGTGAAAGATATTTTAAATATCTCAACCTTGGAATATCGAGGAACATCTGAAGATCCAGGATTTACCGAAATCAATCTAGTGCAAGTCGTTAAAAGTGCAGTTGAACTGGCAAGACCCGCAGCAGAAGAGCAGAAAATCAAATTGACCGTTGATCTACCTGATGAGTTACTTTATCATGGCGATTCTCAACTCTTAGAGCAAGCTACTTATAATTTGATTGAAAATGCAATCAGATACTCTGGTGGAACTGAGGTGACCATTGCGCTAAAGATAGACGACAATATGCTGTTGCTTGAGGTTAGTGACAACGGTTGCGGAATTACCAAAGAACATCTACCGCGACTCTTTGAACGCTTCTACAGAGTGGACAAGGCGCGCAGCCGCAAACTGGGTGGCACAGGACTGGGATTAGCAATTGTTAAACATATTATCCAGCATCATGGTGGCAAGGTTGCCGTGTCTAGCATCCCCGCTCATGGTAGCACCTTTACGATTCGCCTTAAGCAAACTTGAAATTAGCGCGCGCATTATGCGCGCGCTAATTTTAATAGCACTAATTATTTGATTTTATTACCTAAGATGAGTACATTTATATTATTATAAAAACAGGAGAAGCCTTATCCCATGGGCAAATTATTTGGCACAGATGGAATCAGAGGACGCGCGAACGTATATCCGATAACTCCAGATATGGCACTGAAAATTGGAAGAGCCACAGCCATGACATTCGGAGCTGGAGTCAATCATGGCTTGAAAGCAGTGGTTGGAAAAGATACGCGGTTGTCTGGATATATGCTTGAGAAGGCGCTAGTAAGCGGGCTTTTGAGCATGGGTATGGATGTTTTGGAGGTTGGCCCAATGCCGACTCCGGCAGTAGCACATCTGACTAAATCAATGGGTGCCGCTTGCGGTTTTATGATTACTGCGTCGCATAATCCTGCTCATGACAACGGGATTAAGATTTTCGGGGGTGATGGTTTTAAATTACCGGACTCGATAGAAAACCAGATTGAAAAGCTGATTTTTGACGGCGAAACTTGCCCAATGAATATTCCCGCGGAAGCAATTGGACGCGCAGCTCGGATTGACGACGCGCGCGGCCGTTATATTGAATTCGCCAAAAGTTCGATAAAAAATCAGAGTCTAAAAGGTTTGAAAATTGTTTTGGATTGCGCGAATGGCGCGGCGTATTCGATTGCTCCTTTGATTTTTAGCGAACTCGGGGCAGAGGTGATTGTTACTGCAAATCGGCCAAATGGTTTGAATATTAATGATGGCTGTGGCGCAATGCATTATGAGCATGCCGCAGAGTTGGTGCGAAAGCATAAAGCCGATGTCGGCATCTCTCTAGACGGCGATGCCGATCGTGTGATTTTTTGTGATACCGCAGGTAATGAGGTCAATGGTGATCGCATTATTGGTTTATGTGCGTTGGATTTAAAGAATACTGGGCGTTTGGCTGAAAATTCAGTCGTGGTCACTAATATGAGTAATCTCGGTTTTTGTGCCGCGATGAAAAAGGCTGGAATTAACGTCGAAGAGACTCAAGTTGGAGATCGTTACGTCATTGAGCGGATGCGCCAAGGTGGCTTCAATCTTGGTGGCGAACAATCCGGTCATGTGGTTTTCATGGACTACGCAACGACTGGCGACGGCATTATAACCGCGCTTCATGTTCTGAAAATCATGGTCGCCAATGGTAAAAAATTACATGAATTAATTAATTTTATGACAGAGTTTCCACAAGTCATCAAAAGTATTCCAGTCAAAGATAAAAGGCCAATTGTTGAAATATCGGCTTTACGGGATATGATTATTGAATCAGAACAAGCTTTGGCTGGAAATGGACGCGCCATTGTTCGTTATTCAGGTACTGAATCAAAAATCAGGGTACTGGTGGAAGCGCGTCAGCAGGAACAGGTTGATTTCTGGTTGAACAAGTTTTTGGAAGTAATCGAACGAGAGCTGCAATAACGTAATAAAAATAATAGCGCAGAGGTGATTTATGAATGTTAATGTGATTGATGTCGGCGCCCCAGATACGATGCAACCGCTGACCTGCGGTCGCAAACTGGTTGATATTCCAGTAGCCGGAGTGACTGTCGGAAACCACTTGCGCTGGTTTTTTGGTGACAGCAGTGCGAATACCAGTGGACAATTGGATATTCGCGCAGATTTATGGCCATCTTCCGAACTTGCATTGAGAGTTAGACGGTTTTCCGAAAACCTACTGGTGCGCAATGCTGAAGGAGTTGAGATGCTACGTCTGACTGTATCTGAATCCAAAAAATGGGAAGAGATTGGGTTGGACAGTGCTTCAATCCATTTGCGCTATCCTTGGGACATTCTGGCGATGTGCGAACAGGTAGTCGGCCATATTGAAAAAAATCGTATTGATGGAACAATGCGCGAGAACGTAACCTGTGATGGCGTTTTATGGCTTGGGAGCGGTTCAGTTATTTTGCCTGGCGTATATATTGAAGGCAAGGTAATTATCGGTGAAAATTGCAAAATCGGCCCGAATTGTTATTTGCGCGGCAGTACTTACATCGGCGATAATTGCCGGGTCGGTCAAGCTGTCGAAGTTAAAAATAGTATGCTGATGGATCACGTAAGTGCTGGGCATTTAAGTTACATTGGTGATTCAATTATTGCTGAAAAAACTAATATAGGTGCTGGTACTATCACCGCTAATTTACGGCATGACGGCAAAAATCAGCGTTCGTTTGCTAATGGCCAACTGATCGATTCTGGACGTCGTAAGTTTGGCGCGATAGTCGGTGAAGGTGTTCATACAGGAATCCATACGACGATTTATCCTGGTAGAAAAATTTGGCCAGGAATTTCTACCGTACCTGGAGAAATTGTACGCAAGGATATTACGCCAGATCTGGGTTAATTGGTACAAGAGAGTTTTAAAGATATTATTTATTGTTGTTTTAATGGATTAATAGGATGGTTTTGACTATGGCTAACAATTCTGAATCTCATATGAAAGTATTACGTCTGCCGACGATTAAACGTTTGCCGACTTACTTGCACATTTTGAAGCGATTTGAACTAGAGGGCAATGAATATGTGTCCACTACAGCATTGATCAACGAACTAGATTTCAAACCTATATTAGTGCGTAAGGATTTAGTGTTGTTAGGCTTAGCGGGAAAACCCAGAATTGGTTATAAATTAAAAGAATTAATAGCAGCGATTGAATCATATCTAGGCTGGAATAAAACTGACGAGGCTTTTTTAATCGGTGCTGGCTCACTTGGTCAGGCATTGATGGGACATAAATCATTTGAAGAAAATGGTTTGAAAATTATTGCCGGCTTTGACGCTGATCCAGCGAAAACAGGTCAAAAATTTCATGGTAAAAATATTTTCCCGATGGAAAAATTACCGGAATTAATTGAACGGATGGGCGTTAGAGTGGCGATTATGACCGTTCCATGGCAGGAAGCACAAGTGATTGCCGATACTTTGGTTGAGGCTGGTATTTGGGGAATTTGGAACTTTTCCATGGTTAAATTGAAGACACCGCCGCATGTGGTTTGCCATAATGAAAATTTAAGTAGTGGTTTAGCGGTGTTTTCTGTTCGTTTACGAAAAATGTATCAACAAAAGAAATAGGAATTTATGGAAAATTGTGAAATGGAAGGAAAGATAGCGGAAATCACGAGACTGGACAGTCGCTATCCCACTGACGCATACGGCTTTGTTCGACGTTCAGTCGAGTTCGCTGTTACAAAGTCTGCTGAAGGAAAGTCCCGACAACATATCAGCGCACAAAAGCTACTGGAACAAATTGTTGTTTTCGCTGAAAAAGAATATGGGCCATTTGCGGAATCAGTGCTGCGGGGCTGGGGAGTTAATTCGGCCTCCGATATCGGCAATATCGTGTTTAATATGATCAAAGTCAAAGCGTTGAGCGCAAGTGAAAAAGATTCTCCAGAAGACTTCAATATCAAATATGATCTGTTTGGTGGATTGCGCCACGAAGTGAAACCACGCAATACGCCTGAAACCGGGGTGCCAGTAATTGCGTAACCTAAAATCAACATCTGACTTATTGGCACGCGGCATTTTTGATGGTGTCCGCAAATTTGTTTACGACAATGGTCTGACTCTTTACGTTCTTGAACGTCCCAGTTCTGCATCAGTTTCAGTTCAGGCTTGGGTTAAAAGTGGCAGCATTCATGAAGAGGATTATTTGGGCTGTGGATTATCACATTTCCTTGAACACATGTTATTTCAAGGTTGCACTGGATATCCGAATCAAAATGCGGCCGATACAATCAACGCCCTTGGCGGTGATATTAATGCTTATACTTCGTACGGTGAAACCGTTTATCATGTCGATGTCCCCGCAATCGAGGCAGAAAAGGGTGCGGACATTATCTGTTCAATGATCAAGACTCCAAAATTTCCTGCTGATAAATTCTTATCCGAAAAAGAAGTTATTTTGCGTGAACGTGACATGTCGCGTGATAATCCAACGCGGATGTTAATGGAACGTCTTTGGCGTGAAGTTTTTTTGGTACATCCAGTGCGCCATACGGTTATCGGTTATCATGAAAAAATCGTCAGCGTTACTCGCGAGATGATGATTGATTATTATAATCGGCGCTATTCACCTGAAAGAACCTTTATTGTCGTTTGTGGAGCAATCAAGGCCGATGCGGCCGCTACCATGATCGAAAAACGGTTAGAGGATTGGACTCGTGGTAATCTTGCGGAACGCAGCTTGCCGATCGAACCGGAAGCATCCGGATTGCGACAGTGCGACACTTATTTTAATGATCCCTTGGCACGTTTAGGGCTGGGATTCCAATCACCATCAATCGCTGATCCGCAAGTCGCCGCGGTCAATGTACTCTCTGGGATACTAGGCCAAAGTCAGAGCTCGCGCTTGATTCAACGCCTAGTGCTCGAACGCGAATTAGCACTCAATCTTGGTTCATTCAATTATTCTCCTTATTTTTGTGGAATGATGGGCTTTTTTGCAATCTGCACACCTGATAAAATGCAGGCGTTAGAAGCGGCGTTGCGCGAAGAGCTTAAATTAGTGGTTAATGGAGAAATCTCGGCCAAAGAAGTTGAACGTGAAGTACTACAGCAATCAACGAGTTATCTCAAAATGTTGCGTAATAACTCTGGTTTGGCCAATGCACTGGGCAATACCATTATGGCTTTTGGCAATCATTCAGCTGCTGGACTTTATTACGATCGATTGAACAATGTCGATGTCGGAAGCGTTTGTTCCGCCGCTGCAACTTTATTGCCCGAAAATCGTATGGCGATTGTGCGTCAGTACCCTGAGCAAAAACGCAAATCGGTTTCTGCTAGCAAAGAGAAGGCCCCTACATATCCGATAAAGACCGAACAGCTCTCGAATGGTGTACGCTTGGTAATTCATCAGAAAAAACAGTTGCCGTTAATCGACATTTGTGTCACCATCCCCGGCGGAGTGATTTTAGAAAAAGCCGCTAATTCTGGAATTACAATGCTGCTAGCGACAATGCTGTCAAGTAGCAATAAACGTTGGAATGAAGCAGAACTAGCTCTGTTTATTGACGAGAACGCCTTGGATTTGAATATCATCGGTGGCCGGAATTCACTAGTGATTCAGATCAATTGCCGTGCCGACCATTTTGACGCAGCCATGGAACTACTGCAATCGCTGATGACTGAGCCTAAGTTTAACGAAAAAGAGCTGAAGCGTGAAAAAAACAATATACTGGAAAGTCTCAAAAGTCGTAGCTTAAATCCTGTGCGAGTCGCAAGAGACCAAGCCGCTATAGCAATTTATGGACGCCATCCGTATTCTAGACCATCTATTGGAACAGAAAAGGGGATACGCAATATTAAAATTGAAGATTTATATCAATTTTATTATTCGTGCTTAATTCCTGAATCTGTGGTATTCGGAATCGCTGGCGATTTTAACAAAAAACAGGCCAAGGCCAAGTTTGAAAGCATCATCAGCGCGGCAAAATGGAGTACTGGCAATATTAGTGCATTAATGCCACCTCCACCGAAATTTAAAATAAACCGACGTTCAAAAACACTGGAGTTACCGCGTGAACAAAGTGTTGCTCTCTTGGCATTGCCAGGTTGTGATAATTACGGAATTGAGCGTTGCGCTTTTGATATTCTTGAGTCGGCACTTAATGGTTTATCATCGAAGTTATTCAAGACTATCCGTGAAGATGCGGGTTTGGCTTATAGTACTGGTGTTGAAGTTTCATCCGGCATCCATCCGGGACTTTTGGCTCTGTATGCTGTAACCTCCAGTAACGGCATGACCGCCGCCATGACATTGTTGGAACGTGAATTGCACCGTATGCGCACCAAAGGATTAACCGCTGCTGAATATCGGGCAGCGGTACGTTCCGCCGCTTTTGCTTACGAGCGCTTACTCGAAAACCAGAATACCTTGATTTTCCACGCGACATTATCGGAATATTACGGCAACAGTTCTCGTCTAGCGCTGGAATTACCGGACATATATCGCCGACTAACTCGCAAACAGGTTAACGACATCATTAAATCTTACTTCAGCTTCCCTGGCATAGTCGCCATCAACGTTCTCTCCACCCAGAAAAAATAAAATTTCAAGGTTAATGCCGGAAGCGGGAAAATTTAACCCAGATTGACACCGCTTATCGCGGATGGGAAAAGGGAAAGGAAGATCTAACACAGAGTCACTGAGCCACGGAGGTGGGAAGAAGTCAGAATTGGAAAAATCCACCCTTTTCCTGACGCTCCACTTCCCTATCAACTTACAAGGATTCCTTGTAAGTTGCTATTTTATCATTTTTCTCCGTCTCTCTGTGTCTCCGTGTTAAACTCCCTTCACCCATTTTCATGTTAGTCCACAACGTCCGCGTTCGTCCACTTTCCAATGCGGATTAACCTCTCTGCGCTCCGTAATGTCGTTCTTAATTCGCGCGCGCATAATGCGCGCGCGAATTAAAAGCGCCAGTTATGTCGAATAAGATGGTATTCCCAATTATCAATTAGACGTGGTTTTGTTCCAAAGTGACGGGCGGATTAGTGTTTCCGGGAGCAGGGGCACTGCCGACTTTATCTTTTTATGTAATGCTGATGGTAATGCCCCTTTTTTCATTATTTGCAGATTATGTTTTAACTGTTCAGAGTTATCAACTCCAGTCACAATGCTTTTTATGCTTGGGTTATTCAATACAAACCTCATACACAATTCTGCCATCTCTATGCCGTGTTCCGTAGCCAATTCTGACAATTTCTGCCGTATCGGAATAATCGATTGTAGCGGCTGAATAATTGCTTTTTCAGGCATTAGTAGTAACCCTTGCAAATAGATACTTCTGGTGAAAATGGTAATACCGCTTTCCAACGCCTTTGACAAAAATTCATCAAAACGTTGGTCAAGAACATTATAAGGAATTTGAACATATTTTATTCCGGCAGCAATCACTTCATTGCAATAACGGTTACTGTCCAGTGAAATCCCAACACCGTTTATCAAACCCTGCTTTTCCAACTTCTTCATTATTCCAAGATATTTGATATCCTGTTCTGAATGAAACATTCCGACCGCGAGGCTTTCAATACCAAGTTTCGTGAGCGAACGTTCTACGCTATCCACGATAAATTTCTCCGCATCTCTTTCAGAAAAACCGTGCTGAATTAAATTAGGTACCTTACTGATAAGTAACATTTTGTTTTTTAAGTTTAATTCGTCGAGTACGCGTCCCAATATCTCCTCGCTGTCGCCATAACCAGCCGCAGTGTCAAGGCAGTTCACACCATGGTCATAGGCGGTGCTTATAATTTTTCTGACAATCTCATAAGATGGCTTGCCAGCGCTATTGGCAATCCCATAGTTCAAACCAAATTGAACCGTTCCCAACATTAATCTTGAAAATTCCATAGTGCTTTCTTTAAGTGTTTAGTGTTTTCCGTGGTTAAATTCCATATTGCCTTTAACCTTGCTTTTTCTGAGTCTTCCGATTACCTGCCAAAGCTTCGGCGTAGGTAGGTGCTTAAAATCTCTCTTCATACCTATTTATTAGTGTCAATTAGAGAAATTAGTGGACAAAAGAATTCTTCTCCCTCTTTTTTTCGTGCCTTTCGTGTTTTTCGTGGTTAAAATTCCTCTCCCCCCTCATTTTGCTGTATAACCGCCGTCAACTGGGATATTGGTACCAGTAATATACTTCGAGGCGTCTGAAGCGAGAAAAACAATAATTCCCTTCAAATCTGTATCGTTGGCCATTCGTCCGAGTTGGGTTCTGTCACTATAATTTTTAACAAATTGCGACGGTAAGTCTGGTGTAAACAACCCGCCTGGCGACACGCAATTAACCCGGATATTGGCAGAACCGAGAATGCTGGCCGCCCAGCGAGTGAAATTAATCATGCCACCTTTTTCGTAAAAATAGATTGGCGACGGATTGGCGTTCATGCCGGTGTTTTCATAATTGCCCATTTCTACTCCGACCATGCCCATCATGGAACCGATATTGATAATGGAGCCACTTTGACTCTTTTTCATCTCTTCGGCAAAAATTCTGGTGATGGTGAATAATGCGGATGCATTGACATGAAGACTTAGGTCAAACTCTTCCAATGGATTATTCCAGCCGTTGGTGGCGGAACGGGTGACCGCATTATTAATCAAGACGTCAATTTTACCACTGCGTCTCATGATCTCTTGATGAAGAGCGAAGATCGATTTTTCATCCCCAAGATCAAGTTGTAGCGCAGTAACCGAATGCCCGTAGGCGCGTTCATGTGAAGCGACTTCATCCAAGGCTTCAAGATTCCGTGAAGCGATATAAGTTTCAGCTCCCGCCTCTGCAAGCGCGGTCATAATCTGCCGACCGTATTTCCCAGCTCCACCGGTTAATAATACGGTCTTTCCTTTTAATGAAAAACTTTCCAAAACATTCATGTTCACAACTCCATTGTTTTGTTGTTTTTATTTCCGGTAAATACTCTTAGCTGAACGAACATCTATTCCGGCAACTGTATTGACGATTTCGGAGTATGCCGCTGTTAACGCGCAGACATCAGCTCCAATACTGATAAATCTATATCCCATATCAACGAGCTCTTGATAATTCCCTAGACTGCCTACCGTTCCAGCTATTTTGCCATGTTTGACGGCGGTTTCGGCAATCTTTTTTCTGGCCTTGTGTACTAGTGGGTTATCGAAATTTCCCGGATCGCCGATAGAATGAGTAAAATCTCCGGGGCCGAAGAGTAACACGTCATAACCGTCAAGAGCGGCAATCGCATCAAGTTCTGCTAATGGTTCTGGATCTTCAATTTGCAGTATGACAAAACGTTCGCGGTTGGATTGTTCAAGATATTCCAGCAAAGGTACTTGACAATATTTGCCGTCAGCATTGCCACCGTCAAGCGGGCGCCGTCCGACAGGATGAAAACGGGTGATCTTGACTGTTTCCTTCGCCTCTTCTAAACTCATGATATGCGGTACCATGATGCCAGTAGCGTCCAACTCTAACGGACGAATGTAATTGCTGTAGCAGCCCTTGGGGACGCGACACAACAGATCGCAATCATGCGCCTTGGTCGCCAGCACCTGTTCTTGTATAGAACGATAATCATTACCGATATGTTCCTGGCAGGTCCAAAGGCAATCAACTCCGCTCATCGCGGCAATTTCAAAAGCTCTCGGGTCAGCTAGATTCATTTTAGTACAAAGCGCGACTTCGCCACTACGCAACTTGCGCAGGACTTTACTTTCTCTCATTTTCCATTCTGATTTCATTATAATCTCCATTATAGTTTTAAGTTTTAAGTATTAAGTATTAAGTTTTAAGTTTTAAGTTTTAAGTTGGGGGAGGGGAATGATTAACCACTAAAAGCACGAAAAACACAAAAGAGGGAATCTTTTTGTCCACTAATTTCACTAATTGGCCCTAATAAGTTTTAGGAAAGAGGTCTGCTCTATGGAGCGAGGACATATTTTACCATGTCGAATGACCATGGCGTCCACATTTCTGTTTTTCCCTTTAACTCAAAACTTAACCCTCTCTTTCTTCATTCGTGAGCATTCGTGTCATTCGTGGATAATATTCCCAACTCTCTAACTCCCCCGTTTCCTTTTCGTAGTTAAATCTCTCTTTCCCCCTTCACTATCCACTATCCACTAGTTCTCCTCACCATGCCGTCCAGCCCCCATCGACATTGATAATATGTCCATTAGTAAAACTCGACTCATCGGAAGCCAAATAAATTACTGCTCCAGCCATTTCATGTTGTTTACCAACACGCCCAATGGGAACTTTTTTATCAAGACGTTCAATAAAATCGTTATCGTCCGGATAATTCGCAGGGTTCGGAAACGGTCCAGGCGATACGCCATTGACTCGAATGTTTTTAGGCCCCCAGTAGACGGCTAGATAGCGGATCATCTGATTAAGTCCGGCTTTCGCCATTCCATAGTCAATGGGATTGGGTTTCATCGGCGCATGGTAGGCTGATGGATCAGGAGCGACCTGTCCGTACATCGACGAGAAAATCACTATACTGCCGCCATCGGGCATCAATTCAGCCGAACTCCTGGCCAGCAGAAACGAACCAGTCAGATGAGCGGCAAAAGTCTTATTCATCAACTCAGGGGTAAACTCTTCGACCAGTAGATTATTAGCTGCTGAAATCCCAGAGACCATAATGTCAATCTTGCCAAAAGTTTTTTTGATCTTCTCAAAACAGGCTGTGATGCTGGAGTAATCTTCGGTATTAAGATACGAAAAATCAAAACATTGCTCCGGATATTTCAGACTCAGCTCTTTTGCAACTTTGCTTGCGCGTTCAACATTGATATCTACCAACATCAAATCAGCGCCAAGTTCCGCCATTTTCCAAACGATCGGAGTCGCCAAATAGCCTACTGCTCCAAAGAAAACGATTTTCTTATTTTTCAATTCAAACATTTTAATCCTTTTTAAGTTTTAAGTTTTAAGTTTTAAGGGGGAAGAACCACGAATGAACACGAATAAAAAAAAACGGGAAATAGTTTTTTTAATGCTATAATTTTCGTCTGTAATTCGCGCGCGCATTATGCGCGCGCTAATTCATAGTAGCAGTTGCAACAAAAATGCACAGACAGAAATGTCTATGCTATCTTCTTCCCATCTGTGGTTAAAATATTTCTTCCCTTTTCCCCTTAATAAATATTTTTCTTCTTCTTTATTAGTGTCCATTAGTGGTGACTTCCCTTCTTCCTTTCTCGTGGCTTGCGCCTGCCCTCCGAAGCCTCGGCGTAGGCGGGTGGTTAAATCTTCCCTCCCTTTCCCCCTTCCGCACTACGCACTACGCACTACGCA